>NZ_DATFAV010000196.1:0-3595 GCF_035254145.1 Caulobacter sp. | reverse complement strand
CCCACGAGGGAGTCACCTTCGCCAACGGCTACGCCGGAAACGCGACCTGCGCGCCGTCTCGCGCGGCGATCATGACCGGTCGCTACGCCACCCGGTTCGGCTTCGAGTTCACGCCGACGCCGGTGGCCTTCTCCCGCGTCGTCGGCGGCCACGGCGGCGACCCGCTGCATCCATCGCGCTTCAACGCCGCCGAGGTGAAGAACGCGCCCAGGGACGACAACACCGAGGCCGTGCCGTCCACCGAGGTGACCATCGCCGAGGCGTTGAAGACAAGGGGCTATCACACCGTTCACCTGGGCAAGTGGCACCTGGGCGGCGTCAAGGGCTCGAGGCCCGAGGACCAGGGCTTCGACGAGAGCCTGGGCTTCATGGCCGGCGCCTCGCTCTATGCGCCGGTCGGGGATCCGTCCGTCGAGGAGTCGCGCCAGGACTTCGACCCGATCGACAAGTTCCTGTGGGGCGCGCTGCCCTATTCGGTGCAGTTCAACGGCGGCCAGCCGTTCCATCCGAACGCCTACATGACCGACTATCTGACCGACCAAGCGGTCGCGGCCATAGACGCCAACCGGAAACGGCCGTTCTTCCTGTACCTGGCCTACAACGCCATCCACACGCCGCTGCAGGCGCCGAAGGCCGACTATGACGCGCTGTCCGGGATCCAGGATCATCGGCTGCGGGTCTATGCGGCCATGGTCCGCAACCTCGACCGCAACGTCGGCCGGGTGCTCAAGGCGCTGAAGGACCGGGGACTGGACGACAACACCCTGGTGATCTTCACCTCCGACAACGGCGGGGCCAACTATGTCGGCCTGCCGGACCTGAATCGGCCCTACCGCGGCTGGAAGGCCACCTTCTTCGAGGGTGGGATCAAGACGCCGTTCCTGTTGCGCTGGCCCGCCCAGCTGCCGGCGGGGGCGGTCTATCGCAGTCCGGTGGGCCACGTGGACATCTTCGCCACCGCCGCGGGCGCGGCCGGGGCGCGTCCGCCCGCCGACCGGGTCATGGACGGCGTCGACCTCGTTCCCTTCGTGAAGGGTCAGGTCAGCGGCGATCCGCACAAGGCGATGTACTGGCGCTCGGGCCGCTACAAGGTGGTGCTGGCCGGCGGCTGGAAGCTGCAGGTCGCCCAGGAGCCGAACCGGGTCTGGCTGTTCGACCTGGCCAACGATCCCACCGAACGCCGCGACCTTTCCAAGGCCCGACCGGACAAGGTCAGGGAGCTGCGGGCCGTGCTGGCCCAGTTGGACGGCCAGATGGTCAAGCCGGCCTGGCCCTCGCTGCTGTCGGGCGCGATCTATGTCGACCATCCTGGCGGCGTCCCGGCCAAGCCCAGCGACGAGTACGTCTATTGGGACAATTGAGGGCGCTTTTCCCCGTCTGGACGGCTCTGGCGGTGCTGGCCCTGGCGGGTTGCGACAGGTCGCTCAAGGCCTGTCTGACAGACTTGCCAGTCGCCGATCCGGGCCATCGCGCGGCGGGCATGGTTCGCCTGGCGGGCGGCAGGTTCCTGATGGGCGCGGCGCCGCTGCGCTCGGAGGAGGGGCCTCCTGAAACCGTCTCGGTCGCGCCGTTCTGGATCGACCGGACCGAGGTCACCAACGCCGCCTTCGCGCGGTTCGTCGAGGCCACGGGCTATCGCACCGTGGCCGAGCGGCCGCTCGATCCCGCGCGCTACGCCCAGTTGTCGGCGGCGCAGCGGCGTCCGGCCTCGCTCGTCTTCGTGGGGGCGAAGGGAGCGAGGTCGGACGATCCTTCGCGGTGGTGGCGGGTGGTCCCCGGCGCGGACTGGCGCCACCCGGAAGGGCCAGGCTCCAGCATTCGGGGGCGCCAAGCCTGGCCGGTGGTCCACATCGCCTGGGAGGACGCCATGGCCTACGCCCGTTGGCTGGGCCGCGACCTGCCGACCGAGGCCGAGTGGGAGTTCGCCGCTCGGGGCGGCCTCGTCGGGCGACGCTACGCCTGGGGGGACCAGCCCCAGGACCCGAAGCATCCCCGCGCCAACACCTGGCAGGGGATCTTTCCGGTTCAGGACCTGGGAAGCGACGGCTTCAAGGCCAGGGCCTCGCCAGTCGGCTGCTTTGCGCCCAACGGCTATGGCCTGGTCGACATGGCCGGCAACGTCTGGGAGTGGACCCGCGACTGGTTCCGGCCTGGCCTGGCGCCCGCCAGCGTGATCGAGACCGGCGGGCCGCCGGAGATCCGCGCGCTCGATCCCGCCGAGCCGAACGTCCCCAAGCACGTGATCAAGGGCGGCTCGTTCCTGTGCGCCGACGACTACTGCTTCCGCTATCGCCCGGCGGCGCGCACGCCGGGCCCGCCCGACAGCGGGGCGTCGCACATCGGCTTTCGCACGGTGCTCCGGGAGCGCTAGAAGCCCGGACCCGGACGGGTGCGGATGTTCAGCTGACCCGCCAGTCCCGCCTTTCGGTGGTGCTCGATGGCGTGCATCTCGGGCGACATGGCCATGGCCTGGAACGCCGCCAGCGACGGATATTCGGCCAGGGCGACCGCGTCCCACAGCGCCTCGACCTCGCCCAGCAGCAGGCCGGTCACCGCGCCGCTGTAGCGGATCCGACCGCCCAGTCCCTCGACCAGCCGGCTGACGGCCTCGCCATAGCGGCCATAGGCCTCGCGGCCGGAGAGGTGGGCGTCGGAGCCGTCTGGGTACTCGGCCCTGGTCCGGAACTTCAGCAGATTGACCATCACGATCGGGCCTTCCTCGGGCGCGCCGAAGAACTCGGCGATCTGCAAAGGTTCGGGGAAGACGGCGTTGACGACCTTCATCCGACCGACTCCGTCGGCGGGAGCGTGGCGACCAGGTCGTCCAGCAGGGCGGCGATCTGGTCCGGGCTGTCCTCCGGCACGAAATGCCCGCCCTTCAGCGTCACCGAGCGTACGCCGGGCACGCGGGCCTGGAAGATCGCCTCGCCGCCGCGGGTGATCGGATCGGCGTCGGAAAAGGCGGTGACGAACGGCTTGCCGAAACGGGCCAGGACCTCCCAGGCGGCCTTGTTCTCGGCCACAGAGGCATGTTCGGGCGTGATCGGCACCAGGGTCGGGAATTGCCGGGCCCCTTCCTTGTAGCGCTCGTCCGGGAAAGGCGCGTCGTAGGCGGCGCGCTCGGCGTCGGAGAGGTCGCGGGCCGTCCCGCCGTTCAGGATGAAGCCAATCGGCAGCTCCGGGACGTTCTGGCTGAAGTTCAACCAAGCCTCGAACCCGTCCGTCTTGCCGAGGCCGACGGGCAGGCCGGTGTTCGACACGACGACCGCGGCGAACCGCTCGGGGAAGGCCGCGACCAGCCGCAGGCCGATCAGCCCGCCCCAGTCCTGGCAGAACAGCACGATGTCCTTCAGGTCGTTGCGAACCAGCCAGTCGCTCATCCAGGCCACGTGACGTTCGTAGGTGTAGTCCGTCCGCAGCGCGGGTTTGTCCGAGCGGCCAAAGCCCACGAGATCGGGCGCGACGGCCCGGCGTCCTCGCGCGACGAGATCGGCGATCACCTTGCGATAGAGATAGGCCCAGGACGGCTCGCCGTGCATCAGCAGGATCGGACGCTCGCCTCGCGGTCCTTCATCGACGTGATGGATGCGCAGGG
>NZ_DATFAV010000195.1:0-7166 GCF_035254145.1 Caulobacter sp. | reverse complement strand
TGAGGGGTCGCGCCGCGCTCTCCGGACAGGGTTTTCGACCCCTCATCCGTCAGCTTCGCTGCCACCTTCTCCCGCAAGGGGAGAAGGAAGCTGGATCGCCCGGCGGCCGCCTAGGCGATGATGTCCGGCATGAGCTGGTCTTCCAGCCGGCCGATCTCGTCCTTCAGCGACAGCTTCTTTTTCTTCAGGCGCGCGATCTGCAGCATGTCGGGCTGGTAGCGCTGCTCGAGGGCCTGGATGGCGTCATCGAGATCCTTATGCTCCTCGCGCAGGTCGGCGAGGCGACGTTCGATCGCGATGTCGGAGTCTTCCGACGGATCATCGTCGTTCATGGACATGGTCTCAGGCGGCCCCCGCCAGGGTCCGCCCGAAGCGGAACATCCCCGGCCCAGAATGTTCAAGCGTGATAGATAGCAAAGGCTGATGACCGGTAAAGGCGCTCACCGAGCCCGCCTAACCATCGGCGTTTTCGATCGCGAAGGCGAGCCTTTCCAGCGCGGCCCGGCGCGGCGGATCGCCGGACGCCTCGGCGGCGGCCACCAGGCCGTCTAGCGCAGGTCTCGGCGCGGGTCCCGGCGCGCCCGGCGGCCCCGTCAGGGCCTCCAGACTCTCCATCAGCACCCGTTCGCCCTGAAGCTCGACGGCCTTGACCGCGTCGCGCAGGGTCTCCTTGGCGGCCTCGTCCACTGGCGGACGCGGGGGCTTGAGCGCCCGGCGCACGCCGCGCAGGGGCGCGCCGACCTCGGCGTCCCAGGCGCGCATCAGCCGGGCGGCGTCCTTGAGGTCGGCCGATCGTCCCTCCACCGCCATCCAGGCGCCCCACAGCAGGTACGGCACGTTCTGGCCATGGGCGTCCTGAAGGCTCAGGCACGCCTCCGCGACAGGTTGTCGCGCATAGACCTCGAGGGCCCAGTCCCACAGGCGCATCGACGTTAACCCTCGGCTCGGTCGGCGGCGGCGCCGGCCAGGGTTTCAAGGTCCTCGCCCCAGCGCTTCACCGGCCGCCAGGACAGGTCGAAGAGGTCCAGCGTCCGGCCCACCGACTGGTCGACCATCTCGGCGATCGAGACCGGCTTGGCGTAGAAGGCCGGCAGCGGCGGCGCGATCACCGCGCCCATCTCGGCCAGCTTGGTCAGGGTGCGCAGATGGCCCAGGTGCAGCGGCGTTTCGCGCACCATCAGCACCAGGGTCCGCCGCTCCTTCAGCGTCACGTCGGCGGCGCGGCTGAGCAGCGAAGACGTTACGCCGGTGGCGATCTCGCTCATCGTGCGGACGGAACACGGGGCGACGATCATGCCCAGGGTCCGGAACGAACCGGAGGCGATCGAGGCGCCGACATCGGCGGCGCGATGGACCACGTCGGCCTTGGCGTTGACGTCGGCGACCGACAGGCCGGTCTCCTGCGAGAGGGTCAGGGCGGCCGATTTCGACAGCACCAGATGGCTCTCGACGCCCAGTTCGCGGCAGGCGTCCAGCGCCCGCAGGCCGTAGACCACGCCCGAAGCGCCCGTGATCCCGACCACCAGGCGGGGGCGGTCGCCGGGCCGGCCAAGGGTCTTCGAAACGTCGGTCATGGTGAATTTTCGTCCGTCACGGGAGCAAACTGGGCCACGTCAAGCGCCGCCCAGTGCAATCATATGTGATCTGACAGCATCGCGCAGCGGGTGTTCACTTTCTTCTCCAACAGCAAGGAGCCGAGAGCCATGGCCATCGAATCCCGTATCCGCGAGCTTGGGTCCCGTCACGAGAACCTCGATCGCAAGATCCAGGAGGAGACCAGTAGACCCGGTAGCGATGGTACGATGCTCAGGGAGCTCAAGCGCCAGAAGCTTCGGCTCAAGGAAGAGATCGAAGGCTTGAGGGCGCGAATGCACTAGCTGCTTGGAATAGCAGCCGAAAAACGAGAGGCCCCGCTCCGGCAAGGAGCGGGGCCTTTGTCTTTGGCCGTCAAAACTGTCATCCCGGGCGAAGCGTAGCCTAGACCCGGGACCGTCGGATAAGCCGGCGCTTGCCGCGTCCGGGCTCGGCGCGCTGCGCGCTTGGCCGGGATGACAGCTTTCGCGGTCTAGTCTTCGTCTTCCTCGTCGACGTAACCGGCCGACTTGCCGAACACGTCCTCGGCCTTGATGTCGCCGCGGGGGGCGCGGAAGTCTTCTTCTTCCTCGACCTCGGGCTCGAACTGGCCGGCCTCGGAGGCGGGGCGCAGGGTCGGATCTTCCGGAACGATGCCCTTCTTCAGGTCGTCCTTGGCCTTCTTCTCGGCGGCCTTCTTGACCAGGGCGTCCAGCTCCAGCTGGCCGATCAGGCCCAGGGTCACCGGATCGACCGGCTTGATGTTGGCCGCGTTCCAGTGGGTGCGGTTGCGGACCTGCTCGATCGTGGCCTTGGTCGTGCCCAGGATCTTGGAGATCTGAGCGTCGGTCACTTCGGGATGGTGACGCAGGAACCAGGCGATGGCGTCCGGACGATCCTGGCGGCGCGACACCGGGGTGTAGCGCGGAGCCTTCTTCTGCGGCTTCAGCAGTTCGGCGTGACGGCTGACCTGGGCCTTCATCCGGTAGTCCGGGTTGGCCTGAGCGCGGTCCAGTTCCTCGCGGGTCAGCTGACCGTTGCCGATCGGATCGGCGCCGCGGATGTCGCGCGCCACTTCGCCATCGGCGATGCCGCGCACTTCCAGCGGGTGCAGACCACAGAAGTCGGCGATCTGCTCGAAGGAGAGCGAGGTGTTGTCCACCAACCAGACGGCGGTCGCCTTGGGCATCAGGATGTCGGACATGCGGTCCTCCAGAAATGACGGCGCCCGGCCTTTCGGCCGGGCGGGATATTGTAGACGCTATAATCCGGTTCTTGGAAAAAGGGAACGGGGGACCCGCCGCTTAACGCCCTATTCTATAGCGGGACCAGGGTCTTGAGGATGTCGGCGTCCCGCGGCGCGGCGCTCTTCACGTCGTTGTCGAAGTAGCTGTACGCATCACGACCCGCCTTGCGCTGTCCGGCGAGAAAGTCGGCCCAGGCCTGGAGATCCTTTTCCGGATAGCGACCGAAATACCGGCCGCCCGGCCCATGCCCTCGCACATAGGCGAAGTCGGCGGTGACCAGCCATGGCGACGGCGCGTCGTGGTGGTCGGAGATGCAGAAGGCGACCCCATGGTCGCGCAGGATCGAATAGACGCCCTCGTCGTACCAGCTGTCATGCCGGAACTCGACGGTGACGCGCCAATCCTTCGGCAGCCAGGACAGGAACCGCTTCAGCCGCTCGTCGTCGCGGTGGAGCATCGGCGGCAGCTGCGCCAGCGCCGGCCCCAGGTGTTCGCCCAGCGGCGCCATGCGTCCGAACACCAGGTCGACGCTGTCCTGGCAGTCCTTCAGCTTCTTGTTGTGGGTGATGTAGCGCGAGACCTTCCAGGCGAAGACGAAGCCCTCCGGCGCCTGTTCGGCCCAGCCCTTCACGGCGTTCTCGGATGGCAGGCGATAGAAGCTGCCGTTGATCTCGGTCGTGTCGAACCGGGTGGCGTAATAGGCGAAGTGGTCCTTCAGCCGGATCGTCTCCGGATAGAACGGCCCGCGCCAATCCTTGTAGGCCCAGCCGGAGCAGCCGATGCGGATCTCGCTCATGCGAGGAGAACGCGGGCAGAGGAGGTGAGGTTCTCGCGATTAAGCCTTGCGAACTCCGCGCAGCGCTAAACGCCATACTCCTCGCGCACGTGATTGAAGTTCACGGCATCTCTCCCTGAACTCACCGCTTCTATGTAGAGGTCGAGATCGGCGGTGAGGATCGCCATGTCTCCGTCCGCCAAGTGCGAAATAACCGCGTCGCTGAGGCCGAGCCGAACGAAAGTTCGATGCTCCACCGCCACCGACGAACGAACGTAGTCCTCGCGCACCTGTCCAAGAAGGGCCGCGAAGTGGGCCGAAAGCGCGTAACGCAGGGGTCCTGTCACGCCCTGTCTCAATAGATTGGACGTTTCGGCCGCGGTGTTCGGTGTCACGACGATTTCGCTGGCCTGCTCCAACAACAACAGAAGAAGATCGAAAGTCTCCGGCGAATACGCCTTGAGCCTGCCGTGTCTGGGGATGGCGGCCCGATCCGCCGTTCCCACCACGAATAGCAGTAGGAGATTGGTGTCCAGCAGAACGGGCCGAAGCGCCACGTCAGGCAGCGTCTCGGGCAGCTATCGAAAGCACCCGGCCATCGTCATTGCTAATCGTCAAAACTTTGAGTGTCCTCCCGGTATCAACACTGCCGGTGAGCGCGGTTAACGCGTTCTTGACGGTGTTCCAGGGCCTAGAGAAGCCAATAGTGATCTTCCAGGCGCCAGCCCTGTCGTCAAACATGACCTCTTCGAGACCGATATTCGTCGGCTGCTCATCCGAGAATATATCAGCGACATGAGCTTTGGCCTTAGAGACCGCTTCCTTGACGTCCAACATAGCCTCCTGCTTTCCCTGCGATTTAACCACAGCTGGCGCGTAAGGCCAAAACGCTCAAACCACCAGCACCACCTTACCCACATGCTCCCCAGCCTCGAGGTGCGCGTGAGCCTTGGCCGCCTCCGCCAGGGGGAAGGTCGCGTCGACGATCGGCTTCAGCTTCCCCGCCGCCACCCAGGGCCAGGCTACGCGCTCGACCTCGGCGGCGAGGCGCGCCTTCTCGTCGGCCGAGCGGGGGCGCAGGGTCGAGCCGGTGATCACCGCCCGCTTCTGCATGATCTTCATCACCGGAACCTCCAGCGTCGAGCCGCCCAGGCTGGCGATGTAGACGATGCGGCCGCCGGTGTTCAGGGCGTCCAGGTTCTTCTCGAAATAGCTGGCCCCGACCATGTCGAGAACGACGTCGGCGCCGCCGGCGGCCTTGACCACCTCGGCGAAGTCCTCGGCCTTGGCGTCGACGGCGATGTCGGCGCCGAGCGCCAGCGCCTTGGCCTTCTTGTCGGGTCCGCGGCCGGTGGCGATGACCTTGGCGCCGGCGGCCTTGGCCATGGCGATCGCGGTCGTCCCAATTCCGGACGTCCCACCATGAACCAACAGGGTCTCGCCAGCCTTCAGGCCGCCGTGCTCGAACACGTTGGCGAACACCGTGAACACCGTCTCGGGCAGGGCCGCGGCGTGGACCAGGTCCAGGTCGCCCGGGATCGGTAGGGCGTGGCGGGCGTCGACCACCGCGTATTGCGCATAGCCGCCGCCGCCCAGCAGGGCGCAGACCTTGTCGCCGGCTTTCCAGCGTCCGGAACCGACTACCACCTCGCCCGCGACCTCCAGGCCCAGGGTCTGCGGCGCGCCCGGCGGCGGCGGATAGAAGCCCATGCGCTGCAGGAGATCGGGCCGGTTCACCCCGGCGGCGGCGACCTTGATCAGCACCTGCCCCGGTCCCGGTTCGGGACGATCCACGGTCACCGGCTTGAGAGCGTCCGCCGCTCCCTTGCCGCCCTCGATCGCGATCGCGGTCATCGTCTCGCCCATCGGCGGCTCCTTCGTCTCGGCTTGCCTTGCGGCCTAGGTAGGCGTCAGATGGCTGACGGAAAAGGGAGAATGCCGATGTTCGAGGAGACCGCGGAACCCCGCGCCTTCAGCGGACGCGCTCTGACCGAGACGACCCACGAGGACCTGGAGGTCTACGGCGTCGCGGAACTGGAGGAACGCATCCAGGCCCTGCAGGCCGAAATCGAGCGCACCAAGGCCCAACTGGCCAAGAAAAGGGCTGGTCGCGACGCGGCCAATGCGTTGTTTGGTCGCCTGGACTAAAAGCTCTTTTAAGCTTTCGGTGAGGTTACTGGCGTCTTAAGCGCGTATCCGCTTCGGCCGCCATCGTGTCGGGTTGGTTCGAAGGGGGTGGGTCGCAACGGGACGATGCGTTCTGGCACGGGGGTTGCAGTCCCCCTCGTCAAGCGAGACGTCCTCGCGGCCTTTCGAGGGGCATTAGAGTGGCTATGACCGAAGTGAACGCGTTCGCGGACACGCCTTGGCGCGCTGGAGTGATCCAGGACTTCGCGCGATCGGAACTGTTCGACCGCACGTTCGAGGAAGGCATGCAGCTGGTCGAGGAGACCGCCGCCTATCTCGACGGAGCCGGACGTCATGACAGCAAGGTCCTCTCGCGCAACGCCGCCCTGGGCTATGCGACCGAAAGCATGCGCCTGACCACCCGCCTGATGCAGGTGGCTTCGTGGCTGCTGGTCCAGCGCGCCGTGCGCGAAGGTGACATGCCGCCGGAAGCCGCCTGCGCGGAATCCTATCGCCTGGGCGAAGAAGCCGCCGCCGAGGCGCCGCCGACCGAAGAGCTGCCGTTCGGCCTGACCAACCTGCTGCAGCGCTCCGAGCGCCTGTATGAGCGCGTCCGCCACCTGGACCGCCGCATGTACGTGGAAGCGCCCAGCGAGGAAGCCCCGCGTCCGGTGCAAGCCCACTTCGACCGCCTGACGGCGGCGTTCGGGGGGTAGACAGTCCCTAAACACCCACCGTCATTCCCGCCCTCTTGGCGGGAACCCCGCTGTCCGCCGCGAGGGCGGGAGGGACGGACCGCAGGCGGTTCGCTTGCGTCTCACGTGTCAGCCTAACCAGGGGTTCCCGCCACGAGGGCGAGAATGACGGTTGAATAAGGTCCAGCCCTAGCGGGCGCCGTACCGCATCCGCGCCAGCGCCCCGACCATCTCGCTGGCCAGGTCCATCGGCTTCAGTCCCGCCTTCCACTTCTCGAAGGCCATGACGTTGTCGATGCGGGCGTCCAGGTGCGACAGGGCCGAGTCGCGGCCCGAGGCCATGTCGACCGCCAGGGTCGAGACCAGGATGCCCGACAGGATCGCCCGCTTCGAATAGTGGTTCTCGTCGGTGGCCGTGTCGCCGGCCCAGCGCCAGAGGGCGTCGGCCGATTCCCAGGTCAGCCGCACGGCCAGGGCCAGGTTGGTCGGGAAGGCCAGGAAGGCGGCCAGCGGACGCAGCACGTCGGCGTGTTCCTGGGCCGCGTCGAGGCGAGCGATGACGCCCTCGCGAATCCGTTGGCGAATCTTCAGCGTCGCGATGTCGAACGCCTTCAGTCGCCGCAGCGCCGCCGCGTCATGGCGCCGCGACAGCAGAGCGGCCAAATCGCGCGGGCCTTCGGGCAGAAGCAGCTGGCCCTCGGCCTCGGAAAGCCCCGCCGCCGCCAGGGCGCGCGAGACGAGTCCCATGTT
>NZ_DATFAV010000194.1:0-4115 GCF_035254145.1 Caulobacter sp. | reverse complement strand
GAGGAGCGCCGGCAACGTCGCCTAGGTCCCCGCTTTCGCGGGGATGAGCGGTTGTTGGCCGGTCAGAAGACAAGAATGTCCGAGTCCGGGCTCTCCGCGAACAGCCGCTCCAGCTCGACGGGTCGGCGTTCGCGCGCCAGGGACTGGTTGATATAGCCCTTGTCGGTCAGCTCGCCGCTGGCCGCGTCGGGCGCGCCCTCCAGGATCAGCGCCCGGGCGATCCGACCCGTCCCGCCCTTGGCGTGCTGGTTGTAGGTCGCCAGGCGCTCGGCGATCGCCGCCCGCACCGCCGCCTCGTCGCCCCCGTGCTCGCTCTTGAGCCGCTCGCAGGCCTTGGCGTCGAGGAACAGCATCAGGCCGATCCCCTCGCGACCCTCGCCGCAGACGATCGCGTCCGAAACGAGCCCGCCCAGGGCCGAGACGGCCGCCACCCGCAGCGCGCCGGCGGCCACGAAGGCCCCGCTGGCCAGCTTGAAGTTCTCGACCAGCCGCCCGTCGAAGACGAGGCCCGCCGAGGGATCCTCCGGATCGGCCAGCCGCGCGGCGTCGCCCAGGCGGTAGAAGCCGTCCTCGTCGAAGGCCTGCTCGGTGGCTTCCGGCTGGTCCAGATAACCCGGCGAGACCTGCGGCCCCTTCACCCGGATCTCGAACTTGCCGCCCTCCCCCGCCGGGACCAGTTTCACCGAAGTGCCAGGCGTCGGCAGGCCGATCATGCCCGAGCGGGCGTTGGGCCAATGGATGTTGCAGGCCGTCGGCCCGGTCTCGGTCGCGCCGTAGCCGGCCGCGAAACTGATCCGCTCGCCCACCGTCCGCACGGCCACGGCCTGGACGCGATCCAGGATCGACTGGGCCATGGACGCCCCGCCGTACTGCAGCACACGGACCTTCTCGAAGAACCTGGCCGCCAGGGCCGGATCACGCTCCAGCTCGCCGACCAGCATGGCCCAGCCGGCGGGGACCATGTTGTGATAGGTCGTGGCGACCTCGCGCAGGTTCCGCACGGTCTCGTCGAAGCGGCCCGGAACCGGCTGGCCGGCGTCGATATAGAGGGTCCCGCCCCGGTGCAGCACCATGTGCAGTATGGCGTTGGCGCCCAGGCTGTGGCTCCACGGCGCGGAATTGACCAGCACCGGCGGCTCCGGATCGGCGTAGCAGGCCTCGATCTGGGCGGCGTTCAGCGCGATGTTGGCCTGGGTGCACAGCACCGCCTTGGGCTTGCCGGTCGAGCCGGAGGTCAGCAGCAGCTTGGCGATGTCCCCCGGGCGAGCGACCGGCGGGCGTGGCGCGCTCTTCAGCAAGTCCTCGAGGGCGACATCGCCTGGACGGGCGTTGCGGCTGACGATCACGGGCAGGCCGGCCAGGAACGGCGCGGCCAGGGCCTCGCCGAACGCCTCGGCGTCGTCGACATAGACGGCGGCCGGCTTCAGCCGCTCGACCGCGTGCCGCAGGCGGGTCAGGTCCGCGCCCTTGAGCCCGTACTGCGGGGAGACCGGCGCGGCGGGCGCGCCCAGACTCATGGCGGCGTAGGCGATCAGGGCGTGGTCGATCCCGTTGCGGGCCAGGATCAGCAGCGGCTGGCCGCGCTCGAGCCCCAGCGCCGCCAGGCCGCCGGTCAGGGCCTCGATCCGCGCCTTGGCCTGAGCGTAGGTGACCGTGCGCCAGCCGTCGGCGCCGGCGACTCGTTCGGCCAACCAGACCCGGTCCGGCGCCTCGGCGGCCCACCGCGCCAGCGGCTCGGTCGTCGTCCGCACCGCGTCCGAATAGGGATTGGGATTGCGCAGGATCAGGGTCTGGCCCTGGCGCTCGACGTCCAGCGCGCGCGGCGCGTAGCGAGTGTCCCGGAAGGGCGCGGTGTTGGGTGTCGATCCGTCCATGCCCTCAGTTATGTCGCGGGTCATACAGCTGTTCCAGACAAATCCGCCCCCGTCGGAGAGGAGGATTGGGACATGGCTTTCCCGCCTCACGCGGCTGGCCGCTGAAGGGATGGAAGGGACGCGGAGCGCCGGACATCCGTCCGGAGGTTTGGGTAGTGAGTACCGTTTCGACGAAGCCAGGACGCTCCGCGTGGTTCGTTATCCGGTGAGCCAGCGGGGCGCGGGGTTTTAACCCGCTCCCGACAGTCGGCCCCCGACGGGCGGGCCGGGGCGACGACCCCGGTCCCGGAACGCCCGGGCGATTTCAGCCCGGACCTGTCGCGCCGCCGAAGCCTTCGCCGCCAGCCTTTCGTCCCGATGTTTCAGGGAGCCCGTGCTGGATCCGTCGCGAAGACGCCTTCCCGAAGAAAGACCGGCGAGCGCTTCCCGCTCGACCACCCCCGACAGCCGTCACGATCGCCGGCCGGACGTCCCTTCCAAGCCATCGGGTGAGGAAGAGTATGGAGCGCGGCTGAACGCGGATCATTAGAGAGGGGGTAAAAGTCAGAAGCGGTTGATTTCGTGGAATTCAAGATCGCGAACGCGGATGATTGAGCGCCGCGAACGCTCCTAAATCCTCCCCCTAGCGGGGGAGGATTTAGGCTGGCCGTGTATCCACTCGCCTGCACCCTCGACATTTTTCGGGGCCCGCTGTCGAATCCGCCGGAGCTCACGCGTCTCAAGGATCGAAGCGCCGCGAGGGTCGCGGGCTCGCCAGGAGTGATCGTCATGAAATACGCCCTGCTGATCTTCGAGGACGAAAGCCGCTATCGCGGCGAGAACGGCCGCGCCTGGGAGGAAATCCTGGCCGCGCACCAGGCCTTCGCCGGCGAACTGGCGTCCAAGGGAATGCTGCAAGGCGGCGCGGGGCTGAAGACCAGCGACACCGCCACCACCGCCCGCAAGGCGTCGGGCCAGTACGCCCTGCACGACGGCCCCTACGCCGAGGCGCGCGAGCAGTTGGGCGGCTTCTACATCGTCGAGGCCGCCAGCCTGGACGAGGCCCTGGCCCTGGCCAAGCGCGTGCCCCTGGCCGGCGACGGCTCGATCGAGGTCCGGCCGCTGATCGACGAAGATTGACCGCTCGGGACGCCAACCTCGTGCTGGACCGCGCGGCGCGCGCGTCCGGCGGCCGGATCGTCGCCGCCCTGGCGGCGGCGTTCCGCGACCTCGACCTGGCCGAGGAGGCCTTCGCCGAGGCCTGCGCGCGGGCGGCGGCCGTCTGGCCGACCACTCCGCCGCTGGCGCCCGACGCCTGGCTCTACGCCACGGCGCGACGCCACGCGCTGGATTTGATCCGTAAACGGAATGTCAGGTCGCGCCTCGCGCCCGAACCGCTCGAACCGGAACCCTCGGCCGAGGATCAACTGGTCTTTGACGCCCGCCTGATCCCCGACGAGCGGCTGCGGCTGATCTTCGTCTGCTGCCACCCGGCCGTCGCCCCCGAGGCCCGCGCGGCCCTGACCCTGCGGCTGGTCTGCGGGCTGTCGAGCCAGGAGATCGCCCGCGCCTTCCTGGTCTCCGAGCCGGCCATGCTGCAGCGCCTGACCCGCGCCAAGAAGAAGATCGCGCAGGCCGGCGTGTCGTTCGAGGTTCCCGGCCCCGAGGCCTGGCCCGAGCGCCTGGCCGCCGTGCTCTCGACCCTGGAGGTGGCCTACGCCCGCGCCCACGAGGACGCGGCCGGGGCGGGCGCCCACGCCGGCTACGCCCAGGAGATGCTGGGCCTGACCGCCGTGCTGGCCGAGCTCTTGCCGAACGAAGCCGAGTGCCTGGCCTTCGCCGCCCTGGTCCGCTTCGCCGAGGCGCGACGGCCGGCGCGGCTTGACGCCGAGGGGGCCATGGTCCCGCTGGCCGACCAGGATCCGGCCCTGTGGCGCCGTCCCCTGATCGACGAAGCCGACCTCCTGCTGCGACGGGCCGCGCGGCTGAACGCGCCCGGCCCCCGGCAGCTGCGAGCGGCCCTGCATGGCGCCTGGAGCGCGCGGCGGTCGCTGGACGATCCGCCGCCCTGGCCGGCGATCCTGGCTCTGCATGACGCCTTGCTGGGCTTCGGAGAGGATCCGTTCGTGCGGGTCAACCGCGCGGTCGCCCTGGCGGAGATGGCGGGGCCGGCCACGGCCCTGGCCGAACTGGACGCCCTGGACGCCGCGCGCCTGGCCGATTTCCAACCGTTCCATGCGGTGCGCGCCGACCTTTTGGCCC
>NZ_DATFAV010000193.1:0-8377 GCF_035254145.1 Caulobacter sp. | reverse complement strand
AGCGGGTGACCGGCATCGTGAGCCGCGGCGGAAGCATCCTCGCCAAGTGGTGCCTCGCCCACCACCAGGAGAACTTCCTCTACACGCACTTCGACGAGATCTGCGAGATCATGAAGGCATACGACGTGAGCTTCAGCCTCGGTGACGGGCTGCGGCCGGGGTCGATCGCCGACGCCAACGACGCCGCGCAGTTCGGCGAGCTGGAGACGCTGGGCGAGCTGACCCGGCGGGCCTGGGCGCAGGATGTCCAGGTGATGATCGAGGGCCCGGGCCACGTCCCGATGCACCTCATCCGCGAGAACATGACCAAGCAGCTCGAGCTGTGCGACGAGGCGCCGTTCTACACGCTCGGGCCCCTCACCACCGACATCGCGCCCGGCTACGACCACATCACCAGCGGCATCGGGGCGGCGATGATCGGCTGGTTCGGCACGGCGATGCTCTGCTACGTCACGCCCAAGGAGCACCTGGGCCTGCCGGACCGCGACGACGTCAAGACCGGCGTCATCACCTACAAGCTGGCCGCCCACGCCGCCGACCTCGCCAAGGGTCACCCCGGCGCGGCCATGTGGGACGACGCGATCAGCCGCGCTCGGTTCGAGTTCCGTTGGGAGGACCAGTTCAACCTGGCCCTCGATCCGGAGACGGCCCGCAAGTTCCACGACGAGACCCTGCCGAAGGAAGCGCACAAGACCGCCCACTTCTGCTCGATGTGTGGTCCCAAGTTCTGTTCGATGAAGATCAGCCAGGAAGTCCGCGACTTCGCGGCCGGCAAGGCGCCCAACAGCGCCGAGCTGGGCATGGCCGAGATGAGCGAGAAGTTCCGCGAGCAGGGCTCGGAAATTTATCTAAAGACGGAGTAGGCCGGTTGACGCGACGCAAGGGCGGCGAGGCGAACGGCGCGTAGCTTTAGCTATCGGAGCGACCGTCATGACCACTCGCCGCGCCTTGATCGCCGCCGCGCCCCTGCTTGTCACGGGCTGCGCTCGCGGCGAGACGCCCTACCAGAGCGCCGTCGATGACCTGTGGCGCCTGCCGCCGGTCGTCGGGGGCGGTTTTCCGGCTCTGGCCCTGATCCGCGCCGCGACCCTGGCCGCCAACGGTCACAACACTCAGCCGTGGCGGTTCCGGATCGAGCCGCACGTGATCGGGATCCTTCCCGACTATGCGCGGCGCACGCGCGTGGTCGATCCCGACGACCACCACCTGTTCGTCAGCCTGGGATGCGCCCTGGAGACGATGCTGCAGGCGGGCCTGGGCTATGGCTGGGTCGGCGAACCGCAGATCGCGTCCGATGGCCATATCCGCGTGGCCTTCACCACCGCGCCGCCGCGTCCGGGGCCGCTGTTCCGAGCGATCCCGCGTCGCGCCTCGACCAGGACCACCTATGACGGCCGGTCCGTGGACCCAGCGACCCTGCGAGCGCTCGCGGCGGCCGTCGGGCCCGAGGTCGGGCTTCGCCTGGTGCTGGATCCGAGCGAGCGCGCGGTTTTGACCGAGATGATGGTGGCCGGCGACAAGGCCCAGATCGCGGACCGCGCCTTCATGGCCGAGCTGGTCGAATGGATCCGCTTCAGCCCAGGGGAAGCCCTGGCCAGGCGAGACGGCCTGTTCGCGGGGGCGTCGGGCAATGTGACCACGCCGCGCTGGCTGGGTCAGCGCCTGCTGCCTTTGGCGATGACCCCTCGGAGCGAGGCCGACCGGCTCGGACGCTGGATGCGGAGCTCCGCTGGCGCGGCCGTCTTCACCGGGCCGGGCGAGACGCCGCCCGATTGGATCGCCGTCGGCCGCGCCTTCACCCGGTTCGCGCTGAGCGCGACGGCCGCCGGCTTGAAGCTGGCCCTGCTGAACCAGCCGGTGGAGGACCCGTCCACGCGCCCGCGGCTGGCCGCGTGGCTTGGCGCGAGGGGGCGCAGGCCGGACCTGGTGGTCCGCTTCGGATACGGGCCAGACCTGCCGCGATCGCTGCGACGCTCGCCCGACGTTCTTCTCGTCTAAATCGGCGGGACTGTCGGAACTGGAGCCGTTCAGTCGTCCTTGTGTCCTCAACGACGACCAAGGAGAAGCATCATGGCTTACGTCGACGGTTTCGTGGTCCCCGTCCCGAAGGACCGGTTGGAGGCCTACAAGGAGATGGCCCGCAAGGGGGCCGAGGTCTGGCTGGAACACGGCGCCTTGTCCTATGTGGAGTGCGTCGCCGACGATGTTCCCTATGGCGAACTCACCTCGTTTCCGCGCGCCGTGCAGGCCACCGAGGACGAGGTCGTGATCTTCTCGTGGATCACCTATCCGGACCGGGCGTCCCGCGACGCCATCAACGCCAAGGTGATGGCCGACGAGCGGTTGAAGGGCGACATGGCGAGCATGCCGTTCGACGGCAAGCGGATGATCTACGGCGGCTTCCAGGCTTTTCTGGAACGATAGCGCGCTCAGGTTGCGCGCCCCGAGCTGGCAAGGGCGCTCACGCCAAGGCCGCGACCGTGGGACGTGGTTTGTTTCGCCGCTGCAACATCGTTTCCGGCGACAGGCCTCCTGGCCGAAAATGTGGCGATATTTCAATGCTTGGGCCGCGATATCCACCTTCGAAGACACACCAGCGTGCGCTTTATGCTGCATTGCCTTTGGATAACGCCGGGGGCGTTGCGACGCCGGGCCTTGGCCCGTAAGAGCAGCAACTCCGCGTTGGCGTCGGCATGCGTCGGCGTCCTCGCAACTCGTGTCTCCGTGGGCCTGAATGACCCTTTCCGTGCTTCTCTATGGGTTGGCCGCCGCCGCGCTGGACCCAACGACCGCCGCCGTGACCGCGCCCCAGGCGCTGTCGGCGCCCCCGGCCGGGGAGCAGACGCAAACGCAAGCC
This sequence comes from Caulobacter sp., assembly GCF_035254145.1. Classification (GTDB taxonomy): domain Bacteria; phylum Pseudomonadota; class Alphaproteobacteria; order Caulobacterales; family Caulobacteraceae; genus Caulobacter. Next base: position 5,520 of record NZ_DATFAV010000193.1, on the reverse strand, counting down.
AAGAGCGACGGCCCCAACGAGGTCGAGGGCCTGACCATCCAGGCCGACCCGCGCGGCAAGGTCGAAGGCAATATCGAGCCCGAGATCGAGCTGAACGAGGCCGAGATCCAGAGCTTCGGCGCGACCAGCATCGGCGAACTGCTGACCATGCTGACGCCGCAGACCACCAGCACGCGGGGGCGCGACTCCAGCGGCGGGCCGGTGCTGCTGATCAACGGCCGCCGCATCTCGGGCATGCAGGAGATCCAGGGCGTTCCGCCCGAGGCGATCGAGAAGTTCCAGATTCTGCCCGAGGAGGTCGCGCTCAGCTACGGCTACAAGGCCGATCAGCGGGTCGTGAACATCATCCTCAAGAAGAACTACAACGCCCTGATGAGCCAGGCGGCCGCCACCGTGGCCACCGACGGCGGCCGCGTCGCGCCCAGCGCGGGCGGCAACCGCGTGCACATAGACGGCGACCGGCGCTGGAACCTCGACGTCCAGCTGTCGCACGATCCCTATCTGCTGGAGACGGACCGCGACATCGTCCGCTCGCCGAACGGCCAGCCGTTCGACCTGACCGGCAACATCGCCGGCGTGGGCGGGGCCGAGATCCCGGCCCTGTCGAGCCTGGCCGGCGGCGTGGTCACCTATGCCGGCGTTCCGGCGTCGGCGCTGAACGGCAAGGCCAGCCTTTCCGACTTCGCCGCTCTGGCCAACCGCTACAACACTGGCGATCTGACCAGCGATCGCTCGCTGATCTCCAGGTCCGACAAGGGGACGCTGCGGGGTTCCTATAGCCGCGACATCAACAAGCAGACCCAGCTGACGATCAGCGGCAACCTGGAAGACACCAGCAGCCGCGCCTTGCTGGGCCTGCCCGGCGTGACCTTCACCCTGCCGGCCGCCAGCCCGTTCTCGCCGTTCTCGCAGGCCGTGACGGGCTATCGCTACATCGACGCCCCCGGCGCCCTGGCGCGCGACGTCGATACGCTGCGCACCCAGCTCAGCATGGCCGCCAACGGGCGGATCAAGGACTGGCGCTGGAACCTGACTGGCGACTTCGACCGCACCGAGACCGACACCACCACGGGCCGCGGTCTGGACGCCTCGGCGTTCCAGGCGGCGGTGGCCGCCGGTGATCCGACCGTCAATCCGTTCGGCGTGATTTCGCCCAGCCTCTACAAGACCGCGGCGTCCGACACCGCCCATTCCGTCTCGACCGCGGCCAGCGCCGAGCTCGTCCTGAACGGCAATCTGGTCCAGCTGCCAGCCGGACCGCTGCAGACGACCTTCAAGGTCGGGGCCAACAGCAGGGCGCTCGACGCCAAGACCGTCCGTTCGGGCGTCACGACGACGCGGGACATCACCCGCATCACCGAGAGCTTCCAGAGCAGCTTCAACCTGCCGCTCACGAGCACGCGCCAGGGGTTCCTGGCCAAGGCCGGCGACCTCTCGGCCAATTTCAACCTGGGTTACGATGACCTGTCGGACCTGGGCGGACTGACCACCCTGGGCGGCGGCCTCAACTGGTCGCCGATCAAGAAGATCACCTTCATCGCCAGCTTCACCGACGAGGAGGGCGCGCCGTCGACCAACCAGGTCAACGATCCGGTGGTGGTGACCCCGAACGTCTCGGTGTTCGACTTCACGACCGGCCAGACCGTGATCATCAATCGCACGGACGGCGGTAACGCGGCCCTGCGCAACGACAACCGCCAGGTCCAGAAGCTGGGCTTGAACTACAAGCCGATCGACAAGCTCGAGCTGACCTTCAACGCGACCTACACTCGCGCCGAGACCAAGAACATGATCGCCTCGTTCCCGGCGATCACGCCGGACCTGGAGGCCGCGTTCCCCGAACGCTTCACGCGCGACGCCACGGGACGTCTGCTGGCGATCGACGCTCGGCCGGTGAACTTCGCGAGCGCGCAGAGCGAGAACATCCGCTGGGGCTTCAACCTGTTCAAGCCGATCGGCCAGCCCACGCCGGGCGCGGCCGACGGGCCAGGCATGGGCCGGTTCGGCGGAGGGGCGGGGCGTCCCGGCGGCGGCATGCGCTTCGGTGGCCCTCCGGGCGGTGGTCCGGGCGGGCCCGGCGGCGGCGGTCCGCCGATGGGCATGATGCGGCCGGGGCAGGGCATGTTCCAGCTGTCGGTCTACCACACCTGGCGCTTGACCGACGAGATCACCATCCGCAAGGGCCTGCCGGTCCTGGACCAGCTGGACGGTTCGGCGATCAGCGCGCGCGCGGGCCAGCCGCGCCACGAGGTCCAGATCCAGGGCGGCTATTTCAAGGACGGGCTGGGCATGCGCTTCAACGGCGCCTGGAAGGCCTCGACCTGGGTCAACGGCGGCGCGACCGGCGGCCAGACGCTGTACTTCTCGGATCTGGCCACCGTGGGCGTGAACTTCTTCGCCAATTTCAACGTCCCGGCGCGGAAGAAGGCCGTCGATCGGTTCCCGATCCTGAAGGGCGCGCAACTGTCGCTGAACTTCGAGAACATCTTCGACGCCAAGCAGTCGGTCCACGACCAGAACGGCGCGACGCCCCAGGCCTACCAGCGCGACTATCTCGATCCGCTGGGCCGCACGGTGCGGATCGGCTTCCGAAAGCTGCTCTGATCGCGCGGAGGACGGGTGGGGGTCTCTCAACCCGTCCTTAAGCTGTCGGGCGCACGCTTTTCGTCTGAGCGGCCGATTCGGCCGGATCGGAGGCCGTCATGTCCATCATGACATCCAACACGCGTCGCAGCGGCGACCATTTCGAGCCGACCGACACGGACCCCCAGGTCCAGCGTCGCCTGCGCGGCTATCTCGAGCAGATCGATTATACCGCCTTCGCCTCCAATCGCGCGGTTCTGGGCGCTGGCGTCGTGCGCGTGGAGGGCGAACGTTTCCAGCGCCTGGCTGTGGCGGCCGCCAATGCGCGTGGCCGCTGGGTGACCGAAGCCGCCACGATGACCGAAGCGGCCCCCAGTCTTTCCGAGGCCCAGGTGGCCCGGCTGACGCATCTGCGGACCGCCTACGAGGAACTGACCGCCGTCTACGAGGCCACCCGCCGTATCGTCGAGCGGGGCTATGTCGCCTATCGGCCGATCCAGCCGGAACCCAAGAAATAATACCCGGGCAATATTGACTTCGATTTTCGCCCGGGTAAAAGACGCCTCCTGGAGGTCGTCATGTCCGGACGCAAGGCGCTGCTGCGCGCATACAAGGAACGCAAGGTCGAGGCGGGGATCTACGCGGTCCGCTGCTCTTCGACCAACGAGGTCTGGATCGGCGCGACGCCGGATCTCGCCACCCGCCAGAGCGGCGTGTGGTTCTCGCTGCGGCAAGGCTCGCACCGCGAGCCAGCGCTGCAATCGGCCTGGAACGCGCACGGCGCGGAGGCCTTTGTCTTCGAGCCGGTCGAGATCGTCGACGCCGAGGGCCTGGACAGGTTCGGACGCGACAGCCGCCTGAAGGAACGCCGAAAACACTGGATCGAGGCGTTGAACGCACGAGGGCTGCAGTGATGGACGGTGGTTACGTCGTATTCCGAGGCTCCGATCGGGTGGCTTCGGGCTCGCGCCTGGATGCGGCCCTGGCGGCGCAACGCCTTGCGGGAGAGGCGGGCGTCCTGATCTTCGGTCCGGACGGCGCGGCGGTCGATTTCGATCTGGGCGGAGGCCCCGAGAACCTGGCCCGTCGGCTGGCCGAACCGGCGGACGCTCCGCGCGGGCGGGGACGACCCAAGCTGGGCGTGGTCGCCCGCGAGGTGACCCTGCTGCCGCGGCACTGGGAATGGCTGGCCAGCCAGCCGGGCGGCGCCTCGGTGGCCTTGCGCAAGCTGGTCGAGACCGCGCGCCGGGCCGCCGAGGGACCCGACCGCGTTCGAGCGTCGCGCGCATCGGCCTATCGGTTCGCCTCGGCCATGGCCGGCGACCTGCCGGGCTTCGAAGAGGCCATGCGGGCGCTCTTCGCGGGCGACGACATGGCGTTCGAAACGCGCATCGAGACCTGGCCGGGGGACATCGCCGCGCAACTGCGGACCTACGCCGCCGAAGCGTTCGGGCCCGATCAGTCCGCCGATTTCGCCAGCACGTCCGCCAGCAAGGCGGAGTAGGCGGTCTCGAACGGGGTGCGGTCGCCGTCGGGCTTGGCCGGCCACAGCGGACGCAGGGTGGCCGAGCGCGCCGCGGCTTCCCGCAGCCAAGCGGGATCGGCCTTGGCCAGCTTCGCCGTCCGCGCCTCGATCTCGGCCTTCGGACGTCCATCGTAGGCCAGCAGCGAACGCAGGGCCCACAGCGCCTGTTCGCGCGGATTGGGTTCCGCGGTTCCCGGGACGCGGTGAGCGGTCCACCGGACGGCGTCGACGATCTGTCTGCGATAGCGCGGATCGTCCCAGGTGCTGGGCGTATGGCCAAGGTTGGTGAAGAACAGGCGCCCCTGGCCGATCTGGCGAGTCCAGGTGACCGGCACGAACCACGGGCGCTTCAGGGCCATGTCGCTGAAATCGAGGGCTTGCAGGGCGCGCACGCGATCAGGATCGTAGTCGGCGTACTGATAGATTTCTTCGGCGTAGGCGAAGCGGCGCGGCCAAGCCTGATTGGCCGCGTCGGACGGGCTGCCCAGCGCCTGAACCGTGATCGGCGTGCCTTGCGTCCAGGGATGGCCGGCGAACTTGCCGTTGATGAAGGCGGTGTAGCTCTGTCCCGGCCCCTCATACGGCCAGCCGGTGTCGGTGGCGCTGTGCAGGCCGATGAAGCCGCCTCGGCCGCTCTCGATCCACGCCTGGATCGCGGCCCAATTGGCCGGCGCGATGGGCAGGGCCCCGGTCGTGTAGAAGATCAGGACGTCGACGTCCTTCAGCGTCTCCGGCGTGATCGTGCTGGCGTCGCGCGTGGACCGGACGCTGAACGCGCCCGATCGCGCGCCGATCTCGGCCATGGCGGTCTCCGACAGGGTCGGGCCGTTGCTGTTGGCGGGCGGCGCGACCGGCGCGTGAACCCAGCCGACCGATTGATCGAGATAGAGCACCCGGACCTTCTCCGACCTGGGCGCGGCGGTCGCGGGGACCGAAAGGACGAGGAAGGTCGCGATAAGGACCAGCAGGCGTGTCATGGCGGTCAGTTCCCAGGCTGCAGCAGGTCCCAGCGATTGCCGTACAGATCCTCGAAGACCGCCACCACGCCATAGGCCTCGTGTCGGGGCGCTTCCAGGAACCTGACGCCGGCCGCGCTCATGCGCGCGTGGTCGCCGGCGAAGTCGTCGGTGTGCAGGAATAGCCAGACACGGCCGCCGCCCTGGCGGCCGATCGTTTGAGCCTGGTCGCCGATGGCCTTGGCCAGCAGGAAATCCGTCCCGTCGGCGCCGGGCGAAACGACCACCCAACGCTTGCCGCCGCCCATGTCGGTGTCCTCGACAAGGGTGAACCCCAGCTTGCCGACATAGAAGGCGATCGCCTCGTCGTAATCGGCGACCAGCAGAGAGACGAGGGCGACGCGGCGGGCCATGGGCGACTCCTTGGGAAGCCAAGCCATAGCACGCCGGTCGATT
>NZ_DATFAV010000192.1:0-10464 GCF_035254145.1 Caulobacter sp. | reverse complement strand
ACCTCCCCCGGAGGGGGAGGAGAGCGCGATTTCTGCTCCCCTTCTGGGGGAGCTGTCGCGGAGCGACTGAGGGGGCGGCGCTGACCCAGCCGATCAGCACTCGACCCGGTTCACCGACAGGCCCACCGCCAGCCCCCCCATCGAGGTCTCCTTGTAGATCTCGTTCATGTCCTCGCCGGTGCGCTTCATGGTGGCGATGACCTTGTCGAGGCTGACCGAGTGCTGGCCGTCGCCGAGCAAGGCCAGGCGCGCGGCGTCGATGGCCTTGATGGCCCCCATGGCGTTGCGTTCGATGCAGGGGATCTGCACCAGCCCGCCGATCGGGTCGCAGGTGAGGCCCAGATTGTGCTCCATGCCGATCTCGGCGGCGTTCTCGATCTGGGCGTTGGTTCCGCCTAGCGCGGCCGCCAGGCCGGCGGCCGCCATCGAGCAGGCCACGCCCACCTCGCCCTGGCAACCGACCTCGGCGCCGCTGATCGAGGCGTTCATCTTGTAGAGCGCGCCGATCGCCGCGGCGGTCAGCAGGAAGGTCCGGACCTGCTCGGGCGAGCCGTTGTGGAAGCGGACGAAGAACCTCAGCACGGCCGGGATCAGGCCCGCCGCGCCGTTGGTCGGGGCGGTGACGACGCGGCCGCCGGCGGCGTTTTCCTCGTTGACCGCCATGGCCCACAGGTTGACGAAGTCCATGGCCGCCAGCGGATCGCTCATCTGGCGCTCCATCCGGCCCTGGATGGTCTGGTGGATCTGGCGGGCGCGGCGCTTGACGGTCAGGCCTCCGGGCAGGACGCCGTCCTGGCGCATCCCCCGGTCGATGCAGGCCTCCATGGCCCCGAAGATGCGGTCGAGGCCGGCGTTCATCTCGCCCTGGCTCATCCCCGCCTGCTCGTTGGCGGCCATGACCGCGGCGATCGTCAGGCCGGCCTGCTCGGCGCGCTCCAGCAGATCGGCGGCGCTCTCGAACGGGAAGGGGACGGGCGGGCCCTCGTCCGGCGGGGCGTTGCTGCCCATCTGGCTTTCGTCGCGGACGAAGCCGCCGCCGATGGAGAAGTAGGTGCGCTCGGCCAGGATCTCGCCGGTCCCGTCGAAGGCGGTGAAGGTCAGGCCGTTGGGATGCTGCGGCAGGCGCTCGTGGCCCAGCCAGACGATGTCCCGGACCTCGTCGAAGGCAATGGCGTGGTCGCCGCCCAGGCTCAGCGATTGGGTCGCCTGGACCTCCAGCAGGGCCGCCTCGCCGGCGTCGGGATCAAGCTGCGCCGGCACGAAGCCCATCAGCCCCAGGATCACCGCCCGGTCCGTGGCGTGGCCGCGTCCGGTCAGGGCCAGGGAAGCGTAGAGGCGGATTTCGACCCGCGCGGTCGCCGCCAGCTTTCCGGCCGCGCGCAGCCGCCCGACGAACAGCCCGGCAGCCGTCATCGGCCCCATGGTGTGGCTGCTCGACGGGCCGACGCCGAGTTTGAAGAGGTCGAAGACTGAGGCGGTCATGGGGTCACAAATCGTGTGTCATCCCGGCTCGGCGCGCTGTGGGCTTAGCCGGGATGACAGTTTCAAACCTTATTTCCGCTGCGCCGCCGTGGCGTCGCGCAGGGTCTTGAACTCCGAGCCCGCCTGCCATTGCGGCCAGACACGGCTGTTGGCCAGATCCGCGCCGATCTCGTAGACGAGGCCGAGGTCGGCGGCCTGGCCGGAGAGATCCCAGTCGGGCGACCACTCGTCGGCCGGTTGGTGGTAGCGGTTCTCGGTATAGTCGTCCTCGGCCTTCTGGCCGGCTTCCTTGCCGCCCTTCACGAGGTCATTGCCCGAGCCGATCGAGATCGCCGGCACGCCGCGCTTGGCGAACGGGAAGTGGTCCGAGCGGTAGAAGTGGCCGGCCTGCGGTGTCGGATCGGGCGTGAAGTAGCGGCCGTGCAGCTTGGCCTTGGCGACCAGCAGGTCCTGGAGGTCGACCTTGCCGTCTCCCGACGTGCCGATGTCCTTGGCGGGACCCGCCGCCGACAGGGCGTCGATGTTGATGTCGCCCACCGTCTTGGCCAGCGGGAACAGCGGGTTGGCCCCGTAGTATTCCGAGCCCAGCAGACCCTTTTCCTCGGCGGTCACGGCCAGGAACAGGATCGAGCGCTGCGGGGCGGGCTGGCTCTTGAAGGCGCGGGCCAGTTCCAGCAGGGCGGCGATGCCGTCGGCGTTGTCGACCGCGCCGTTATAGATCTTGTCGCCCTTGGCGTCCGGGGCGCCGACGCCCAGGTGGTCCCAGTGGCCGCTGTAGATGATGGTCTCGTCCGGATACTTGGTCCCGACGATGCGGCCGGCGACGTTCTTGGAGACGATCGTCTCGTGCTTGACTTTGTAGTCGGCCGAGAAGGCCGCGCCGGTCAGCGTCACCGGCTTGAAGTCGCGGCCCTGGGCCTGCTTCTTCAGCGCGTCGAAGTCGAGGCCGGCCTGCTTGAAGAGGTCGACGGCGACGTCGCGCTGGATCCAGGCCTCCAGCGCGGGGTGCGACTTGGCCGGCTCCTTGCGGACGATGTCGAACATCACGTTGGTGTTGGAGTTCTTGACCGTGGCCCAGCCGTACGAGGCCGGCGCGGTTTCGTGAACGATCAGCACGCCGGCCGCGCCCAGGCGGGCGGCCTCCTCGTACTTGTAGGTCCAGCGGCCGTAGTAGGTCATGGCCTTGCCGCCGAAATCTCCGGACCCGGTCTCGAAGTCCGGATCGTTGATCAGCACGACCAGGATCTTGCCCTTCAAGTCCATGCCCTTGAAGTCGTCCCAACTTCTCTCTGGAGCTTTCACGCCATAGCCGACGAAGACGATCGGGGCGTCCTTGATCGAGACGGCGTCGACATTGGTCATGGCCGCGCGGATGGCGACCTGCTCGCCTTGCGTCCAGGCCTGGGCCTTGCCGCCGACGCTGACGCCGGCGCTGACCGGGCCCTCGATCTGGAACTTGGCCAGCGGCACGTCCTGGGTCCAGGCGCGCTTGCCGTCCTTTTGGACATCCCCCGCTGGGGTGAGGCCGACGGCCTTCATCTGGTCGACGATGTAGCCGACGGCCTTTTTCTCGCCCTCGGTGGCGGGGCCGCGACCCTCGAAGTCGTCGGAGGACAGAACCTTGATGTGGGCCGAGAGGCGCGCGGGGTCGATCTTGGGCGTATCCGCCGCCTGCGCCAGCAACGGCGCGGCGAAAAGGGCGGTGGCGAGCAGCAGGCGTTTCATCCGTGACCCTCTTAGGGGGAAATCTTGTCGTTGAGCGGGGGACCCTAGAGGGGCTTTGAGGGCGTGGCTAGGGGCGTCGCGCGGGCGGAGGGCAGGGTGGTGATACCGCAGAAATTCTCGTCATCCTGGCCGCAGCGTAGCGGAGAGCCGGGACCCGAGGAGGTGAAAGCTTAGACGGAACTCACCCGTCTCCCATCCACCGCCCAGCGCTCCAGCCGCTCCCCATCCCAGACATGCAGCGCGTCGTAGAGGTTGATGGTCGGATCGCAGTGGCCCGGCTGCAGCCAGACGATGTCGCCGACCTTGGGCGCGTCCTCCGGCCAGGCGCGGACGGGATCGGCGTCGGCGGCGGCGACGGCCTTGTCGAAGCCCAGCGGCGCGCCGCCCGAGGCCTTCAAGACGTCGAAGGTCGCCGGATGGGCGATCATGCCGTGCTCGTCGCCCATCGGCCGCCACAGCGAGCCGGGCGCGGCGCCGGCCGCCACCCGAGCTGGCGGGCCGTCCATCGCCATGGCCTTGAAGCCGGCGTCGACCACGACGTGGCTCTTGTGGCGGGCCGAGACGACACTGGCGGCCACGAACAGGGCCGGCTCGAACGGCCACTCGCCGCCGCCCGGCGCGCCGCAGGCGTCGTACTCCACGTCCATCACCGCGTACGAACCCGCTTGCAGCTCGGTGAAGACGCCCGAGGCCAGGTCGAAGGCGTGGGTCCCGGTGCCGCCGCCCGTCACCACCGGCGGCGGCAGGCCAGCTTGGGTCAGTTCGGCGACCAGGGCCCTCAGCGTGGCGAAGGCGGCCTCGTCGGCCGAGCGTCTCAGCGCGCCGTCGTCCAGATGCTGCAGGTGGCCGAGATAGGCCTGGATTCCGCCGAAGCGCAGGCCAGGCGCGGCGTCGGCGGCGCGGGCCAGGGCCAGGGCCTCGTGCGGATAGACCCCGGCGCGGTGGGTGCCGAGATCGAGGTCCACGACCAGATCCAGGACGACGCCCGCCGCCACGGCCGCGTCCGACAGGCGGTCGATCTGGCCCGCGTCGTCGGCGACAGCGCCGACCGTCGCGCCTGTCCGCGCCAGGGCCGCCAGGCGGGCTGGACCCCAGGTCGGGACCGGGGCGGTGACCAGGACGTCCCGGATCCCGCCGGCCACATAGGCCTCGGCCTCGCCGACGGTCTGGCAGCACAGGCCCACGGCGCCGCGCTCAACGATCAGGCGGCCGAGCGTGGAGCACTTGTGGGTCTTGCCGTGAGCGCGCAGGCGCACGCCGGCGGCGTCGCACAGGGCCTGCATCTTGCCGATGTTGCGTTCGAGCGCGGCGCGGTCGACGACCAGGAGGGGGGTCTGGGGGAGGGACGTCTGGGGGAGGGCGGTCGCGGGTGGCAGGTTCATGTCTTCTTCCCTCCTTATTGGCTGTCATCCCGGCCAAGCGCGGAGCTCGCCGAGCCGGGACCGCGCTGCGTTCCGCCCGGGATGACACCTTGTTTGTTGGCTCAGATCTGACCGCCCAAAACCCGCGCGAACAACCCCGGATCGACATTGCCGCCCGACAGCACGATCGCCGCGGTCTTTCCCTTCAGGTCCACCTTCCCCGTCAGCGCCGCCGTCAGGGCGACGCAGCCGCCGGGCTCGACGACCAGCTTCAGGACCGAGAAGGCGTAGCGCATGGCTTCGGCCACCTCGGCGTCGGTCACCGCCGCGATCCCGGTGAGGGTCTTCTGGTTGATCGGCCAGGTCAGCTCGCCGGGGGTCGGGGTCAGCAAGGCGTCGCAGATCGAGCGGGCGTTCTTGTCGATGGTCTCGCGCCGGCCGCTCTCCAGCGAGCGGCGGGTCTCGTCGAAGCTGGCCGGCTCGGCGCCCCAGACCTCCGTCGCGGGCGACAGGGCCTTCACCGCCGTCGAGGTCCCGGCGATCAGGCCGCCGCCGCCGACGGGGCTGAGCACGCGGTCGAGCTCGACGCCCTTGGCCCGCGCCTGCTCCACGATCTCGATCCCCAGCGTGCCCTGGCCGGCGATGATGTGCGGATCGTCGTAGGAGGGCACGACCACGCAGCCGCGCTCGGCGGCGATTTGGTCGGCGATGGCGACGCGATCCTCGGTGAAGCGGTCGTAGAAGCGGATCTCCGCTCCGAAGCTCTTGGTCCCCTCGACCTTCACGGCGGGCGAGTCGGACGGCATGACGATCAGCGCCGGGCATCCGACCAGCTTGGCCGCCAGCGCCACGCCCTGGGCGTGGTTGCCCGACGAAAAGGCCACGACCCCGCGCTTCTTCTCATCCTCGGAGAGCTGGCTGAGGCGGTTATAGGCGCCCCGGAACTTGAAGGCCCCGGCCCGCTGCAGGGTCTCGGGCTTGAGGAACACCCGCCCGCCCAGTCGTTCGTTCAGCGCCGGGCTCTCGATCAGCGGAGTCTCGACGGCCAGGCCCTTCAGGCGTCCGGCGGCGGCTTGGATGTCGGCGAGGGAGATGGACATGGCCGCAGGTTTAGAGCCTGCGGTTGAGCTTTTGAAGTCGCTTCCCCACATCCCGGGCTGGCGGCCGAAACCCTTTGCGAGCTTCGCCGTTCACGACATAAGAGCCGTGGGGGCTCAAGATCAGGACGACTCGATGAAGACCGCCTTTTTCGCCGCCACGGCCGGCCTTCTGCTCGCGGCGGGCGCGCTGGCTTTGGCCGCGCCCGCACAGGCCGGAGAGGCCTTCGTCGGGGTCTACAAGCACGACGTGACCTTCATCGGCGAAGCGGTCGGCCTGGGCGCGGCCGGGCGCGAGGACGGCGTCGACGTCCACCTGGGCTATCGCACCGGCAAGCTGGAAAACCTGGGCTGGCTGGGCAAGCCGCAGGTCCACACGATGGTGTCGATCAACAGCAAGAACAAATCCAACTTCGTCGCCGCCGGCTTCGACTGGAAGATCGATTTCGGCCAGCCGGGCGGATTCTACCTGCGGCCGGGCATGGGCCTGGCCTATACCGACGGCAAGGCCAAGCTGCCGCCGGCCAACGCGCCCGGCATCTCCGACGAGGAGCGGGCGCGCCGCACCTATCTCTACTATCACCGCATCGAATTCGGCTCGCACGTGCTGTTCGAACCGGAGCTGGCCCTTGGCTATCAGGTCAGCGACCGGATGTCGGTGGAGCTTTCCTACACCCACCTGTCGAACGGCCAGATCTTCCACCAGGGCAAGAACCAGGGACTTGACGACGCGGGGGTTCGGCTGGTTTACGCCTTCTGACTTCGCGCGAGGCCGATTTGACGGCTGGCGCGGCGCCCTTTGAAAACAAGGGTGGCCAAAACTGATTGAACGTCCGGGGTCGAGTCCTGTCGAAGGACCCCGTGACGTCACCCGGCAGGCGACAAGGCGTATCTCTATCATGGCCAATGTGACCGTTGTCGGCGCCCAGTGGGGCGACGAGGGCAAGGGCAAGATCGTCGACTGGCTCTCCAACCGGGCCGACGTCGTGGTGCGCTTCCAGGGCGGCCACAACGCCGGCCATACGCTGGTGGTGGACGGCAAGGTCTATAAGCTGGCCCTGCTGCCGTCGGGCGTGGTGCAGGGCAAGCTGTCGGTGATCGGCAACGGCGTCGTGGTCGACCCGTGGCACCTGCTGACCGAGATCGACAAGATCGCCGAGCAGGGCGTGGCCATCACGCCCGACCTGTTGATCCTGGCCGACAACGCCTGCCTGATCCTGCCGCTGCACAAGGACCTGGACCAGGCGCGCGAGGCGGCCTCGACCCAGAAGATCGGCACCACCGGGCGGGGGATCGGCCCGGCCTACGAGGACAAGGTCGGCCGCCGCGCCATCCGGGTCGCCGACCTGGCCGATCCGGAAGCCCTGAAGCCCAAGATCGAGCGACTCCTGTCGCACCACGGCGCCCTGCGTCGCGGCCTGAACCTGCCGGAGGCGAGCGCGCAAGAGCTGTTCGACGCCCTGATGGACCTGGCGCCGCGCATCCTGCCCTACGCCCAGCCGGCGTGGCGGGTGCTGGACCAGGCCTACAAGGCCGGCCGCCGCATCCTGTTCGAGGGCGCCCAAGGCGCCCTGCTGGACGTCGACCACGGCACCTATCCGTTCGTCACCTCGTCCAACACCGTGGCGGGCCAGGCCTCGGCCGGCTCGGGCATGGGGCCGGCGGCGACCGGCTATGTGCTGGGCATCGTCAAGGCCTACACCACTCGCGTGGGCGAGGGGCCGTTCCCGGCCGAGCTGTTCGACGAGGTCGGCAAGCACCTGTCGACCGTGGGCCGCGAGGTCGGGGTCAACACCGGTCGGGCCCGCCGCTGCGGCTGGTTCGACTCGGTGCTGGTGCGCCAGTCGGTGGCCATCAACGGCATCCACGGCGTGGCCCTGACCAAGCTGGACGTGCTGGACGGCCTGAAGACCCTGAAGATCTGCGTCGGCTACAGGATCGGCGACAAGGTGGTCGACTATCTGCCGGCCGGTCTGCGCGACCAGGCCGCCGCCACGCCGGTCTACGAGGAACTGGAGGGCTGGAGCGAAAGCACCGCCGGGGCCCGCTCGTTCAAGGACCTCAACGCCAACGCCATCAAGTATGTGCGTCGCGTCGAGGAACTGATCGGCGCGCCGGTGGCCCTGCTGTCGACCAGCCCCGAGCGCGACGACACCATTCTCATGCGCGACCCCTTCCAGGGGTAGCGGGGCCTGATGCGCGATCCCTTTCAGGGCGCGCGCGAGGCCGGATGCGCAATTCCTTTCGGGGTAATAAAGCGCCGAGGTGCAAATAGTGCGACAGCACGTCGCACGGTAAACCCTTGTGAACCTTATGCCGCCTAGCCTCCCGTCAAGTTTCCTTGGCGGGGGCGGCGAGTGGGGTTGCGTGAGTTTCTCGAGGACGGGCGTCAGGGTGCGACCTTGACCATGAGCCGGCGCGCCCGAGGGGCTCGCTGCGTGGTCGCCGCCCTGGCGGCGGGCTTGCTGCTGTGGCAGTTCGGCTGGCGCGCGGCCCTGGCCTGGGTGGCGGTCAACGTGGTGCTGGAGGGGTGGCTGGCCTACCTCGAGCGGACCATCAAGACGCGCAAGCACGACCTCGGCGGGATGCTGAAGCGATTCGGTACGCCGGCCGCCTTCAGCCTCGTCTGGTCGATCATGGCCGGCCTGTGCTGGATTCACGGCTCGCCTGCCATGCGGTTCACCGCCCTCGTCGTCCTGTTCGGCCTGATCGTCGAGGCGATCCGCTATGGCGCGATCAGCCGGCCCGCCTTGCTGGTGATCGCCCCGCCGCCATTCATCGCCCTGACGGTGGCGCCGCTGGCCGATGGCCAGTTCAAGGGCTGGGAGTTCGGCGTCATCGTCCTGACCATCGGCGGGCTGCTGTTCTACATGCTGGACACGGCCCGGCAGCTGCGCGCCAACGGTCTGGCCCTGGAACGGGCCGAGGCCGCCGCCCTGGACGCCAGCGAGGCCAAGTCGGCCTTCCTGGCGATGATGAGCCATGAGCTGCGCACGCCGATGAACGGAGTTCTGGGCCTGGCCCACGCCCTGCGCGGCGCCCGCCTGGACCAGCGTCAGGCCAGGTATCTGGAGTTGATCGAGCAGTCGGGCCACGGCCTGATGACCATCCTCAACGACATTCTGGACCTCTCGAAGATCGAGGCCGGCAAGCTGGACCTGGAGATCGCGCCGTTCGACATCCGCGACCTGGCCGACCAGATCGGCCTGGTGTGGAGCGAGACGGCCCGCGAGAAGGGGCTGGACCTGACCCTGGAGGTCGATCCGGCCACGCCCGCCTGGGTGGCGGGCGACGTGGCGCGCGTGCGCCAGATCCTGCTGAACCTGGTCTCCAACGCCCTGAAGTTCACGGACGCGGGCGGGGTCACCGTGCGTGTCGGGCCGGACGCGGGCGGGGTGGTGCTGGCGGTCACCGACACCGGCGTCGGCCTGACCGACGAACAGCGCGCGCGTCTGTTCTCGCCGTTCGTCCAGGGCGACCGCTCGACGGCCCGCCGGTTCGGCGGCACGGGTCTTGGCCTGGCCATCTGCCGTCAGCTGGCCGAGTTGATGGACGGCGACGTGACGGTGGAAAGCGCCCTGGGCCAGGGCTCGACCTTCACCGTCCGCCTGCCGCTGCCCGCCACCGAGGGTCCGAGCGTCGAGGCCGGGCGCGAGGCGACGGCCAGCGAGCCCAGCCTCGCCGGAGTGCGAGTGCTGGTCGTCGACGACAACGCCGTCAACCAGGTCGTGGCGCGGGCCATCCTCGAGGCGGCCGGGGTGTCGGTCGCCACCGTCGACGACGGCGGGGCCGCCCTGGCCTCGCTGCGCGCCGAGTCCTTCGACCTGGTGCTGATGGACGTGCACATGCCGGTGATGGACGGGGTCGAGGCCGTTCGGCGCATCCGGGCCGGCGAGGGTGGCCGGGTCGACATGCCGGTGGTGGCTCTGACCGCCGACGCCATGGTCGGCGACGCCGAGCGCCTGCTGGTCCAGGGCTTCGACGACGCGCATCCCAAGCCGATCCGCCCCGCCGGCCTGCTGGCGACGGTGGGCCATTGGGCGATGCGGCCATCGCCGCCGTCGAAGCACCGACCGATGAGCGCGGCGCGCTTCTGAGCGTCGCCGACGCGGTCATTCGCGTCTTAGGTTCGTAACGTGACAGGTGAAACCCGCTACGGTCAGGCGGCTTGTCGCGCCCGGAGGGGGCAGGGTTTGGGTCTTCGAGAATTCCTCAATGACGGGATCGACGGCGCTTCGCTGGAGATGAGCCGCCGTGGAACGGCGGGTCGCCTGGTGATGACCACCCTGGTCGGAATCCTGCTGGCCTACACCTTCGGCCTCTATGTCCTGCTGCCCTGGATCGCGATCAACGCGGTGCTGGAAGGCGTGCTGTTGCTGGTCAAGGCCCAGTTCCGTCCAGCCTCCGAGCGGCGCTTTCCGATGATCCGGCGCCTGGGACCGGGCATGGCGTTCAGCGTGGTCTGGTCCGTCGCGGCCTGCCTGCTGTGGCTCCATGGGTCGGCCGGCCTGAAGTTCGCCGCCCTGATGGTGATGTTCGGCCTGCTGATCGAAGGGCTGAAATACGCCGCGGTCAGCCGCGCCCTGCTGCTGGCCCTGGCGCCGCCGCCCTTCGCCGCCCTGATCTTCGCCGCCGCGACCTCGCAGCAGTGGAAGGCCTGGGAATACATCGTCCTGGCGGTGGTCATGGTCGGGGTCACGAGCTTCACCATGGACGCCGTGCGCCTGTTGCGCGCCAACGCCCAGGCGCTGGAGGAGGCTCAGGCCGAGGCCCAGGAAGCCAGCCGCGCCAAGTCGACC
>NZ_DATFAV010000191.1:0-8783 GCF_035254145.1 Caulobacter sp. | reverse complement strand
GCGACCGCTTCGGCCTCGGCGGCGGCCAGCACGATCGGCGCGTCGGCGTCGCGGGTCCCCTGCCCCAGGTCGCGCCGCACGACCAGGGCGCCGACCTGATAGTCGCGGGCGGCGTCGATGAAGCGCAGGCGCAAGGCCTCGGCGGCCGGTTCCAGGGCGCGGGTTTCGGTCTCCACCGGCGCATCGTCGGGCTGGACCAGGTCGTCCTCGACCAGGGCCGTTGCGGCCCGGCCCGAGCGCGCCAGCATCCGCACGTGGTCGCCGCGCTCGACCGGATCCAGGGCGAAGGCCTCGGTCAGGGGCGAGAGGGCGTCGCGCAGGCGCATCGGCCGGTCGACGACATAGCCGCCCACCGCCCCGCCCGCCTCGCCCGGATCGATCGCGACACCCGCCCGCGCGCCCAGGGCCTGGATCAGCTCGGGCAGGGGCGCGATGCCGGCCCGGCCGGTCAGCCAGTGGCCCAGCACCCAGTTGCCGCCGTCGCTCCAGACGTCCGCGCGGGCCGGAAAGTCGGGGAACGGCCGGGCGTCCCAGCACCAGGCGCTGGCCGCCTCGACCATCGGCTCGCCATAGACCGGCGAGACCGGATTGGCGGCCGGATCGGCCAGCCAGGCCAGCACCGCCTCCAGGCAGCGCCGCTGGCCGAAATCGTCGCGCTCGCCGGTCGAATACGGCGGCAGGAAGCTTTCCGAGCTCTTCGGGTCGATGAACAGGTTGGGCGAATTGCTCCCCTTGTCGACGGCCGGGCAGCCGAACTCGGTCAGGCGGATCGGCTTGGAGCGCGGGACCCAGGCCGTCGGCGTCGCCGACCGGACGCCGCCGGGCCGGTCGTGGTGCGGGTTGCTCCACCAGTTCAGGAGATCCTTGGCGCGGAACATCCACGCCTCGCCATGCGCGCCGTCGGTGATCGCGGTGCGGACCTGGGCGTCGCGGGCGACGGGACTGGCGTAGAACCAGTCGAAGTTCTCACCGCCGGTCAGGCCGGCGCGCAGATAGGCCGGATCGTGCGGCCCAAAGAAGCCGGCGGCGGCGTCCAGATGCGTCTCGCCCTCGCGCCAGTCGGTGATCGGCGGATACCAGTCGACGCCGACGAAATCGATGTTGGCGTCGGCCCACAGCGGGTCGAGGTGGAACACCGCGTGCCCCGTCCCGTCGGCGGGCTGGTGGCCGAAATATTCGCTCCAGTCGGCCGCGTAGCCGAGCTTGGTCGAGGCGCCCAGCACGCCTCGGACCTCGGCCGCCAGGCTCTTCAGCTTGGCGACCGCCGGGTAGGTCCCGCCCGGCCCGCGCGTCGTGGTCAGGCCGCGCAGTTCCGAGGCAAGGACGAAGCCGTCCACGCCGCCGGCCTGGACCGCCAGGCTGGCCTGGTGCAGCACCATGCGGCGCAGGCCCCATTCGCCGTCGAAGAAGGCGGCGACCTGGCTGGTCGCCGCCGCCGTTCCGTCCGTCCCGGGCTCGCAAGCGATCCGGCCACGCCAGGGATAGGCGGCTTGGCCGGCCGGGGTGTCCATCAGGATGAACGGATAGAGCGTGACCTTCAGGCCCCGCCGCTTCAGCTCGGCGATGGCCTGCAGCACCACCGCGTCGGCCGGCGTGCCGCCATAGGCCGGAACCCCGTCGTGCAGCGAAACCAGATGCGCGCCCGAGCGGCCGACGCCCGCCACGCTCCAGGTGGTCGGCAGGGTCTCCTTGGCCGCCTGCTCGACGCCCGGACGGATCTGGCACTGGCCGCAGCGCAGGTCGGTCCCGAACCAGGCGACGACCAGGGTGACGTGGTCGACGTTCGGCAGTTGGGCCTGCAGTTGATCCAGCGCCACCACCAGATCGGGACGCCCGTCGGCGTTATGGACGCTCTCGCTGGCGGTGCGGGTCAGGCCCTCGCGGCGCAGCACCGCCTGGGTCGCATAGACGAACTCGCCCGCGCCCGGGATCAGGCAGACGCCCTTCAACCGTTCTTCCAGACCCGGCGGATCGTCCGGCGCCCGCGGCCGGCGGAACACCTCGAACGACAGTTGCGGCGGGCGGTTTCCGAACGCCTCCAGCGGCAGATCCTCGAACACCACATAGGCCACGCCGCGATAGGCCGGCGCGTCGCCCTCGATGGCGGCGATCAGCGGGTCGGGCGCCTGGTCCTCGGTCCCACGATGCACGCGCATCGTCACGCCCGCCATGTCCATCACCCGCCCGTCGGCCCAGACGCGGCCGATCCCGTCGATCGGTCCCTCGGCCACGGCGACGGCGAACGACAGGCTGTAGGCGTAGGCGGTCGTCTTCTGGCCCTTGGAGCCGCCGACGCGGCCCTCGACCCGTTTTTCACGAAAGCGCGCGGCCCAGATCACCTGGCCGCCGACCCGCGCCCGGCCGAAGACGCACGGCAGGGCCGCGCCCTCGGCGGCGCCCGTCAGGCGCAGTTCGGGGATGCGCGGACCGACCTGCCGGGCGGGCGACAGGGCGCTGATCGCCGCCTGGTCGACGGCCGCGCCCAGCGCCGCCCCGGCCACGGCCCCCAACGGCCCGCCGATCGCCGCGCCGACGCTGGAGAGGATGACTTGGGCCATTTGCCTATTTCTCCTCCGATTTCCCCGGCGTTCGCCGGGAAGGTCGGGTGTTTATTGGGGATGGGGAAACCTGAACGCCGCGACCAGGCGCTCGCGCCACCAGCGACCCAAGGCGCTCTCGACGCAGGCCCGGCCCCAGTAGGCGTGGATCATCCGATCCGCGCCGGACTGGATCGCACAGTGCTTGGCGATCGCCCCCGGCGCCATGCGGAAGACGAGCACGTCGCCGGGGCGGGCCTGGTGAAGCGGAATTGGCGTCAGCCAACGGCCGAACGCCTCCAGCAATAGCTCGCGCTCGCCAAGCTCGGCCCAGTCCGGGCGATAGGGCGGCGCCTCCTCCGGCTCGGCGCCGCGCAGCGCGCGCCAGACGCCGCGCACCAGGCCCAGGCAGTCGCAGCCAGCGCCCAGGGTCGAAGCCTGGTGACGGTAGGGGGTTCCGAGCCAGAGGCGGGCTTGGATTACGATGAAATCCTCCCCCCAGCGGGGGAGGTGACGGCCCGCCAGGGACGACGGAGGGGGAAGAGGCAAGCGCTCAAGTCCTTCCCCCTCCGGCCCTTTGGGCCACCTCCCCGGCTGCGGGGAGGATTTGCTCTCGCTTCTCACCGCCGCCCGCCGTCGTTGCGCTCGCCCTCGACGGGGTACAGCGTCAGGAAGTCCTCGCCGGGCGCGGTCGGAAAGCCGCGGAAGTTGACGCCGTTGCCGAACGCGCGCGTACAGGTCGTCCAGCGCTTGTCGCAGGTCGCGCCGGGATGGCCCGACAGGTCCACGCCGCAGCGCGCGTCGCCCAGTCTCGCATCGCAGAGCCGGGTGAAGGTCCGGCCAGCCACACGCTCCAGATCCGCCAGCGGACCGGCCAACGTCGCCTTGAACGCCGCGCCTTCCCGACTCACCGCCGCGATCGTCGCCGTCCACAGGCGCACCAGCCGCGACGGCGCGCTCCAGTCGACGCGCAGGGCTAAGACCTTGGCGCCGTCATAGAGCCCGGCGGCCAGATCGTCCTCGGAGATCCCCGCGTCATCCAGCACGCCCAGCGCCGCCGCCTGTCCGGGCGCGTAGCCGACGGCGGTGTCGGACGCGCCCGGGCTCCAGCCGCCGCCGGCCCGGCAGGTCGCCCCGTCGACGACCAGGTCGCGATCATGATCGGTGAAGCCCAGCTTCACACCGTCCACGCGGGTGAGGATCCAGGCATGGCATAGCCGGGCCAGGTCCAGGCCTTCGGGAAGGGCGCGCATCAGTCGCGCACCTCGACCAGGGCGCAGGCGCCGACCCGGCCGGCGGCGAAGCCTTCCAGGGTCACGTCCAGCCGGTCGATGTCGAAGCGCACCGGCGTGTCGAACTCGAAGCCTGCCGTCACCGCCGCGCCGGACGCCGGGGCGGCGTTCAGGGTGACGAGGCCGCTCGTCGCGTCGACGGAAAAGGCGCCGGCGGAGAGGGTCGCCCCGGCCACCGCGACCTTGACCGTTCCGGCCACCGGCTTGGCGATCGGCCGCGACAGGGCCGTGGATCCCGTCCCATAGGCCTTGACCAGCTGGAACGCCTTGCGGCTTCCGTCGCCCGTCCCCAGCGCCTGATCGCTCGCCGCCGGCTGGGCCGAGGGGGCGCACGACTTGCAGTCGGCCGGGTCGCGGAACCGAAAGCCCGCCAGCCGCCCTCGCCGGGCTTCGAAGAAGGCCAGGAGCTCGGCCAGCTCGTCCAGCGGCCGCGCGGCGGTGGCGATCAGGTAACGGCGGCGGCCCAGCGCCCAGGGGCTGGTCCGCCGTTCGCCGCCCGAGGCCAGGGTGACGATCTCGGTGCGCCACTCGACGCCGCCCGAGCAGCCGAACGCCAGGCGCGCGGGCAGGCGCGCCTCGTGGAACTCGCTCATCGCGATCCTCTCGAAAAGATTTCGGGAATTTGACGGGAAGCGCGACGTTTCGCCGCGAACGCCATTAAGTCTGCGTCATGACCCGCTTTTCACTTCATGTGCGGGTCGTCGGGCCCTACCTATGGGTCCGAGATTGGAGACCGAAATGGATTGGAAGACCCTGTTCCTGTCGCCCGAGGGCCGCATCGGCCGCCAGGCGTTCTGGATCGGCTGGCTCGTCCTCTTGGGCGTGAACGTGGCCGTGGGCTGGCTGCCCATCGTGGGACACCTGATCGCCCTGGCGACGATCTATTCCAGCGTCTGCATCCACTCCAAGCGCCTGCACGACATGGGTCAGACCGGCTGGTGGCAGGTGCTGCCGTGGGTGTTCGGCCCGATCCTGGTGATGGGCTCGGCCCTGTCGATCGGCGTCTTGCCGGCCATCGCGGCCCTGACCAACGGCGAGCCGGAGCTTTCGGCCCTGACGGCGCTGGGTGGCTTCTTCATCTCGTGCTTCATCGCCTTCGCCATCTGGCTGGCCTTCACCCTGTGGGTCGGCTGCAGCAACGGCCAGACCGGCGAAAACCAGTACGGCGCGCCGCCCCCGAACACGGCCGCGGTGGCGCTTTAGTTCCCCTTCTCCCCTTGCGGGAGAAGGTGGCGCGCAGCGCCGGATGAGGGGTCGATAGGCCTGTCGACCTGGCGCCCAGGATCAGCCGCCGTCGCGGCGGCTCTTTTCTTCAACCCCTCACCCGACCCGCTTCGCGGGCCACCCTCTCCCGCAGGGGGAGAGGGTTTCACAGGCGTCGAGATCCCAGGCTCACGGCCCGCGCCAGGGCTTGGGCGATCTGGGCGTCGGAACGCACCAGGCCCGCGACCTCGCCGCCCTGGACATTGACCGTCACCGACACCCCACCGTTTCCGGCCGGCTCGATGCTTCCGGCCGAGGCCGGGCGGAACAGCTCCGGCCCGCGCTCGCCGACCAGATAGGCGCCGCCGGGCAGCACCGGGCCGCCGTCAGCCCGCGCTCCCGAGAAACTCTTCGACAGCGCCTCGCCCAATCCCCCGCCCTTCAGCGCCGCCCCGGCCGCGCCCAGCACGGCGCGCGCCAGCTCGGCCAGCGACACCTGGCCGTCCGTGGCCGCCCGCGCCAGCGAGCGGGCCAGCGAAGCCCCGGCTCGCGAGAACGCCTCGTCGATCGAGCGGGCGGCGCGCTCGGCGGGCGCCTTGAGGGCGTCCAGGGCGGCGGCGGCCTCGGCGGCGCGGGCGGGCACGGCCGACAGGCCGTCTTGTTCGAAACTCATGGAACGGGCTCCTTGTCGGGATAGCGGGCGATCAGGGATGCGAAGTCGGCGCGCGACAGCACGGGCGCGGACGGCGCTTCGGTCAGCGCCCGCCACTCGTTCAGCGACAGCCGCCAGAAGGCCTCGGGCGCCAGGCCCAGCCGCACGGCCAGGCGCAGCGGCTCGGCCCAGGCGCTCATGCGCAGGCCGCCAACGCCGCGGCGAGCGCGGCGGCGGCCTCCGGGACGGTGGCGCGGGCGGCGATCTCGGGCGGCTCGCCGCCGCCGTCCAGCAGGGCGGCCAGGATCGCCGAAAGCTCGGCGACGCCCAGGGTGGCGATGCGGTCGGGCAGTTGCGACCAGTCGGAAAGGCCAAGCGCAGCCTCGATCCGGGCCAGGGCGCCCAGGGTCAGGCACAGACGGCGCGGCGCGCCGGCCAGGGTCACGACGACCTCGCCGCGAGCGGGGTTGGGGGGAAGCATGTCTATCGAACCTCTAAAAAGCTCGTCACCCCGGCCGCGGCGCAGCGAAGAGCCGGGATGACGAGGGGTGGTTTCATCGGCGATCGTCGTTGACTCTAGATGGCCGTGAAGCTCACCGCGCCGGCGCTGGCCAGGCTGATCGCGAACGCCGCCTCGCCGTCGTGTTCGCCGGCATATTCCAGGGCCGCCACCAGGAACGGCCCCTCCAGCTGGCCGAAGTCCGGCACGATCAATCGCCAGACGCGGGCCGACTGGTCGAAGAAGCTCGTCCGCACCTGGGCGTCGGAGGGGGCGTCGCGGAAGATCCCCGAGCCCGACACGGCCACCGATTTCACCCCCGCCCCGGCCAGCAGCTCGCGCCAGCGGCCGGTGCTGTCGCTGTCGGTGGCGTCGATGGTCTTGGCGTTCAGGCTGAGGGTGCGGGCGCGCAGGCCCGCGACGGTGTGGAAGGTCGGGGTCGCGGCCCCGTCGCTGATCTTCAGCAGCATGTCCTTGCCGGCTTGGGCGGCCATGGGAAGCTCCTTGTCCTAAAGGGTTTCGGTCACCGCCCGCACGCGGACGATCCCGAGCGTGGTCTCGCGGTCGGCGCCGGCGAAGCAGTCGGCGTAGGGGACGCGCAGATTGACGAGGCGCCGGCCGCTCAGGGCCGGTCGGGCGTCGTGCAGCGCCGCGCGCACGGCGGCGACCAGGGCCCTCGCCTCCTCCGGTCCGCCGAAGCGGCTGGCGCAGGTGAGGGTCAGGAGGTGCTCGATCGCGTCGCCCTCGGACACCGGACGCCCTTCGGACCGGGTGACGACGACGCATGGAAAGGTCGGCAGGCGTGGGCTCGTGGCGTAGATCCGCTGGCCGGCGATGGCCGTGACCGCGGGCGCGGCCTTCAAGCTCGCGACCAGGGCGTCGATCAGGGGCTTGTCGGTCACAGCCGGGCCTTTCGATAGGGGGTCAGCCACGGCTCGACGAGGGCCAGGGAGGGTTCTCCCCCCTTCTCGCTTTGGGCGTCACGATGCTCGTAGGCGTGGGCGACCAGGGTCAGGACGGCCAGGCGCAGGGGCGCGGGGCTGGCGGCGGTCAGGGCCAGGCCCGCGGCGGTCGCGACGCGGGCCTCGGCGGCGTCGATCAGGATGGTGAGGACGGCGTCCTCCGCCGCGTCGGCGACGCGTAGGAACGCCCGGGCCTCGGCCAGGGTGAGGGATTGGGGCATGGGGGGATTTCCTGAAAATCCTCCCCCCAGCGGGGGAGGTGTCGGCCCGGAGGGACGACGGAGGGGGAAGAGGCGGGCTTTCCAGCACTTCCCCCTCCGTCCGCTTCGCGGACACCTCCCCCGTCAGGGGGAGGATTGGGTCAGCTCGCCGCGAACTTCAGCAGCTTGATCGCGTCGAAGTTCTGCACGCCGCCGCCGACGCGCTTGGTGGTGTAGAAGAGGACGTGCGGCTTGGCCGAGTACGGGTCGCGCAGCACCCGCACCCCGGCGCGGTCGACGATCAGGTAGCCCTTCTCGAAGTCGCCGAACGCCACCGACAGGCTGTTGGCGGCCACGTCCGGCATCGCCTCGATCTCGCTGACCGGGAAGCCGAGCAAGGAGGCCGACTGGCCGGGCTGCAGAGCCGCGTTCCAGATGTAGTTGCCTTGCGCGTCCTTGAACTTGCGCACGGCGCTGACCGTGCGGCGGTTCATCACGAAGCGGCCGTTCTGGCGGTACTGGGTCTTGGTCGCGTAGATCAGGTCGATCAGCTTGTCGGTCGGGTTGCTGGCCGTCCAGCCGCCCGCGACGCCGGTGGCCAGATAGCCGACCTGACCCCAGGTGTAGCTGGCGTCCGGCGCGGCGGTGTAGGCGAGCAGACCCTTGGGCTTGTTGACGCCGTCGCCGGCGACGAAGGCCGCGGTCTCCTGGGCGGCGAAGGCGTCCTGCACTTCCTCGGCCAGCCACTCGTCGATGCTGACATAGGCGTCGTCGAGCAGGGCCTGGGTCGCGGCTGGGCTGGCGTAGAGCTCGCCGGCCGGGAAGTCGATGACGTCCAGGGTCGGGGCCGTGGTCTCGGGACGCGCGGCGGTCTCGGCCACCCAGGCGGCGGCCAGGCCCGTCGGCGAGACCGGCTTGCGGAAGGTCCCGGCGCCGATCGTGCGGACCTGGCATATTTCCCGCATGGGGCTGGTCGCCGCAAGGCGACGCAGGATCAGTCGCTCCAGCTCCGGCGGGGCGACGTAGCCGCCGGCCGTGGCCGCGCCTTCCGACAGGCCCTTGGCTTCGAGGAGGGCGGCGGGCGTCTCGCCGGTCTTCACATAGCGGTCGAAGGCGGCCTTGCGCTCGTCCACGCGCGCCAGCGGCGCGTCGGCCGAAAGCGAAGGCCTGCGCAGGTCCGACATCAGCCGGTCCAGCCGCGCCTGGGCCTGGGAGACGGCCTCGTCGATGCGGCCGACCTTCTCCTCCAGCAAGACGTCCGCCCGCTTGGTCTCGATGGCGGCCAGCCTCTGGTCGTTGGCGGCCTTGAAGCTCTCGAACGCGGTCAGGACGTCAGCCAGCGCCGCGCGGGCCTCGGGCGAGGCCGCGTGTTTGGTTTCCTTCATGGGGTTCTCCGGAAAAGCCCCTCCCCCTCGATGGGGAGGGGTTGGGGTGGGGT
>NZ_DATFAV010000190.1:0-16300 GCF_035254145.1 Caulobacter sp. | reverse complement strand
CGCCCGATGCGGGACGGCGTCATCGCCGACTTCGAAGTCGCCGAGGAGATGATCAAGTACTTCATCCGCAAGGTTCACAACCGCAAGGGCTTCGTGAACCCCAAGGTGATCGTGTGCGTGCCGTCGGGCGCCACCGCCGTGGAACGCCGCGCCATCAACGACAGCTGCCTGAACGCCTCGGCCCGTCGCGTCGGGCTGATCGACGAGCCCATGGCCGCCGCGATCGGCGCTGGCCTGCCGATCCACGAGCCGACCGGCTCGATGGTCGTCGATATCGGCGGCGGCACCACCGAGGTGGCCGTGCTGTCGCTGTCGGGCATCGTCTATTCGCGCTCGGTCCGCGTCGGCGGCGACAAGATGGACGAGGCGATCATCAGCTACATGCGCCGCCACCATAACCTGCTGATCGGCGAGACCACCGCCGAGCGCATCAAGAAGGAAATCGGCACCGCCCGCGCGCCGGCCGACGGCGAGGGGCTGTCGATCGACGTCAAGGGGCGCGACCTGATGCAGGGCGTGCCGCGCGAAGTCCGCATCTCGGAAAAGCAGGCCGCCGACGCCCTGGCCGAACCGGTCGGGCAGATCGTCGAGGCGGTGAAGGTGGCCCTGGAAGCCACCCCGCCGGAACTGGCCTCGGACATCGCCGACAAGGGCATCATGCTGACGGGCGGCGGCGCGCTGCTCCGCGGCCTGGACGCCGAGATCCGCGACCATACCGGCCTGCCGGTCACCGTGGCCGACGATCCGCTGTCGTGCGTGGCCCTGGGCTGCGGCAAGGTGCTGGAGCATCCGAAGTGGATGAAGGGCGTCCTGGAATCCACGCTCGCCTAATTCTAGAGTCCCTCTAGAGGCGCCTCGGGGGGCGCCGGGAGACGAAATTCGTGCCCTTTCGCGAAGGTCCCCTTGGCGACCTGAAAGTGCCGCTTACCTGGACGGCGGCGGTGGCCCTGATCGTGGCGGGCGTCATCGCCGTCGCCTTCCTGATGGCGGATCGGCGCGAGACTCTCCAGGAGCAGGCCTACGGCGTCACGCGCCAGACCATGGACACCGTGGCCAAGCCGGTGAGCGGCGTTATCGCCGCGCCCGGCCGCTGGACGGGCCTGGGCCTGGACTATGTCCGCAGCTACTTCTTCACCGCTTCGGAAAACCGTCGCCTGAAGACCGAGATGGCCGAGATGCGCCAGTGGCGCGATCGCGCCCTGGCCCTGCAAGACCAGAACGAGCGCTTGAAGTCGCTTATGGGCCTGCGCACCGATCCGCCGGTCCCGATGGCGTCGGCGCGGGTGGTCAGCGACAGCCGTGGCCCCTTCGCCAACACCCGCCTGGCCGACTCCGGTTCCGAGCGCGGCATTCAGGTCGGCAATCCGGTGCTGAACGAGCGGGGCCTGATCGGCCGCGTCGTCGGGGTGGCGCGCGGGGCCAGCCGCGTGCTGCTGCTGACCGACATCGCCTCGCGAACGCCGGTGATGATCGACCGCACCAACGCCCGCGCCATCCTGACCGGGGACGGCGGGCCTAACCCCAAGCTCGACTATCTGCGCGGCGTTGATCCGATCCAGCAGGGCGATCGGGTCGTGACCTCCGGCGACGGCGGGGTGGTGCCGCGCGGCCTGCCGGTGGGCGCGGCGGTCAAGGGGCTGGACGGCCGCTGGCGCGTGGTGCTGTTCGCCGACCAGTCGTCGATCGACTATGTCCGCATCCTGCTGTTCAAGGACTTCGCCCAACTGGCGGATCAGAAGCAGCTGGAGACCCATAGCCTGCCGCCGGTCACGACCGAGGACCCGCAGGCCTCGATCCTGTCGACGCCCACGCCGCCTTCGCAGCCGCAGGCCGCCGCGACGCCGACGACGACGGGGGCGTCGACGGGCGCGCCCAAGCCGGCTCAGCCTCAACCGGCGCCGACCCGGCCCGCTCCCGCCAAGCCCGCCGCGCCGACGGAAGCGCCGCGATGAGCGGCGCCCGGCCCCTCAATCCCGTTGTCTGGCTGGGCGCGCCGATGCTGCTGTGCGTCGGCGCCACGGCGTTGTTCGCCGCGCCTATCCGGGTCTGGGGCCTGCAGCTTCCCGAACCTGTCTTCGCCATGGCGCCGGCCTTCGCCTGGGCGCTGATCCGGCCCTCGATCCTGGCGCCGTTCGCGATCCTGCTGCTGGGCCTGTTTCTCGACGTGTTCTGGGGCGGGCCGACCGGTCTCTGGGGACTGTCGCTGCTGCTCGGCTACGCCGTCGTGCTGCTCTTCCGGAACATGATGACCGGCCAGAGCAAGCCGGTGATGTGGGCCTGGTTCGCCGGGGTCACCGCCGTCGCCATGGGCGCGGGCTTTCTGTTCACCATGCTCGACAGCCTGGCCATGCCCAGCCTGCTGGCGGTGTTCTGGCAGTTCCTGGCCACCGCGCTGCTGTTTCCGTTCGCCGATCAGCTGATCGACCGCTTCGAGGACGCCGACGTGCGGTTCCGGTGAGGTCATGAGCGAACCGTCCATCTTCTTCTTCGAGGTCAACGAGCGGCAGGGAGTCTTCCACCGCCGAGCCTTCCTGCTGGGCGGCTTGACGGGCGCGGGCCTGCTGGCCCTGGGCGGCCGTCTGGCGCAACTGCAGCTGGTCGAGGCCCAGCGCTACCAGAAGCTTTCGGCCGGCAACCAGTTCAACTATCGCCTGGTCCCGCCGCCGCGCGGGCTGATCCTGGATCGCAACGGCGTGGCCCTGGCGTCGAACCGGCCGAACTTCCGGCTGATGATCAACAAGGACAAGGGCCTGAACGCCGAGGCCGTCCTGGACGACCTGGCCAAGCTGGTGCCGATCGACGGCACGCGTCGGGCGCGGGTGCTCAAGGAGCTGGACCGCGCGCCGCGTCGCGCGCCCGTCGTGGTGATGGAGGACCTGTCCTGGGAGGAATTCTCCCGCGTCAACATCCGCGCGCCGGAACTGCCCAATGTCACCGCCGACATGGGCGAGGTGCGGGTCTATCCGTTCGGCGGGGCCTTCGCCCACGTGATCGGCTACGTCGCCAAGGTCTCGGACCGCGATCTGCAGGCGGCCGAGGGCGACGCCACCCAGGATCAGGAACTGCTGCACCATCCGGGTTTCCGCATCGGCAAGCAGGGCGTCGAGAAGGCGTTCGACAAGCCGCTGCGCGGCCGCGCCGGCGCCACCAAGGCCGAGGTCGACGCGCAGGGCCGCGTCGTGCGCCTGGATCCCGAAGGCGACATTCCGCCGACGCCCGGCAAGGAGATCCTGCTCACCCTCGACGCGGACATCCAGAACCGCGCTCTCGAAGTGATGGGCGACGAGAGCGGCGCGATCGTGGTCATGGACGTCCGTAACGGCGACCTGCTGGCCATGGTCTCGGCCCCCAGCTTCGACGCCAACCGTTTCGTGAAGGGGTTGTCCGGCGCCGAGTACAAGGCCCTGGCCGAGTACGAGCGCAAGCCGCTGCTGGACAAGTCCATGACCGGCCTGTTCCCGCCAGGCTCGACCTTCAAGCCGACGGTCGGCTTGGCGGCGCTGACCGCGGGCGTCGATCCGGAGGTGCGGATCAATTGCCCGGGCAGCTGGTACTACGGCGGCCGCACTTGGCGGTGCTGGGAGCCGCGCGGCCACGGTTCGCAGAACCTGCACGACGCGATCAAGAACTCCTGCGACGTCTATTTCTACCAGACCGCGCTCAAGGTTGGTCCCGACGCGATCGCCACGGCGGCGCGGGCCATGGGCTTTGGTCAGTTGTTCGACATCGGCATTCCCGGCCAGAAGAAGGGCAACGTCCCCGACCGGGCCTGGAAGAAGCGGGCCTTCAAGAAGAATCCCGCCAACCAGATCTGGTTTCCGGGCGAGACCCCCAGCTACGGGATCGGGCAGGGGGCCCTGACGGTCAACGCCCTGCAGTTGGCGGTGATGACCTCGCGCCTGGCCAACGGCAAGAAGGCCCTGAACCCGCGCCTGATCAAGTCGGTCGGCGGGGTCGAGCAGCCCAGCGGCTCGGCCGTGCCCGACCTGCCGTTCTCGCAGGAGCACCTGGAATATGTCCGGGGCGGCATGGCCGCCGTCGCCAACGACGTGCGCGGCACGGCCTACAAGCAGAGCCAGCTTGGCCTTGGCGACGTGCAGATGGCCGGCAAGACGGGCACGGCCCAGGTGCGCAGCTATGACGGCGTCACCAACCGCAAGGGCTACGCCACGACCTGGCGCCTGAAGGACCACAATCTGTTCGTGGCCTTCGCCCCCTATGACGACCCGCGCTACGCCGTGGCGGTCATCATCGAGCACGGCGGCCTGGGCGGCGCCACGGCCGGCGCGCCGCGCGCCCGCGAGGTCATGCGCGTGGCCCTGCTGAAGGATCCCGAGATCCGCGCCCGCATCGAGCGTCCCGCGCCGCTGCCCGAGGCCGCGCCCGAAGACGTCATGGAAGGCGCCGCGCCGGAAGATCCCATCGAGGCTCCGCCGCCGGCCCCGGACGCCGCGCCGTCGACGACCCCCTCGGCTCCCACGCCCAACGTTCCGCAAGGAGCTCCCCGATGACCCTCAGCGGCGGCCTGACCCGGCCCGGCGAACGCGACCGGCCGATCATCAAGTTCATGGAGGTCGACTGGACCTTCTGCCTGGTGCTGGCCCTGATCGCCGGCGTCGGCAGCCTGATGCTGTTCTCCATCGCCGGAGCCTCGTGGGAGCCCTGGGCCGACAAGCACCTGCTGCGGTTCGGGGTCTATTTCATCATCATGATCGCCCTGGCCATGTGCGACCTGCGCTGGTGGTTCGCCGCGGCCTATCCGATCTACGGGATCGGCCTGGTCCTGTTGGTGGCCGTGGATCTGGTCGGCGACATCTCGCTGGGCGCCCAGCGCTGGCTGCAACTGGGGCCGGTGCGGTTCCAGCCGTCGGAGGTGATGAAGATCGGTCTCGTGCTGGCCCTGGCCCGCTACTATCACGGCCTGTCGGCCGACAGCGCCCGGCTGTCCTGGCGCCTGCTGATCCCGGCCGCCATGATCGTCGTGCCGTTCCTGCTGGTCGCCAAGCAGCCTGACCTGGGCACCGGCATCCTGATCGTCGCCACCGGCGGCGCGATCATGGTGCTGGCGGGACTGGACTGGCGGGTCATGGCCGCCGGCGCGGTGGCCGCGCTCGTGGCCATTCCGCCCTTCATCATGTTCGGGCTGCACGACTACCAGCGCAATCGGATCCTGACCTTCCTCAAGCCCGAGCAGGACCCGTCCGGCGACGGCTATCACATCCTGCAGTCCAAGATCGCCCTGGGCTCGGGCGGCCTGCTGGGCAAGGGCTTCGGCCTGGGCTCGCAAAGCCAGCTGAACTTCCTGCCCGAGAAGCAGACCGACTTCATCTTCGCCACCCTGGCCGAGGAGTTCGGTTTCGTCGGCTGTTTCGGGGTGCTGTTCCTGTACGGCGCCATCATCTTCATGGCCCTGCGGATCGCCTCGATCAGCCACAGCCACTTCGGACGCCTGGCGGCGGCCGGGGTGACGGCGACGTTCTCGCTCTATGTGCTGATCAACGGGGCCATGGTCATGGGCCTGGCCCCCGTGGTGGGCGTGCCAATGCCGATGCTGTCGTATGGCGGCACGGTCATGCTGACGGTCATGGTCGGCTTCGGCCTGGTTCAGGCCGTCCGCGTGCACCGCTACACCGAGGTGACCAGCGGTACGGGGTCGCTGGTTTAGAACCACGAGGCCGTCATCCCGGGCGGAGCGTAGCGAAGACCCGGGACCGCAACAGGCTCAGAGTTTCCGGCGGTCCCGGCTCGGCGCGCTTCGCGCTTGGCCGGGATGACCGCTTCTAAACCCCCAGCGCCGCGTCGGTCGCCCGCACTAGGCCGTCGATGACGCCCGGCTCGGTCGAGGCGTGGCCCGCGTCCCAGACGATGTCGAAACGCGCTTCGGGCCAGGCCTTGTGCAGGCGCCAGGCGCTGTCCAGCGGCGTCACCACATCGAAGCGGCCCTGGACGATCCAGCCGGGGATATGGCGGATCTTGCCGATGTTCTGCAGGATCCAACCGTCCTGGTCGAAGAATCCCTTGTTGGTGAAGAAGTGGCACTCGATCCGCGCGAAGGCGATCGCGAAATCCTCTTCGTTGAACTTGGGCGGACGGGCCTCGGGGCCGCGCAGCGAGATCGTGTCGCCCTCCCACTGGCTCCAGGCCGCGGCGGCCTCGAGCTGGACGCGTCGGTCGGTCGACACCAGCCGGCGGTGATAGGCGGCCATCAGATCGTCGCGCTCCTCGGGCGGGATCGGGGCCAGGAACCGCTCCCAGGCGTCGGGGAACAGCATCGAGGCGCCTTCCTGGTAGAACCAGCGCAGCTCGCGCTCCGTCAGCAGGAAGATGCCGCGCAAAACCAGGCCGTCGACGCGCTCGGGATGGGCGATGGCGTAGGCCAGGGCCAGGGTCGAACCCCACGAGCCGCCGAACACGGTCCACTTCTCGACGCCCAGATGCTCGCGCAGGCGCTCGATGTCGGCGATCAGGCTCCAGGTGGTGTTGTCGTCCAGGCTGGCGTTCGGGCGCGAGCGGCCGCAGCCGCGCTGATCGAACAGGGTCATGCGCCATCTGGCCGGATCGAAGAACCGCCGCATGGTCGGATTGACCGCGCCGCCGGGGCCGCCGTGCAGGATCACGCAGGGCTTGCCGCGAGGATTACCGCATTCCTCGTAGTAGATCTCGTGCGGCCCGCCGGTCGGCATCCATCCGAACGAGAAGGGCTCGACCTCGCGGAACAGACCACGACGGCCGACGGAACTCATGGCGGCGGCGGAAGCGTTACGATCCATGGCGCTAACCCTAACTTGGTTTGCATCCGCCTGTGAACGGATCATCGCCAAAGTCGCGTGTCGGCCTTGAGTTGAGCCCATTTGCGCCGCACTCTTGAGGCGACGGGGAGTGGGCATGATCAAGCGCAGAGATATGCTGGCCGGCTTGGCCGGCGCCGGTTTCGCGTCGTCGACGCGGGCGGCTGGGAAGTCGCGGGAACGTACCGAGATGCTGGGCGCGCCGGCGCCCGCCTTCGAGGTGACGACCTTCGATTCCCGGACGCTCACCCAGGCCCAGCTGGCGGGCCAGGTCGTGGTTCTGAACTACTGGGCGACCTGGTGCATGCCTTGCCGGGCCGAAATGATCGTCATGGACAGCTACATGCGCCGGCACGCCCAATCGGGACTGAACATCTTCGCCATCGCCACGGAAAACTCCGTGCCCAATTTCAAGCTGAAGCCCCTGTCGGAAGCCTTGTCGTTTCCGCTGATCCGGCGGCTCAAGGGCAAGGGCTACGGCCTCATCGGCGGGGCGGTGCCCACGTCCTACGTGATCGATCGCCAGGGCGTGATCCGGCACGCCCGGGCGGGGGCCTTCGACGCCGAGAGTTTCGACGACCTGATCACCCCGTTGCTGCGGGTCTAGGCCGAGAATTTCAGCGATCCACGGGTGCGCGCCGCGCGCGAAACGCTATGTTGAGGTTATGATTCCGCCGGCCCCTGAAGACTATTCCGACGAAGAACTGCTGGAGATGCTCAATCCTCGGCAGCTGGCCGAACTGGACCGCCAGATCGGAGAGATGTTCGGCGCCGAGGGCGTCGATCGCGTCGAGGCGCTGTTCGCCATGGCCAATGTCTACAGCCTGCGCGCCGCCGAGCGCGACGAGACCTCGGCCCTGGCCATGCTCCAGCTGGCCGCCGCCATGCGCCGCCGCGCCGAGGCGCTGCTGAGCACCAAGAACTAGAGTTCTTGATAGGCTGGCTTGGGAAGCGCGCGCCTTAGCTAGGATGGATCGGCAACCCATCCGCTCCCCCACCTTTCGTCATTCCCGCCCTTGTGGCGGGAATGACGGTGTTGTTGAGATGAATGCTGGTTCGTCCTAACCGCCCAGCGGAAACCTCCGGTCCAGCCAGTCCAGCAGGGCGGCGTTGACCTCGGCGGGCTTCTCCTGCTGGGTCCAGTGGCCCGAGCCCTCGATCAGCACCTTCTCCAGGTCGTCGATCTGGTCGCCCATGCGATCGGCCATCGACGGCGGCAGCACCACGTCGTGTTCGGCCATCAGCATCAGGCAAGGGATTCCGTCGATGCGGCGGGGCAGGTTCTCGGCCTTCTCCCAGTTGCGGGTGAAGTTGCGGTACCAGTTGATCCCGCCGGTAAAGCCCGTCCGCGAGAACGCCTCGACGAAGAAGGCCAGCTCGTCCGGCGTCAGGAACTGCTGCTGGTCGGTGGCGGGGTCGTAGTGAACCAGCGCGTCCTGCAGCGCCAGGCTGCGGCGCTCGGCCGGGCGCGCCTCGAAGTCATCTTGCGTGCCCTTGGGCAGGCGCATGAAGAAGCGGATGGTCTTCTCGACGTCGGCGCCCAGCTGAGCGTCGGCGACGCCGGGCTTCTGGAAGTGGACGATGTACATGTCCTCGCCATAGGCGTTGCGGAACATCTCGATCGGATCCAGCGGCAGGCGCGGGGTGAAGGGCGTATTCAGCCCGACGACTCCGGCCACGCGTTCGGGATGCATCAGCGGCATAGCCCAGACGACGATGCCGCCCCAGTCGTGACCGACGAAGATCGCCTTTTCGACGCCCAGGTGGTCCAGCAGGCCGACGAGGTCGCCCGTCAGATGCTCCATGTCATAGTCTTCGACCGCTTCTGGCCCGGGGGTGAGGCCATAGCCGCGCTGGTCGGGCGCGATCACCCAGCGACCCGCCGCCGCCAGGGCGGCGATCTGGTGGCGCCACGAGAACGCCAGCTCCGGAAAGCCGTGACAGAAGACGATCGGAACGCCCTTGCGGGGACCGGCCTCGTAATAGGCCAGGCGGACTCCGTTGACGTCGGCGAACTGCGGCGCGGGCAGGGGCGGGGCCGTCATGAGCAAGCGTCTCCCTCTTCCCCTGGAATGGGGATCTTATGTGATTGGTGTTCACCCTGGATCGACTGCGAGAGAGGCGCAAGCGCCGAGCAGGAATTGGCGGTGGGAGTTCCCTTGGCGGCGAACGCGCGTAAAAAACGAAGATGACCGAGACCGCTCCGCCGCCCGCCGCCGTCCCCTGGCGTCTTGTCCTGCTGCTCGGCGCCCTGACGGCCTTCGGTCCGATGTCGATCGACATGTATCTGTCCAGCCTGCCGTCGATCGGTCGGACGCTGCACGCGGGACCGGACCAGACCCAGGCGACCCTGGCGGCCTTCTTCGCCGGGATGGCGGTGGGGCAGTTCATCTATGGACCCGCGTCGGACCGCCTGGGTCGCCGCCCGCCGCTGCTGATCGGGATCGGCGTGTTCCTGGCCGCTTCGGTCGCATGCGCCCTGGCTCCGAACATCGAGACCCTGATCGTCGCGCGCTTCGTCCAGGCCCTGGGCGGCTGCGCGGGGCCGGTGATCGCCCGGGCGGTGGTCCGCGACCGCTTCGGCCATGCCGATACCGCGCGCGTCCTGTCCCTGATGACCCTGATCATGGGGCTGGCGCCGGTTCTGGCCCCGCAGCTGGGCGGCGTCGTGCAGTTCTTCGCCGGCTGGCGCGGCGTGTTTTGGACCCTGGTCATCTTCGCCGCGGCGATCGGCTCCTGGGCGATGTTCAGCCTGCGGGAGTCGCGTTCCGCCGAGACCGCCGCCCACGCCCGCTCCGAACACCCGCTGCGCGCCTATGTGGCGCTGTTCGGCATGCGTCGGCTGACGGGCTACGCGCTGGCCGGGGCGCTGAACGGAGCGGTGTTGTTCACCTACATTTCTAGCGCGCCGGACCTGGTGATGGGGACCTACGGCCACTCGCCGCTGGTCTTCAACCTGATCTTCGCCTTCAACGCGGTCGGCATCATCGGGGCCAGCCAGATCAATCGCTGGCTGCTGCGGCGCTCCACGCCGGACCAGGTCCTGCGCAAGGCCGGCGTCGGCTCGATCGTCGCGGCGTTGTTGTTGACCGTCGCCGCCTGGAGCGGCGTGGGCGGGCAATGGACCGTGCTGCCGCTGCTGTTCGCCGCCCTGTCGATCTACGGGCTGATGGGAGGCAACACCATGGCCGGCGCGCTGAGCGTGGATCCGCGCCGCGCGGGCTCGATCTCGGCCCTGATGGGCTCGGCCTCGTTCGGCGCCGGGGCCTTGGCCTCATGGGCGGGCGGCCTATTGCACGACGGCACCCCCAGGCCCGTCGCCGCGGTGATGTTCGCCTGTCTGGTGGGGTCTGCGCTGTCGATCTATTTCCTGGCCCTGCCGGGCGCCAAGAAGGTTCAGGCCTGATCGCGCGCTTCGGGGTTCCAGGTGAAGCCGCGCCACGCCAGCACGGCCCAGCCGATCATGAACGACAGACCGCCTATCGGCGTGATCGCCCCGAGGATCCGCGGCGCCCCCAGGGCCATGGCATAGAGCGAGCCCGTGAAGACCAGCGTCCCGAAAAGGAAAAGGCCCGCGACCAGGCCCATGCTCCGCGCGCCCGCCCGATGAAGGGAGACGGCGGCCAGCACGGCCAGGGCGTGAGCCATCTGGTACTGCGAGCCTGTATGCAGCCACTCGACAGGCTTGGGCGCGGTCACGCCATGCGCCGCGAAGGCGCCGAAGCCCACGGCCAGCATCCCGCTTATCGCCGCCAGTCCCGTCCAGGTCCTGGGAGTCCACGCCGTCATCGCTTGACGCTCCGGAAACGTTGCAATCGTCGGGCGCGACCTTAACGTTGTTCACCTGGACGTAAAGCGGCGTCGCCAGAACGCCGCGCGGACAGGGGAGGACGGCATGGCGCTCACCTGGGGCGACGACTACCCGATCCATCAGACGCCCGAGCCCGTGGCCTACGCCGGGACGGATCGGAACTTCTACGACCGCTATTTCTTCAACGGCTACGCGGCCTCCCAAGAACAAGGAGGGGGCGACGGCGAGGACCTGTTCTTCGCCGCGGCCTTCGGCGTCTATCCGCATCTGAACATCGCCGACGCGGCGTTCTGCGTGATGAAGGACGGCAGGCAGGTCAACCTGCACGCCAGCCGCTGGCTGGCGATGGAGCGCATGGACCTGACGGTGGGGCCGATCTCCATCGCGGTGCTGGAGCCGCTTCGCCGCTTGAAGCTGATCGTGGCCGCGCCCGAGCAGGGGATCGCCGCCGAGATCGTCTTCGAAGGCCGGGCCTTCCCGATCGAGGAGCCGCGTTTCATCCGCCGCAACGGGCCTCGCGCGTTCATGGACTACACGCGCCTGACCCAGAACGGCCGCTATTCTGGCTGGATCGAGGTCGATGGCGTTCGAACCAGCGTCGATGGCTTCGTCGGCACCCGCGACCGGTCCTGGGGCGTGCGCCCGGTCGGGGCGCGAGACTCCCAAGACCTGGCCCCGCCGGCCCTGCCGCAGTTCTTCTGGCTGTGGGCCCCCTGCAATTTCGAGGACGGCGGCTTGTTCTTCCACACCAATGACGACGAGCTCGGTCGAGCCTGGAACCGCCGCGCTCTGTGGCTGGCCGACGGCGGTCGCGAGGAGGCGTTCGGCGAGTTTGGCGAGGCCTCCTACGCCATCGCCTGGAAGAGCGGGACCCGCCACGCCTCGGGCGCCACGCTGGACTTCGGGCCCGACGGAACGGTGACGGTTCAGCCGCGCCGCGAGTTCTTCATGCTGGGACTGGGCTACACCCACCCTGTCTGGGGTCACGGGATGAATCAGGGACCCCTGAAGGTCGAGCGCGAAGACTTCGTCACCGCCGATCTCGACCGCGCCACGCCCCAGCATCTGCACGTGCAGGCGCTTAGTGACGTCACCTATGTCGACGGCGCCGGGCGAACGCGAAAGGGCAGGGGCGTCTTCGAGCAATTGGCGATCGGTCCGCACGCGCCCTCCGGCTTCGCCTCGATCCTGGATATGGCGTCTTGAGCGGCCTGGCCGAACGCCTGGAGGCGTACCTCTCGCGGGTCTGGGAGCGCCCGGTCAGCGTGGCCGACCTCTCGCGCATTCCCGGCGGAGCTAGCCGCGAGACCTATCGGTTCACGGCCAAGACCGACGGTCAAACGCGTCCCCTGATCCTGCGGCGGGATCCGCCCGGCAGCCTGATCGAGACCGACCGCAGCCTGGAATATCTGGCGCTGGAAAGTTTCCACGACCGACTGCCCGCGCCGCGCCCCATCGCCATGGAGGCCGAGGGCGCGGAGCTGGAACGGCCCTTCTTCATCATGGAGCGGGTCGAGGGCGGGACCGCCGCCTCGCCGTTCACCGTCATTCCCTATGGCGAGCACGCCCGGGCGATCGGCGAGCAGTTCTTCTCGATCCTGGGCGTCATCGCCTCGGCTGATCCAGACGCGCTGCCGCTGGCCAGATCGGCCGAGCGTCCCGCGCCGGAGGACTGCTGGCGGATCGCGCTCGACCACTGGGCCGGCGTCATCGAGGTCGACCAGCAGCATCCGCAGCCGATCGTCTGGGCGGCGATCCGCGCCCTGCGTCGCCGCCCGCCGCCGCCGGCCCAGGCGGTCCGCGTGGTTCATGGCGACTACCGCACCGGCAATTTCCTGCATGACGGCGCCGGCAAGATCCTGGCGATCCTCGACTGGGAGATGGTCCATCTGGGCGATCCCCTCGAGGACCTGGGCTGGGCCCTGGATCCTCTGTGGGGCCACTACGAGGCCGACAAGGTCTCGGGCATGCTGCCGCGCGACGAGGCCCTGGCGATCTGGCGACGGACCAGCGGCCTTGAGATCGACGAGGCCGCCCTGGCCTGGTGGAGTCTGTTCAACGCCGTGAAGGGCCAGGCGATCTGGACCTCGGCGGCCAAGGAATATCGCGACGGCGGCTTCACCGATCCCGTGCTGGCGATCTCGGGCTGGTACACGGCTCGCCGCCACGACGAGATCCTGGCCGCGGCCCTGATGCGCCTGGAGAATTTGTCATGACGCCCAGTCTGCCCGACATCCTGGTCGGCAACTTCATGTGCATGATCGACCCGGGGCCGCCCGAGCAGCAGGGCGAGTTCATGGCCGGCAAGGTCGCGGTGGTGGCGCTGCTGTCACTGCTGGCGGCCCAGGAGGCCGAGCGGGGCGCGGCGGCGCGGGTGACCGAGAACGCGGCCATTCGCGCCATGCTGGCCGAGGCGGCGGGCGACTATCCGATCGACGAGGTCGCCGAGACGGCGGACCTGACGATCTCGGCGCTGGACGCGACGAACGCCAGGCTGCGCGAGTCGCTGATCCGCCTGCACGAGGCGGTCGAGGCCAGGGAAGACACCGCGCGGCATCACGCGATCCTGCGGCTTTACGTGAAGATGGCCGACCTGCGTCGCCTGGACATGCCGCCCCTGCCGGGACGGTAGTCGGCTATCTGTGCTTGTTGTGCCTGGCCAGCTCGTCCGGACTAATGTCCAGCGGGGCCGGGGCGGCGGCGTTGTAGACGGCGGTCTGGTTGAGATCCATGACCACGCTGCGATGGCCCTCCCAGATCATGTGCACGGCGACATAGAGCACGATCGCCAGGCCGATGAAGCCGATCCAGCGGTGCTTGTGCAGCAGGTTGGCGATGGCGCTGGCGGCCACGCCCATCAGGATGATCGACAGCAAGAGGCCGAAGATCAGGATGGCGGGATGCTCGCGGGCCGCGCCGGCGACGGCCAGAACGTTGTCCAGCGACATCGAGACGTCGGCGATCAGCACCTGGACGAAAGCCTGCTTGAACGACTTGGGCTGGCGCGGACGCGGTTCGGTGGCGGGGTCGCCATCGACGCAGGCCACGGCGTCGGCCTGATCGTGCGAGGCCTGCTCGCGCAGCTCGCGCCACATCTTCCAGCAGACCCACAGCAGCAGCAGGCCGCCGGCCAGCAGAAGACCGATGACGCCCAGCAGCCAGGTCGTGATCAGGGCGAAGCTGATCCGCAGCACGACCGCCGCGCCCAGGCCGTACAGGATGACCTTCTTGCGATCCTTGATCGGCAGGCCGCCCGCGGCCAAGCCCACGGCCACCGCGTTGTCGCCGGCCAGGACAAGGTCGATCATCATGACCTGCAACAGGGCCGTCAGCGGTCCCTGCAACCCGCCCAGGTGGGCCATCAGCGTCTCGAACATGCGCCCTCAATGGGATGACGCGCGGGGGGATGCAAGGCGCAAAACGACCGCCGCCCTCCGCGAAGGCTTCTCCGACCGCTAGGCGGTCGGATTACGGGCGCGAACCTTGGACGCCTCGTAGAGCGCGATCGCCGCGGCGGCCGAGACGTTCAGGCTTTCGAAGCCGCCCGGCATGGGGATCTTGCCCAGGGCGTCGCAGTGCTCGGCCACCAGCCGGCGCACGCCTTCACCTTCCGAGCCGAGGACGAGCACGGTGGCCTGATCGTCCAGCACGGCTTCCAGGCTCTCTTCGGCCTCGCCCGCCAGGGCCACGGCGCGCCAGCCCAGTTCGGCCAGCTCCTCGAGCGCGCGCGAGAGATTGACGACGCGCGCGTGAGGAACCTTGTCCACGGCGCCCACGGCGGTCTTGGCCAGTACGCCGGACAGGACGGGCGCATGACGGTCCTGCAGGATCACGCCCTTGGCCCCGAACGCGGCGGCCGAGCGGAAGATGGCCCCGATGTTCTGCGGGTCGGTGATCTGGTCCAGCATGACCAGCAAGCCCTTGGCCGGGCTCGCCAGTTCGGCGATCGACAGGGCCTCGGGCTCGTCGATCTTCAGGGCCAGGCCCTGGTGCACGGCGCCCTGCGGCAGCTGCTTGGCGATCTCCTGGCCTTCCATCACCTGCAGGCAGGCGAGGGCCTGGAGATTCGGCGCGAGTCGCTTGGCGCGATCCGGGGTCGCCAGAAGGCGCTTGGGAGCGGGGCGGTGGGGGTTGGAAAGGGCCGCCTCGACGGCGTGAGTTCCCCAGATCCAATCCTTGGCGTCGCCTTGGCCACGAGAAAAGTCGTTCTGTTTCCGTGGCTTGGAACGAAAATCGCGTCCTGGCGCAGAAGGGCGTTTCCGGTCGTTGCGTTCGGAATGAGAGGACACTATAAGACGCGCTCCGATTTGGGGCCCCAAGGGTTTCTCGGGCCGGCCGGCGCTGCTCTTAGCACCGTCCGTCACCGGCCAAAGAAGCTTTTGTTCCACTTCGAAGTTCAACGGCTTGCCGTTGGTCGTCGAAACGGATAAAGGCCGCCGGCTTCGGAACTCCGTCGCGTGCTTGGGGGAATGTCCCGAGTGGCAAAGGGGGGGGACTGTAAATCCCCTGGCGTCAGCCTTCGTAGGTTCGAGTCCTACTTCCCCCACCATGCACGCGACGCGTTCCGACGGCAGGCCGGTCTTAAGGCAAGAAGGGTGTCCCAGAGCCAGAGACCGGGAGCCGATCGCGACCCCGCTACCCCCATTGGGCGCCACCCATTGGGTTACTGGGCGGGTATAGCACAATGGTAGTGCAGCAGCCTTCCAAGCTGAGGATGCGGGTTCGATTCCCGCTACCCGCTCCAGCTCCCTAAGAGTTACTTCCCAACAACAGCCGCCGGCGCGAAGGTAGAGACGATGGCCAAGGAAAAGTTCGAACGTAACAAGCCGCACTGCAACATCGGCACCATTGGTCACGTTGACCATGGCAAGACGACGCTGACGGCCGCGATCACGATTGTGCTGGCGAAGACGGGCGGCGCGACCGCCAAGAACTACGCCGACATCGACGCCGCGCCGGAAGAAAAGGCCCGCGGCATCACGATCAACACCGCGCACGTCGAGTATGAGACGCAGAACCGTCACTACGCTCACGTCGACTGCCCCGGCCACGCCGACTATGTGAAGAACATGATCACGGGCGCGGCGCAGATGGACGGCGCGATCCTGGTGGTCTCGGCCGCCGACGGCCCGATGCCGCAGACCCGCGAGCACATCCTGCTGGCCCGTCAGGTCGGCGTGCCGGCCCTGGTCGTGTTCATGAACAAGGTCGACATGGTCGACGACGAAGAGCTGCTCGAGCTGGTCGAGATGGAAGTTCGCGAACTTCTGTCGAGCTACCAGTTCCCGGGCGACGACATTCCGATCGTCAAGGGCTCGGCCTTGGCCGCCGTCGAAGGCCGTGACCCGGCCATCGGCGAAGACCGCATCCTCGAGCTGATGACGCAAGTCGACGCCTACATCCCGCAGCCCGACCGCCCGGTCGACCTGCCGTTCCTGATGCCGGTGGAAGACGTGTTCTCGATCTCGGGCCGCGGCACCGTGGTCACCGGTCGCGTCGAGCGCGGCATCGTCAAGGTCGGCGAGGAAGTCGAGATCGTCGGCATCCGTCCGGTCCAGAAGACGACCTGCACGGGCGTCGAAATGTTCCGCAAGCTGCTGGACCAAGGTCAAGCCGGCGACAACGTGGGCGTGCTGCTGCGCGGCACCAAGCGTGAAGACGTCGAGCGCGGCCAAGTGCTGTGCAAGCCGGGTTCGATCAC
>NZ_DATFAV010000189.1:0-20688 GCF_035254145.1 Caulobacter sp. | reverse complement strand
GTTGGCGGCTCCACGCCCTGAAGGTCTCAAGGTCGACGTCCTGGCGGGCGTGGCCGAGCAGTTGGAATTCGACGACCACAGCTTTGACACTGTCGTTTGCACCTTCACCCTCTGCTCGGTCCACGCGCCCAGCGCCGTGTTGGCCGAGGCCCGGCGCGTTCTGAAGCCGGACGGCCAATTCGTCTTTTGCGAGCACGGTTTAGCGCCCGATCCCAAGGTCGCGCGCTGGCAGAGGCGCATCGAGCCGTTCTGGACGCCGCTGGCCGGCGGCTGCCACCTGACCCGCCCGGTCGGCGCGGCGATCGCCGCCGCGGGCTTCGTGATCGAAGAGCTTAAGACGTTCTATATGCCCAAGGCGCCCAGACCCTTGGGCTGGTGCGAACTGGGCGTGGCGCGCGCCTAGAGCCCTCCGATCGGCTTTCAGGCGCCCTGCAACCCTGGAAGTCCAGCCTCGACCGCGAACCGCGCCAAGGCGGACGCTCCACCGCCGGGCGCGCTGAGGTCGCGCTTGTCGAAACCGTTCATAGCTAGAACACCGCCCGCAGACCGAGCGTCGCGGTCTTGCCATAGTGGCGGTAGTCGCCGGCGTGGTCCGGAACGGGGCCGGCCGAGGTCTGGACGCCGGGCAGCATGATGTTGGTCGGCTCGTTCAAGAGGTTGCGGGCCGAGAAGAACACTTGCCAGCCCTTGCGGATGGCGTAGGCGCCGGAAACGAACATGTCCACGCGCGGCGCGATATACGAACCGGTCGAGACGCTGTTGAGCTTGCGGCCGGTCCAGAGCGTGTTGAGGTTCAGGCTGAACGGCCCTTTCTTGTAGGCCAGGACC
This sequence comes from Caulobacter sp., assembly GCF_035254145.1. GTDB lineage: Bacteria > Pseudomonadota > Alphaproteobacteria > Caulobacterales > Caulobacteraceae > Caulobacter. The sequence continues at coordinate 19,860 of NZ_DATFAV010000189.1, read as the reverse complement.
AGCGAGGTCAGGTGCTTGGCGGACAGCGGAATGGGCTCCCCGGGATCGAGATAGGTGTACGAGCCGCGCACCGTCAGGCCATTCAGCGGGGAGGGCAGGTAGTCCAGCGCGTGGGTGAACTCGGCCTCCATGCCCCGGATCTTGATGGAGTCGCCCGAGACCGTCCGCGTGGTCCGGAAGGTGTAGTTGGCGTACTCGCCGCCGGTGTAGCCGAACTCGTCGGCGGTCAGGTCCTCGGACTGGAAGAGGCCCTTCACGTCGTTCTGGAAATAGTTCAGCGAGACTAGGCCGACCGGCTCGAAATAGCGCGCCACACGGATCGACAGGTTGTCCGAGATTTCGGGCTTGAGGCCCGGGTTCGGCGCGGTGACCAGCATGGCCTCGTCGTTGATCGACCACACGCCGGCCAGGACATTGACCTCGGGCCGGCGGATCGTGCGGCTGTAACCGACCTGAAGATCGGTATCCGCGTTGATGGCGAACTTCAGCGAGGCGCTGGGGAAGAAGTAGTCGTAGGACCCCTTGCGGTCGATCTGGGGCCGCGACTGGTACTGATACTTGACGCCGTCGATCGTCGTGGCGCGTCCGGTGGAGGGCGACACGGCGAAGCCGGCGGCGCGGGTCTCGTCGGCGGTCAGCGGGTTCCACTCGCGCGCCCGGGTCTTGGTCTCTTCCCAGCGAAGGCCGGCGCGGACGGTCAGGCGATCGTTCAGCTCGGAGGTCGCCATGACGTAGGTGGCGTTGGTGTCCTCCTCGAAGTGACGCGTGTTCTCGATATAGGCCGTATAGTAGTTGGCCGCCGTGATGGTGTTCTGGAACTGCTCGGGGTGGTCGAGGAAGAGCCGACCGATCTTGGCGTTGCTGGGCATGTACAGTTTGGCCGAGCCCGACTTGGACGCGTATCGGATGTCGAGACCGTCGAACGACAGTTCGTTTGGGCTGGCGTTCTCGGTCATGAACTGGGCCACGCTCAGCGGGCCGACATAGCGGTATTGGTGGGCGACGCGCTCGTTCTTGTAATCGTAGACGGCGCGCTTCGCCTTCAGACCGGTCTTGAAGGTCACCGGCGCGAACTTGAACGGCGCCTTGACGGCGAGGTTTAGCGCCGCGCCGCTCATCTCGGTGCGCGCGGCGCGGCCGTCTTGGCTGTTGATCACGATGGCGGCTGTCTGGCGCGTATAGCTGGCCGGATTGCTCCAGTCGTCGCCGCTGGTCTGGACGATCGACCAGTTCTGCTTGCCCAGGCCGTCCCGCGTGGCGGTGAAGTTACCGCCGGCCGAGGGAGAATTCACCAGGCTGAAGATCGCGCCTTCCTTGCCCAGCGGATCGTAGCGGCTGTTGGAGTCCGAATAGGAGAGGTTGCCGTCCAGGACGAAGCGACGGCCCTGATATTCGAAGCTGGGGACGACAGTCAGGCCATCGCCGCGCTTTGAGATCATGTTCGACTGGGCCGTGACGCCGATGCTGGCGTCGGGGCGCTTGGTGGTGAAGTCGACCGCCGGATCGCCGACCACGCCGTAGGTTCTGGCGCCGGTGGTGAAGACCTCGGTCCGCTGGCCCGACCACAGGTAGGCGGTGTTGTACATCGTCGCCAGGGACAGGATCAGGTTGTCGGCGGCCTTGAAGTCCAAGGTCAGGGAGGCGGCGGTGCGAGTGGTGTTCTGGGCCCGCATGTGCGCGTTGATGGTCGTCGTCGCCAGGGGCTGCGGGCTGATGTCGTTCGGCTCGTAGCTGCGGGGATAGAAGGCCTGCTCCATCTCCGAATAGGTCTTGGAGTGACTGATGCTGGCCACCACGCCCAGGCGTCGGCCGAAGAAGACGTTGGAATATTCCAGCTGGCCGTTGGGCAGCACCTTGCCGTCGCGGCGACCGTCGCCCGGCCCGGTGATCTTGTCGTTCCACAGGTCTGAGTGGGTGACGCCGCTGACCTGGGCGACGATGCGTCGGCCCTTGCGGTCGAAGGCGCGCTTGGTGCGCAGATTGATCGTGCCTGCGGGTGCGTTGGCGTCGACGTCGGCGCTGACCGTCTTGGAGATCTCGATGGCGTCGATGCTGCTCAGCGACACCTGCTCGAAGCTGAACGAGCGCGACGTCGACGAGCCGGCGTTGCCGTCAGCCGCGGCCAAGCTGACGCCGTTGACGGTGATCGAGGTGTATTCCGGCGGCAAGCCGCGCAGACGGACATAACGGACGGTGTCGTCGCCTTCACCTTCGGTGTCGACGCCGGGCATCCACTTGATGAACTCGCCGACATTGCCTTCAGAGATCGAGCCGAACGATTCCGAGGACAGGCTGTTCTTGATGTCCATGGCGTTGCGCTGGCTCATGATGGCGCGGGCGTCGCCGTCGCGAAAGCCGCCGGAAACCACGACCTCGCTGACCTGCACCGCGGCCGGTTCGCCCGAGCGCGCCAGTTCGAAATCCAGTTGGACGGTCTTTCCCGGCTGGATGGTCACCGACAGGGTGCGGTCGGCGAAGCCCGTGAAGCTGACCGTGACCTCGGCCGCGCCGGAGGGAAGGTCGATCAGCCGGTACTCGCCGCGCTCGCCGGCCGCGTCGATGCGGCGCTCCCCATCGGCGGTGACGACGCGGATCGCGGCGTTGGCCATGTACTGGCCCGTCAGCGGATCAAGGACCCGCCCCGAGAGGCCGCCGGGTTTTCCGGCTGGCGCGCGGGCGCTCGAGCGCAAGGTGATGATCGCGCCCTCGTCGCGGGCGATGCGCAACGGCGTGCCCGAGATCAGCTGGCGGAGGGCGGCGCGAACGTCCATCTCGCCGCTGACAGCCAGGGTGTTGACGCCAGCCAGGTCGCGGGCCGGGGCGATGACCTGGATCTGGGCTTGCTGGGCGAATTCCGGGATCGCTGTGATCGCCGGCTGGGCGGGAATGTCGAACCGACGCGCCTGGGCGTGCGCCTGCGCGCCAACGCAAACCACCACGGCCGCGCCACAGTGAAGCAAGGTCTTGTAGGAGATCATCGTCATTCGCCCCGTGCGCCGTCGAACTGAAATCGGCGTTTCGGCGGCTAAGAGGGCGATGGCGTCGGAACTCCGCCAGACGTCACAAAACTTTATTGGGAACTGGAGCGGGAGAGGACGATCTCGTTACCGCGCCGGGTCGCGGTGGCGTCCAGGGCGAAGGCCACCGTGCGGCTGAAGCCCGCCGGATCGTTGGCGGCGAAGAGACCGGTGATCGGCTCGCGCGCCAGGGCCGGATCGGCGATGACCACGCGCGGATCGCCGTAGCGGGCGAAGGCGTGGGCGGCGTCCTCCAGGGTGTCGCCCTTGAAGGCGATCTTGCCCTCGCGCCAGGCCAGGTCGCGCTCGACATCGCGCGCGGAGATCCGCTGCACCGTCGGGGGATGGCCGGCGACCAGCTCAAGCCTGCTGTTGGCGGTCAGCCTCATGGGTTCGAGCGCGCCGCCTGACAGGTCGAGTTGTCCCTGTTGCACCGTCACCAGGATCGGCACGTCGGTCAGGCGGCTCACGCGGAACGCGCCGCTGGCGGTGGTGGTGAGGCGGCGGCCGGCGACCTCTACCTGGAACGGTCGGAGCGCGTCACCCGCCACCGAGAAGAACGCTTCCCCTCGGATCAGCTCGATCACCCGGCGATCATTCCCGTACTTCACCCGGGCCACCGAGTTCGTATTCAGCGTCATGGTCGATCCGTCCCGCAGGGGAACCAGGCGGACCTCGCCGCGCTGCGTGGCCTGGGCTCGCGGCGCCTGTAGGGCCACGGCCAGGCCAGCGACGCCGGCGGCGGCGCTCGCGCCGCCCCAGAGCAGCATCCGCCTGCGGGAAACCGAAGCCGGGAAGGGGAGGTCGTGGCGCTCGCCCGCCGCGCGGCTGGCCAGGTCGATGGCTTGCAGACGCATCAGCGCCCCGGGCCTGCGGTCGTCTCCCGCCAACCAAGCGTCGAACTCCGCCTGTTCGGTCGGAGTCAGCGGCGCGCGGTCACGACGCGCCACCCACGTCGCGGCGTCGTCGTCGATGCTCTGGCTGGTTTGGCGGTCGACCATCGAGGGAGGTTGGGTCCTGGAGGGGGGCGTCTGAAGGGTTAGAGGCGAGAAGAGGGATGTTTCCGTCATCCCTGAAGCGATCGAGCAGGAAACGTAACCCTCGGCCGATGTGCTTTTCCACCGTGTTTTCCGAGAGGCTCATGCGCTTGGCGATCTCCCGCTGGGAAAGGCCATGCACGCGTCGGAGGACGAAAGCCGTCCGCGCCTGACCCGGCATGTCCGATATGGCGTTCGCCACTTGCCGGAGAACATCTCGGTCGATCAGGGTCTGTTCCGGCGAGGGGGTGTTGTCGCTCCATTCCAGATCCTCCTTCACCTGGATCGAGACGATCCTGGCGTGTCGCACATGCCTGACCACAAGCGTGTGCGCGATTCGGAAGATGTAGGCGCGGGGATGCTCGATGTCCTCGACCGTCCCTCTCGCGGCCAGGGCGGTGTAGGTCTCCTGAATGATGTCGTCGACATCGACACCCAGCCGACGCTTCGAGGCCAGCCAGGCGCGGAGGGCTGGCTCATGCGGCAAGACGCACTGCAAGAACCATCGGGTCCTGTCTGGATCGACTCGAAACATCCGCCTGCCCGACGCTGGTAGCGGACGTCCCTAGAGGCCAAGCTTGACGCCCTCGTGACAAGGCGGCTGTTGGCGCTGGGCGGCTGGTCGCCACAAGCTTCACACGATTGTCGTCAGGCGCTGGCATGGGCCGCCTCATGTCCATGCCCGCCTCCGACCCTGGCGCCTCGCGCGAGTCGACCGGCGTCGAGCGCTTCGAGGCGCTCACCCGGCGTATGCGCGTGCCGCTCCTGCGATACTTCAGGCAGCGGACGGGCTCCCAGCCCGATAGCGAGGAGCTGGTGCAGGATCTGTTCTTGCGGCTGCTGCGCCGCCCGGGCCTGATGACCCTCGAGAGCGTCGACGGCTACGTGTTCGAAGCGGCGGCGAACTTGCTTCGCGACAAGGTCAAACGGGAGCGTGCGCGGCCGATGCTGAGCGCGGTGGACCTGGATCGGATCGACCTGGCCGACGATCTTCCCGGCGCCGAGGACGTCGTCGGGGGGCGGCAAAGTCTCGAGCGCATCCAGGTCGCTCTCAAGTCGCTGTCCCCGCGGGCCCGCACCGTCGTCATTCTTCGGCGGTTCGAGGACATGAGCCACGCCCAGATCGCCGCCCGGCTGAACATTTCCGTCAGCGCCGTCGAGAAGCATCTGGTGCGAGCCATGGCCGTCTTGCGCGGCGCGCTGCGGGAGCCGGACTGATGGCGCTCGCCCCCGACGACGACGAGGCCGCCCGCTGGTTCGCCAAGGCCGACCGAGGGCCGCTCACGGCCGCGGATCGCAAGGCTTTCCTCGAATGGCTCGAAGCGCCCGGCAACGCCGACGCCTACCAGGAGGCCGCCGACGCCTGGTCGACCCTGGGCGCGGCCAGGGGCGCGCCTGGCTTGATGGCGATGCGGGCGGCCGCGCTGCGCGACGCCTCGGGCGTCAGCCGTCGACGAGCGATCTTTGGCCTGGCCGGCGCCGCAGCGACGGCCTGCGCCAGCGGCGCGGCGCTGATGGTGGCCAGCGCGGCCGGCGCGACGATCCGCACTGGCGCCGGCGAGCGCCTGACCGCGCCGCTGCCGGATGGGTCGAGCGTGACCCTGGCCCCGCTATCGACCGTGCGCGTCCAGTACGACAAGCGTCGCCGGCGAGTGCGCCTGATCGAGGGGCAAGCCTATTTCGACGCGCGCTCGGCCCCTGGACGGCCCTTCCAGGTCGTCGCGGGCGATCAGCACGCCCAGGGCGACGGCGGTCGCTTCCAGGTGACCCGGCGAGGCGAGACCGCGGAAATCCTGATCGAGGACGGCGCGCTCGACGTCGCCACCGACGAGGGCGCGAGCCGACGGCTGACGACCGGTCAGATGATCTCCGGACCGACTGGCGCTCAGCGTGTGGCGGCGGCCGATGTCGACGAGCTCACCGCCTGGCGCGAAGGTCGGCTGGTCTTTAGCGACGCCGCGCTCGCCCAGGTGGTCGCGGCGTTCAACCGGTATTCCAGAGACCGGCTGTCTCTGGCCGCCGACACCCGTCTGGACGCCATCCGGATATCCGGATCGTTCCGCTATGACGGGACCCGCGAGTTCGCCCAGGCCTTGCAGGCGGGCTTTGGCCTGCGGGTGCGACAGGTCGACGAGACGACCTGGGAAATCGCCGAATGACCGGCGCGGCCGCCTCGCGGTCGATGAAATTTTCAAGACAGGATGAGGCTTTCGGCACCGGCGCAGTTCCTGGGGATGATCGGTCGACGGGGGCCGGCGACTGCCTAGGAATGCACGATGACGAACCGAGTTTCCCACGCCGCCGGTCTTCGGCGCGGCCTGATGGCCTGCTGCGCCGCCGCCATCCTTGGCGCGGCCGCGCCCGCTCTGGCCCAGGAGGCTTCCGCGCCGCCGGTGGCGTTTTCCCTGCCGACTCAGCCGCTGGAGCTGGCCCTGCCGGCCTTCGCCAAGCAGGCGGATGTTCAGGTGCTCTATGCGTCGAACCTGGTGAAGGGCAAGCGCGCCAACGGCGTGGTTGGGACGCGCGCGCCGACCGAGGCGCTACGTGACTTGCTGGCCGGCTCCGGTCTCAAGGCGACCATGACCGGCCCGCGCACCTTCCTGATTACGATGCAGGAAAATCCGGTCGTCGCCGAACTAGAAGAAGTCGTCGTCACCGCCCAGAAGCGCTCGGCTCGGATCGAGAACGTTCCCATCGCCGTGACCGTCGTCGAAGGCGGCGACGCTCAGCGTCGCGGTATCACCAACGTCGTCGACCTGGTCGATCAGGTCGCGGGCGTCTCGGTCAACTACGCCTTCGGCGGCACCAACTACGGCCTGATCAGCATCCGCGGCATCGGCGGCGCCGACGACTACAAGCCCAACGGCAACCCCTCGGTCGCTTTGCATGTCGATGGCGTCTACCAGACCTCGAACGCCTATCTGGGTATGCCGTTATTCGACCTCGATCGTATCGAGGTGCTCAAAGGTCCGCAGGGCACGCTCTATGGCCGAAACACCACGGCCGGCGTCATCAACGCCATCACCCGTGGTCCCGGCGACGTCGTCGAAGGAACCGGCCGCATCGAGTACGGCAGCTACGACTACACCGAGGTGGAGGCCTCGGTGGGCGGCCCGGTCAGCGAAACCCTCGGCGTCCGCCTCGCGGTTCTCGCCCAGAACGGCGGCGGCTTCATGGACGGAGCGGGCGCTGGGCTGCTCGCCGGCTATCGCCCGTCGGTCAAGGGCGTGGTTCAGACCCAGGTTCCGCCTCTGGCCGATCCCGGTCGGCGCGAAGGCTTTGGCGACAAGGATCTGTTCGCCGGCCGCGCCACCTTCGACTTCAAGATGGCCCCCGAGAGCGATCTTGTCGTGAAGCTCTTCGGCAGTCGCGATCGCGGTGACACGCGCCAGTACGATCGCATCTCACGGGCGCGTGACGCCACGATCGCCAACGCTGGCGAGAACGACGATCCGTACGAATTCTATTCGACTGGCTATCCGACCCAGAGCATCGACATCTACGGCGGTTCGGCCACCTTCAGCCACAAGGTTCGCGAGAACCTGAACTTCACCGCCGTGGGCGGCTGGCAGGGCAGCAAGCGCGCGGTGAAGGGCAATGGCGACGGCTCGCCGTATCCGGCCTCTTACTTCGACGCCAATGAGAAGCTCAGCCAGTCGTCGCTGGAGTTGCGCCTGGCCGACGACACCGGCGGCAAGCTGGACTGGATCGCCGGCGCCTTCTACGTGACCGACGACGTCAAGTTCGACACCAACTGGATCAGCTACTCGGCCCTGACGAACTACGACAATCTGCACCGGCAGGAGCGCAACAGCTTCGCCCTGTTCGGCCAGGCCGACTATCACCCGATCGAGCGCCTGCAAGTGTCGGCGGGCCTGCGCTACACGCGCGACAACGCCCACTATGTTGGCCGGAACGTCGACCACAATCCGTGGGGCATCAGCACGTTCACGACGACTTTCGCCACCACCAATCCGTTCTCGTGGGACGAGAAGTTCGACGATGACAACGTCTCGGGCCGTCTGACCGTCAAGTACGACGTGACCTCCGCCCTGAACGTCTTCGTGTCCGCTGGGACGGGCTATCGCGGCGGCGGCTTCGACGGCACCTCGATCTTCACCGTCGCCGAGACCAAGCCGTTCGCCTCGGAGACCGTGCGCGCCTATGAGGCCGGCCTGCGCTGGACCACGCCGCGCCTCAGACTGGCGCTGGATGCGTTCAACTACCGCTTCAGCGAACTTCAGGCGACGACGCGTCTGGCAAACGACACCAACGGTCGCGCCAATGTCGGCAAGGCCAAGAGCCAGGGCGTCGAAGTCGCGCTGAGCGCCCAACTGCTGCGAACCGAGCACCAGGCCTTGACCTTCGACGCCACCGCCGCCTGGCTAGACACCGAGGTCCTGTCGTTCAGCTCCAACCGCGTGGCCGAGGTGCTGCAGACGGTCGGCGACCCGCTGCCCGGCGCGCCGGACGTGTCGGCCACCGTGGCGCTGAACCACAGCGTCGCGCTGAAGGAAGGCTGGTCGCTGCGCAGCCGCGTCGGCGTCACCCACCACGGCGAGGAATCCAATCGCCTGAACGCCACGCCGGGAAACACGGCCAAGGCCTACACCCTTGTCAACGCCCGCCTGGACCTCGCCACCCCGTCGAATTGGACGCTTTACGCCTACGGTCGCAACATCACTGACAAGGTCTACTTCCCCGAGCTGAACGGGGCCGCCCGGCTGGTTGGCGCGCCCGCCACCTACGGGATCGGCGCGCGGTTCGACTTCTGATCAAGGGGTGATCCGGCCCTTCGGGGCCGGGTCGCTTGCGACACCAAGGCGCCTTGGCGGACGGCCCGACTTTGGCGAGGCTCTTGCGGAGGTGAGCCGCCTTGTGGCGCGCGCCGTTAGGAGGACGACAGATGATCGCGTCCAAGGATCCCGCCGCCCATGTTCTCGTGGCCGACGTGGACGGCGCTCAGGCCCGCATCGGACTGGCCGAGCCTGGGCGAGCGCCCGCCGCCGTCAGCGTCGTCGACTGCGCCACCCAGGACGACCTGATCGATGTGCTGGCGTCGATGGCGGCGCGGTCTCCGTGGCCCATTATGGGCGCGGCCGTCGCGGCGCCAGGCCCCAATCTCGACGGCGTCATCAAGCTCACCCATGCTGACATGCGCCTGGAGAGCGACGTCATCGCCGAGCGGCTTGGACTTCATCGGCTGCATCTCGTCAACGACTTCACCGCCCGGGCCCTGGCCGTGCCGCTATTGGAGCAGGAGGTCCTAGAGCCGATCGGAGGCGGCGCGCCGTATCGGGACGCGCCCGCCGGGGCCATCGGGCCGTCCGAAACCGGTGTTGGCATGTCCATCCTCTATCCCGATGGCTTCGTCGGCTGGACAGCCGCCGCCGCCGAGGGCGGGCACGCGGATCTGGCCGCAGCCAACGACCGTGAAGCCGAGGTGATCGGCGTGCTGCGTCGCATGCACGGTCACATCTCGGCCGAGCATGTTCTCTCTGGCGATGGGCTGCTCGACGTGGCGTTGGCGGTGTCGACCCTTTCCGGGACGCCGGGGCGGCCGACCGATCTGCAAGCGCTGCGAGAGGCCGCCGAGCGTGGCGACGCCGTGGCCCGCGAGACCTTCGCCTTGGCTTCGGGCTGGCTGGGCGCCGTTTGCGGCAACCTGGCGCTGACCGTCGGCGCGCGAGGCGGCGTCTACGTCATCAGCGGGACGGTGCTCTCGTGGGGCGACCTTCTGGACCGCGCGATCGTTCGTCACCGCTTCGAGGCCAAGGGGCGGATGACGGATTACCTTCGCGACATCCCGCTCTATCTCGCGAACGATCCAAACTGTGGCTTGCTGGGTCTGACCGCGCTCTTCAACTGAGCCGTTGCGGCGTTCTCTCGAGGCGGGAGCGATAGGGCAGGTTCATCGCGGGGCAGGCGACTTCGCCAGTCGGCGCCTTGGTCAGCGGTGCGACCATGGGGCCGCTGAGGAAGGGCGCCTTGAGCTGGCGACACAGATCCAGCTCCTTCAGGCTGTTGACCATGGCCACCCCTTGCCAGACCCGCTTGGCGCGATAGGTCGACGCGTCCTTGAGGAAGCGCGTGATCGCGGCCAATCGCGCGCGTTCGTCCGCGCCCTCCAGCACCAGGGTCACGCTGTGCACGGCCCCTGCGGGCAGGCTGTCTATCCGGAAGCCTGGATCGCGCACATGCAGGTCGAGCAGCGAGAAATTCGGCGTCAGGAAGTTCCGGATATGCCCGATCGCGCCATAGGTCGGTTCGCGCGGAACGTCGTAGACGCTGGCGGCCATGCGGGGACGCAGCGCCCGGGGAAACTTGGCGATGGTCTCGCGATATGTCTCGCGCACCGACGGCTTGACCAAGGACGAGAAGCTGAACGGAAAGAAGATGTAGCCAGGATCGAGATGGGACAACTGCGCCTGAGCCGCCTTGAGGCAAGCCAGGTCACGGGCGGTGATGTCCGCGTCCTCGACCGCCCCGAAAGGCAGATCGTCCCAGGCCATGCGCCAGTCGACGCCGCTTCCGACAAAACGCTCCTTGGTCAGGTAGTAGATGCCCCACCAGCCGGTGTTCGGCTGAGGCGCGCCCAGAAGATCGCCAATTCCGCCGAGCGGAGGTTCCGGCTGGATGGCTGCAAGTTCTTCGGCCGTCGGCGCGCCATCGAGGGGGCCGCCCGGCGGCTTGATACTGGTGACGGCGTCGGGCGTAATTCTGCAGATCCGTCCCGCGAATTCGCCATTGTCGTCACCCGCCAGAAGCGCCTTCAGCGTCTCGCCCTGGGTGCTGGCGAACCGCATCACGTCGGTCTGGTCACCCTCAAACATCAGCAGCGTCACCTCGCCCGCGCCCTTGTCGCCGAACATCTTGACGTGCAGGTCGCGAGCCATCTTTTGAAGTTCGCGGGCGTCGAGGCGCGTCGCCCGCGGATCGGCCAGTACGAACGAATAGGACGCCACGAGGCCATAGCGCCTGGGCCAGACCCACGCGGTTTCCAGATACGCGCCAGCAACCTTGGCCACCAATGCGGCCAAGGTCTCGGCGTCGCCGAAGCGTAGATCTTCGCCGACGAAAATCTTGAGGCAAGCAATGGCCGTCATGCCGCCAGGATGGCAGTCCCGCCCTGCCAGATCTATTAAGATCAACGTCGCAGCCACCGCGACCAGGCGTCGCGGTTGAGTGATATTCGACTTTCCCGCGACCGTTCTGGCGCATCGCGGCGCCAGTTCCGCGAATTGGCCAGAAGGGGGGCGATCCTTCAGGGTTTGAAGGGTTTCGGCTCCGTCACAGGCCGTTCGTGCAGCCAGCCGCCGTCGCTCAACCAGTCGGCCAGCCGGTCGGGCCAGTGCAGGATCGACAGGCTCTCGGAGTGGGCGGCGATGTTAAAGCCGTGGTCCATGTCGGCGAACAGATGCAGTTCGGCCGAGACGCCGGCTTTGCGCAACTGGCTGTAGAGGGTCATGGCCGGCTCGGCGCAGCATTGGTCCAGGGAACCGGCGGTGATGAACGCCGGCGGCGCTCCAGCCACGGCTCCAGCGGGGACACCCAGGGGGCCGGGATAAACCAGCACCTGGAAGTCCGGGCGAGCGCTGACCGCGTCGAGGGGATCGGTCGAGGCCAGCTGGGGCGGGGCAGGGTTGTCGGCGACCAGCGAGACCAGTTCGCCGCCGGCTGAAAAACCCATCACGCCGATGCGGCGAGGGTCCACGCCATATCGAGCGGCGTTGGCGCGCACCCAGCGGATCGCCCGGCGCAGGTCGCTGGCGGCGTCGCGGTCGATCGCATAGGTCGATCCCGCCTCACGCGCCAGGCGGTATTTCAGGACGAAGGCGGTGACGCCATAGCGGTTGAGGGCCTTGGCCGGCCCGACGCCTTCATTGACGAAGACGAGCATGCGGTGGCCGCCGCCCGGCACGACGATGATCGCCGCGCCCGTGGCATGGCGCGGGGCGGCCGGGAACACCGTCAGGGATGGGCTGTGGACATTGCGCACATAGGTGTTCTCCACGATCTCCGGTTCTCGGGACCGCTGCTCCGCGCCGGGCGCGCCGCGGGGCCATAGCGGGATCGTCGCCGGCCCGCTGGCGACCGCCGATGGTTGCTCCGGCGGCGGCGTCAGCGGCGCGCCAGCCAAGGACGCCACGAGAGCGAGGACATGGACGAACATGAGGGCGTCTCCCGAACCGCGTAGGCGGCTCGCCTTTGCGGCTCAGCCTCCACATTTCGGCGTTCGTTCCTACCACGACGATGGTCGAGGTCTGTCGCCGTTGGGGGGCGGGCTACTCGACCAGGCTGGCGTCCAGGGAGATCTCCGCGTTCAGGAGTTTGGAGACGGGGCAGTTGGCCTTCGCGCCGGCCGCCAGCTTCTCGAAGGTTTCCTGGTCGGCGCCCGGGATCTTGGCCTTCAGGACGAGATGCGAGGCGGTGATTGCGTAGCCGCCGTCGACCTGCTCGAGCGTGACCTTGGCCGAGGTGTCCATGCGGTCGGCGCGCAGCCCCGCTTCGCCCAGCACCAGCGACAGAGCCATGGTGAAGCAGGCCGAATGCGCGGCGGCGATCAGTTCTTCCGGATTGGAGCCGGGCTGGCCCTCGAAGCGGCTGGCGAAGCCATAGGGGTAGTCCTGAAGCGCGCCGCTCTCGGTGGAGATGGAGCCCTTGCCGTCCTTGATGCCGCCGCTCCAGGCGGCCGATCCGCTCCTGACGATCTTCATTCCGGTCTCCATCCACTGGACGCCCGATCCTGGGCGCTGCAGTCCAGCACGATCGGCGGCTCGTGGCTTGAACGAAACGATCCGCGCGGCGTGAACGCATGAACTCCCCGGGTGACCGGGGGGGGAGGGCTCTCAGCCTATGTTCACCCAGGCGTGGAAGTAAGAAATGAGAACCACAAGTTGAGATGCGCTCCTCGTCTTCGATTTTGGTTTTTGGCGCTGTATAGAAAAATGCAGTTTCGCTCGAAATCGAGATGCGCCGTTTTGCCGCAACTCATATTAGGTACTCGAAGTCCATGAATGTGTGACAGTTATAGCGAGTTTAATACTTCGCCACGAGGATGTTGTGGCGCGAAAAGCAAGGTCGCGCTTCTTCGCTGAAGGCGATAGGCATGTTGAGGTTTCGCAATTTTTCGATCATGGCGCGCTTGCGCCTGGTGGTCCTCTTCTCCGGCATCGGTCTGGCGATCGCGATCGGCGTCGGCCTGCTGAACCTGTCCAACACCATGCACGACGATGTCGCGCTCAAGACCCGTAGCCAGGTCGAGACGGCCGTGTCGGTCGCCCAGCACTATGTCGACGAAGCCCAGGCCGGCCGGATGAGCGAGGCCGACGCCAAGGTCGCCGCGATCGGCGCCCTGAAGGCGATGCGCTATGGCGGCCAGGAATATTTCTGGATCACCGATCTGAACACTCAGATGGTGATGCACCCCATGAAGCCGGCGCTTGACGGCACGGATGTGTCGGAAAAGCGCGACCCGAATGGCAAGGCGCTGTTCTCCGAAATGACCAAGGTCGCCAAGGCCAAGGGACAGGGCTTCGTGAGCTACATGTGGCCCAAGCCTGGCCGCGACAAGCCGCAGCCGAAGATCTCCTACGTTACGCTGATGCCGGCTTGGGGCTGGGTCATCGGCACGGGCGTCTATGTCGACGACATCAATACCGCCGTGGGCAAGGCGGCCTTGAAGCTGGCCGGGGTCGGCCTGGTGCTTCTGCTGGTCGTCGCCGCCGGCGCCACTTCGCTGGGCTTCACGATCACGCGCCCCATCCTGACCTTGACCCAACGCATGAGCGGCTTGGCCCAAGGCGACAAGGAAAGCGCCGTGCCCTTCACCGACCTGGCCAACGAGACTGGCGAAATGGCTCGAGCGCTGGCGGTCTTCCGCGACGCCGCGCTCGACCGCGAGCGCCTGGAGGCCGAGGCCGGGGCCATGCGTGACCAAGCGGCCGCCGACCGTCAGAAGCGCGAGGCCGACGAACGCGCGGCCGCGGAGATTCAGCGCCGCGTCGTCGCCGACGTGACCGCCGTCGCGGCTCGGCTGGCCGCGGGCGATCTGACCGTGCGGCTCAGCGACGACTTCCCCGCCGACTACGCCCAGCTGCGTGAGAACCTGAACGCCGCCTTGGTTCAGTTGGCCGCCGCCATGAAGGCCGTGCGGGACAATACCCACGGCATCCAGCATGGGGCGGACGACATCGCTTCGGCTTCCGACAACCTGTCGCGCCGGACCGAACAGCAGGCCGCCACCCTGGAGGAAACCACCGCCGCCCTGGGTGAGCTGACCAACACCGTTCAGCGCTCGGCCACGGGCGCGAAACAGGCTCGGGCCGCGGTCGCCGTGGCTCAGGAGCAAGCCCAGTACAGCGGCGCCGTCGCCGACAAGGCCGTGGCCGCCATGGGGCAGATCGAGGGATCCTCGCAGCAGATCACCAACATTATCGGGGTGATCGACGAGATCGCCTTCCAGACCAACCTCCTGGCCCTGAACGCCGGTGTCGAAGCCGCACGCGCTGGCGAGACCGGCAGGGGCTTCGCGGTCGTGGCTCAGGAAGTCCGGGCCCTGGCCCAACGCTCGGCCGACGCCGCCAAGGAGATCAAGATCCTGATCAGCGCTTCGTCCAAGCAGATCGACGAAGGTGTAGCCCTGGTGAGGGAGATGGGCGACGCCATGCAGGGGATCGTCGGCAAGGTGGACGAAATCGACACCCTGATGGGCGGCATCGCCAGTCTTGCGGCGGACCAGTCCGAAGGCCTGGGGCAGATCAACATCGCCATGCTGCAGATCGATCAGAACACCCAGCAGAACGCGGCGATGGTCGAGGAGTCGACGGCCGCGGTCCATTCGCTGAAGAATGAAACCAACGAGCTCGCGGATCTGGTTGGGCGCTTCGAGGTCGACGCCTCCGACAATCGGACACCCCAGAGACTGCGCGCCTGAATCAAGGCGCGATGGCTCGGTCCATCGACCGTGGACGGAGACGATCGTCGCCAAACTGACACGTCCGGCCGCTAGTGCAGCCCTTCGAGAGTCGGCGGCCGTCGTCGACGGGACGCGGCGTGATGGCCTGGCTACGCGACATCGACAAGTGGTTCGCCGAAGCGGTGCTGCCGTTCGCGCCGACCTATCGCGCCTACGCCCGCAAGCTGACGGGCGATGCGGTCGAGGCCGAGGACCTTGTCCAGGAAGCCTACGCCAAGGTGTTGGCCGTCGCGGATTGGCGGCGGCTGGATGCGCCTGAGCGCTTCGTTCTGACCATCATTCGCAACCTGGCCTTCGAGCGATTCCGCCGAGCCAAGGTGGTGGGCATTCGCCAGATCGGGGTGCTGGAGATGGAAGCTCTGCCAGATCCATCGCCGGACGCGCACGCCGTGACCAGCGCCCGTGAAGAACTGATGAGGGTCCTTGATGCGGTCGACCGCCTGCCGGAGCAATGCCGGCGCGTGGTCACCTTGCGGAAAATGGAAGGCCTTTCGCCGGGCGAGATAGCGGTTCGGCTGGGCTTGTCCATCTCTACGGTCGAGAAGCACTTGGCCAAGGGGCTGGCGCTCTTGACCAAGTCGCTGGCGGCGAGCGAAGGCCGTGGGATCGGAAATCGAGCGAGCATATGGCGCAAGCGGGCGATCAAGACAGAAACGCGCTGATCGCCCAGGCTTCGGAATGGCTGGCGCGCCTGGACGCCGGCCGCGCCTCGCCCGAGGCATTCGAGGCTTGGCGTGACGCGGACCCACGCCGCGCGGCCGCCTTCGCCGAAGTGGCCAGCGCTTGGAGCAAGCTGGACGCCCTGCGCGGCGCCGAGCCGCGCCAGCCGCCGGTGACGAGCCGCCGGGCGTGGCTGGGCGGAGGACTGGCCCTGGCGGCTGGCGTCGCGGGCGCGGCCTATCTGGGGCGCGATCAACTGCTGCGCGCCCGCACCGTCACCGGCGTGGGCGAACGGCGCACCCTGGCGCTTCCGGACGGCAGCTCCGTCGAACTGAACACCGATACCGAAATCTTCTGGCGGGTGGATCGCCGCGGCCGCAGCCTCTGGCTAGAGCGTGGGGAGGTAGCCCTGACCATCGCGCACGACGCCCTGCGGCCGTTCCAACTGTTCACCAAGCAAGGCCTGGCCCGCCTCGCGTCCGGTCAGTTCAACGTCCGCCTGAGACCGACGGCCCTGGACCTGATCGTCCTGGCGGGGCGCGTCACCGTCAAGGCGGCCGGGGGCGAAGCCCAGGCCGCCGTCGAGACCGCCACCGATTCCCGCCAGGTTCTGGCGATCAGCGACGGTGGGGTGGCGGTCGCCGCCGCGCCCGAGGCCGAGGTCCAGAACGTACAAGCCTGGCGCCGTGGTGAAATCGTTTTCGAAGGCCAGAAGCTTGCGGACGCCGTCGAAGAGTACAATCGTTACCTGACCCGAAAGCTGGTCATAGAAGATCCCAAGGTCGGCGCCCTGCGTCTGGGCGGGCGGTTCCTGACCGGGGATCCCGAAAGCTTTCTGGACGCCCTGCGGACAACCTTCGGCCTACGGATCATTACCGACGGTCCGTCACGAATTCTTCTCAAATCTCGATAGAGGTTTTCGGCTTTCGACCCGTCTTGCCAGCGAGACGCCAGTTTTTGGCGTTCGAGAAACGGGGCGAATGAGATGACCAAGACCTGGGCGCCGCGCATGGGCGCTTGCATGCTTCTGGCCACGACGGCGATCGTCGCGGCGCTGCCCGCCGCGGCCCAGGCCCAGGCGGCCGCGCGCGTCGAATTCGACATCCCGGCCGGCGACACCGCCCAGGCTCTGACCGCCTTCTCGCGCCAAGCCGGCGTCCAGATCCTCTTCCCCTATGACGTGGCCGCCAAGCATCGCACGGCCGGCCTGAAGGGCGTCTTTGGTCGCGAGGACGCTGTCCGCCGCCTGATCGAGGGCGGCGACCTGGAGATCGCCTCGGCCACGGCCCAGGTCATCACCTTGCGCCAGCGGGGCGCGGGCCCTTTGGACGCGGCGGCGGCCAGCGCTGACGCCGCCGAGATGGTCGAGGAGCTGATCGTCACCTCGCGCGCCGGTTCGGACGCCCGCACCCGCCTGGCGACCAGCTACGCCGTCACCACAATGAACGAAGAGACCCTGCGCCTGCGCTCGCCGATGGGCGTGGCCGACGCGCTGAAGTCGGTCCCCGGCTTCTGGGTCGAGGCTTCGGGCGGGGAGGCCAGCGCTAACATCCGCGCGCGCGGCATTCCGCAGGAGGGCTTCTCGGCCATCGCCCTGCAGGAAGACGGCGCGCCGGTTCAGCACGACGGTGGCCTTGGCTATCTGAACGCCGACCAATCCTTCCGCCTCGACGAAACCATCGACCGCATCGAGGTGGTGCGCGGCGGTCCGTCGTCGATCTTCGCGTCCTACGCGCCGGGCGGCACGGTCAACTTCATCACCCGCAAGGGCGATGTGAAGGAGGGCCTCGTCAAGGTCCAGGCCAGCGACTACGGCCTCAAGCGGGTCGATGCCTATTATGGCGGCCCCATCGGTGACTGGCGCATGGGCGTTGGCGGCTTCTGGCGCGAGGACGACGGCGTTCGCGACCCGGGCTTCACGCCCAACAAGGGTTATCAGGTCCGCGCTTCGATCGGGCGTGACTTCGAACGCGGCAGCTTCGACTTCAACATCAAGCACCTGGATGACAACGTCATCCTGTTCGCCGGCGTGCCGCTGAAGTTCAACGGCGCCGGCGAGCCCAGCGCCGCGCCGGGCTTCGATCCGCTAACCGGCACCCTGGCGGGGCCGGAGACCGAGAAGCTGACCCTGCGCGGCCCCAAGGGGCCGTTCAACTGGGACCTGTCGCGTGGCACGGAGGTCAAGCTGACCCAGGCCACCGCCGCCCTGAAATATGAGGTCGCCGACGGCTGGCGCCTGCAGGAGACGCTGCGCTACCGGACCTCGGAGTCCAAGCGCATCGGCCTCTTCCCCAACACGCCGGTGCTTGGCGCCAACCGCATCGCCCAGGTCCAGGCTGACTTCCTGAAGGCCCGAGGCGCGGCGACCCTGGGCGACGCCATTCCCGGCGCGGTGGCCCTGCAACTGCGTTACGCCACCAACCCCAGCGAGGTGTTCGGCTCCACGGGTGCGGGCCAGAATGGCAACGGCCTCGTGCTGGACGGCTCGCTGCGCTACGTCTCCGTGCCGCTGGACGAACTGATCAGCGACACGCGCCTGGTCCACAAGTTCGAGGTCGGCGACCAGACCCACGACGTCGCCGCCGGCTTCTACCGGGCTCACGTCGAAGAGGCTTTCAACCGCTACTCGGCCAACACTCTCCTGGACGTGCGCGAGAACGCTCGCCGGCTCGACCTGGTCGCCGTCGACGCTTCGGGACGCGCCCTCTACAGCTTCACCGAAAACGGCATTAGCCGCTACGGCGCCGAGTTCGCCAATGGCGACGGCAAGTCCAACACCACCGCGCTCTATCTGACCGATGAGTGGCAGGTGACGCCCGCCCTGCGGATCGACGCCGGCGTGCGCTGGGAGAAGGTCGAGTTCACCGGCCGGAGCGAGCGGACGGCGACCATCAACCTGGGCCTCTCGCCCACGCCCGCCGACGATACCGTGCTGGCCGGCTCGGGCGTCTACGATCGCTTCACGCGCAAGTTCGACCACACCGGGTGGACCGTCGGGGCGGACTATCGGATCAGTCAGCACATGGGCGTCTTCGCCCGTTACACCTCGGCGTTCCGCCTGCCGTCGCTGGGCGACTACATCACCAACGCCGCCAACACCGCCCCGATCGTTCAGACGATGGATCTGATGGAGGCGGGCTACAAGCTCACCACCGGCAAGATCGACCTGTACGCCACGGTGTTCCACACCGCCTATGACGCCCTGACGTTCGGCAGCCTGGTGTTCAACCCGACCACCGGCGCCTATGTGAACCAGACCAGCGTCACCGACACCAAGACCTTGGGCCTGGAACTGGAAGGCACGCTCCGCCCCGTCCGCTGGTTCGACCTCGGCTTCAGCGCCACGCTGCAGAACCCCGAGTTCGGCGACTACAAGTTCGAGGAAAGCTGCTCGGTCTCGGCCTCGGATCCGACCTGTCAGGTCAAGCCGCCCGCGGCTACCGCCAGCCGCACCCGCGACTTCACCGGCAACCAGCTGGTCCGCGTGCCCAAGACCGCGTTCCGCCTGACGCCGGGCTTCAACCTGGCGGATGGACGTCTGCGGATCGAGAGCACCGTCGAACGTTATGGCCAGCGCTTCTCCGACGCGGCCAACACCTCCAAGCTGCCGACCTATACGTTGGTTGGCGCCACGGTGCGCTTCAGCGTCACCGACCAGCTGACGGCTTATGTCTACGGCACGAACCTGACCAACGAGATCGGCCTGACCGAGGGCAATCCCCGGGCCGGCCAGATCATCAGCGGCGAGGCCGGCGCGCTCTATGGCGTCGGCCGGCCGGAGTTCGGCCGCGCCTTCAAGGCGGCTCTGCTCTACCGCTTCTAGTGAGCGGCGCCTGACTTCCTTCCCCTGAAACTCGGGCGGCCGCAGCCTCGGCCGCCCTTCTTTTTTAGGACCCGTTCCATGCTGCGATGGCTCGCCCTTGTCCTGCTGATGATCGCGTCTCCGGCGTTCGCACGAGAGATCGACAAGCCTGATCTGGTGCTTACCGGCGAGATCGTCGGCGCCGATCACCAAACCTACAAGCCGGTGACCTTCGCCGTGCCGTCGGGCGTCACGCGGCTGACGGTGGCCTTCGACTATACCGGACGCGAAAACCGGACCGTCGTCGATCTTGGCCTGCTGGACCCCGTCCGCTTTCGAGGCTGGAGCGGCGGGAACAAGAAGAGC
>NZ_DATFAV010000188.1:0-33093 GCF_035254145.1 Caulobacter sp. | reverse complement strand
CCATGGGAGTTGGCTTTACCCGAAGGCGCTGCGCTAACCGCAAGGAGGCAGGCGACCACGGTAGGGTCAGCGACTGGGGTGAAGTCGTAACAAGGTAGCCGTAGGGGAACCTGCGGCTGGATCACCTCCTTTCTAAGGATGCTTCTCCAGTCTCTCACGAGACTATTGAAGCTCCAGACACGGTGCGCTTGACGCACCACAAAGAGCGGATCGCCGCCGTCTTCGTTTCTCTTTCCACTTGTTTCGAGCCGTCGAGGTTCGAGACACGATCGCGAGCCCTGGAGCGGATCCCTTCGAACACTGTTTGGAGCGTCCGATCTGAGCGGCCTATGGGCCCGTAGCTCAGTTGGTTAGAGCGCACGCTTGATAAGCGTGAGGTCATAAGTTCAAGTCTTATCGGGCCTACCACTCTTTCCTCCTACGGATCCGCAACCGACCAGCTCCCGCTGGGCAAGCAACTCGCACGTCAGTGTGAGGGGCCATAGCTCAGTTGGTAGAGCGCCTGCTTTGCAAGCAGGATGTCGTCGGTTCGAATCCGTCTGGCTCCACCATACTTGGTTGGCTTTCCTGGCTACCGCTTCGCTATGAGCGAGGCTAGCTGGTAGGAAGAACCGAGTTTATCGCGATCGGGAATGATCAAGTTTGCACTGGCTCTTGAGCCTGTTGCGAAATGACATTGTGAAGGCAGGGTTCCTCCGCCAACCGTAGCTCACCCCTGGGATACGGACCTGGTTTAAGGATGGACTTAAGAAGACATCATTGTCTGACTAAAGGTAGAGCTCATGCTCGATCCCTTCCCGCGAGATGCGGCTAGGGTCGATTATGCATGGGTTTTGCTGAGAACGATCAAGCGCATAAGGGCTTCTGACGGATGCCTTGGCATTGAGAGGCGATGAAGGACGTGGCACGCTGCGATAAGAGCCGGGGAGGCGCGAGCACCCTTTGATCCGGCTATCTCCGAATGGGGAAACCCACCTTTATGGTCACCCGACTTTGCTTCAGCTTCGGCTGGAGCGGCGATCGGTTGATCAGACAAGGTATAATGACCTGAATACATAGGGTTCATTAAGCAAACCCGGGGAACTGAAACATCTCAGTACCCGGAGGAAAGGACATCAACCGAGACTCCCGTAGTAGTGGCGAGCGAACCGGGACCAGGCCAGTGCTGTCGTGACATAAAGCTGAATGTGTTGGGAAACACAGCCATAGTGGGTGATAGCCCCGTAAGCGTCAAATAGCGACAGACTCGAGTAGGGCGGGACACGTGAAATCCTGTCTGAACATGGGGGGACCACCCTCCAAGCCTAAGTACTCCTCAATGACCGATAGCGAACAAGTACCGTGAGGGAAAGGTGAAAAGCACCCCGACAAGGGGAGTGAAACAGAACCTGAAATCGGAAGCCTACAAGCAGTCGGAGCCACCGCGCGTGGTGACGGCGTACCTTTTGTATAATGGGTCAGCGACTTCATGTGCCGTGCAAGCTTAAGCCGTTAGGTGTAGGCGCAGCGAAAGCGAGTCTGAATAGGGCGAATAAGTACGTCGCATGACGACCCGAAACCAGGTGATCTATCCATGAGCAGGTTGAAGGTAAGGTAACACTTACTGGAGGACCGAACCGGTGAATGTTGAAAAATTCTCGGATGACTTGTGGATAGGGGTGAAAGGCCAATCAAACCTGGACATAGCTGGTTCTCCGCGAAAACTATTTAGGTAGTGCCTCGGACGTATTCCTTGGGGGGTAGAGCACTGAATGGATGCGGGCGGCGCGAGCTGTACCAATTCTAATCAAACTCCGAATACCCAAGAGAACTATCCGGGAGACACACGGCGGGTGCTAACGTCCGTCGTGAAAAGGGAAACAACCCTAACCATCATCTAAGGCCCCCAAGTACTGGCTAAGTGGGAAACGATGTGGGTTTGCTTTGACAACCAGGATGTTGGCTTAGAAGCAGCCATCATTTAAAGAAAGCGTAACAGCTCACTGGTCAAGCGAACCTGCGCGGAAAATGTAACGGGGCTCAAGCCAGTCGCCGAAGGTATGGGTGTGCACTTTGTGCACGCGGTAGCGGAGCGTTCCGTAAGCCGATGAAGGTGAGGCGTGAGCCTTGCTGGAGGTATCGGAAGTGAGAATGCTGACATGAGTAGCGATAAAGAGGGTGAGAGACCCTCTCGCCGAAAGCCCAAGGGTTCCTGCGTAAAGCTAATCTGCGCAGGGTTAGTCGGCCCCTAAGGCGAGGCCGAAAGGCGTAGTCGATGGGAATCAGGTGAATATTCCTGAACCAGTTGGAAGTGACGGATCTGGTAAATTGTCAGGGCTTATTGGATTGCTCCTGGCAGTGAACAGGTCCCTGGAAATAACTCCAACGGAGACCGTACCCGAAACCGACACAGGTGGGCAGGTAGAGTATACCAAGGCGCTTGAGAGAACTGTGCTGAAGGAACTCGGCAAATTGCACGCGTAACTTCGGGATAAGCGTGACTCTCTTTTGGGCAACCAGATGAGAGTGGCACAAGCCAGGGGGTAGCGACTGTTTATCAAAAACACAGGGCTCTGCGAAGCCGCAAGGCGACGTATAGGGTCTGACGCCTGCCCGGTGCCTGAAGGTTAAAAGGAGGGGTGCAAGCTCTGAATTGAAGCCCAGGTAAACGGCGGCCGTAACTATAACGGTCCTAAGGTAGCGAAATTCCTTGTCGGGTAAGTTCCGACCTGCACGAATGGCGTAACGACTTCCCCACTGTCTCCAGCACAGGCTCAGCGAAATTGAATTCCCCGTGAAGATGCGGGGTTCCCGCGGTCAGACGGAAAGACCCTATGAACCTTTACTGCAGCTTCGCCTTGGCGTTAGCAGCAACATGTGTAGGATAGGTGGGAGGCTATGAAACCGGGGCGCCAGTTCCGGCGGAGCCATCCTTGAAATACCACCCTTATTGTTGCTGACGTCTAACCGCGGCCCGTTATCCGGGTCCGGGACATGGCGTGGCGGGCAGTTTGACTGGGGCGGTCGCCTCCCAAAGTGTAACGGAGGCGCGCGATGGTGGGCTCAGACCGGTCGGAAATCGGTCGTCGAGTGCAATGGCATAAGCCCGCCTGACTGCGAGACTGACAAGTCGAGCAGAGACGAAAGTCGGCCATAGTGATCCGGTGGTCCTGCGTGGAAGGGCCATCGCTCAACGAATAAAAGGTACTCTAGGGATAACAGGCTGATTTTGCCCAAGAGTCCATATCGACGGCAAAGTTTGGCACCTCGATGTCGGCTCATCACATCCTGGGGCTGGAGCAGGTCCCAAGGGTTCGGCTGTTCGCCGATTAAAGTGGTACGTGAGCTGGGTTCAGAACGTCGTGAGACAGTTTGGTCCCTATCTGCCGTGGGTGTACGAGACTTGAGAGGATCTGTCCCTAGTACGAGAGGACCGGGATGGACACACCTCTGGTGGACCTGTCATGGCGCCAGCTGTGCAGCAGGGTAGCTAAGTGTGGAATAGATAACCGCTGAAAGCATCTAAGCGGGAAACTAACCTCAAAACAAGGTCTCGCTGAGAGCCGTGGAAGACCACCACGTTGATAGGCCGGGTGTGGAAGTGCGGCGACGCATGGAGCTTACCGGTACTAATAGCTCGATCGGCTTGATCGTTCTTCAGTCAAGCCCATGCAAATCATGGCTCTACTTCAGACAACGATGTCTTCTTCACAATCTCCGGCCTCGCAAGAAGCCGGATGATATCCTTTTCGCTGACCTGGTGGCTTTGCCGGGGGTTCCCCACCCGATCCCATTCCGAACTCGGTCGTTAAGTCCCCCTGGGCCAATGGTACTTCGTCTCAAGGCGCGGGAGAGTAGGTCGCCGCCAGGTCCGCCAAAAGGATATCAAAACCACAAGTCCAACACCCTGCACTCACAATCTCACACCAACACCCTGACGCGGGGTGGAGCAGCCCGGTAGCTCGTCAGGCTCATAACCTGAAGGTCACAGGTTCAAATCCTGTCCCCGCACCCAAGGGTCTAAAAACGAACAAGCCGCCTTCGGGCGGCTTTTTCGTATCTGGCGTTCGAGTTCACCAGAAGGGCTTGGCGTCGACCAGTTCGTCGATAGCCCTGCGAGCGGCCGTCAGCAGGTCCTGTTCCTCGTCGCCCAACACGACCCTGTGGGCGGCCTTGGCCAGATCCGCGTCCCCGTGGGCGGCGACGTCGACGAGGCCCTCGCGGACGTTGCGGTCGTTCAGGGCGCCCAGGGTGTCCTGCGCCGCCTTGGCCGCCCGCACGAACCGCTCGGCTCGTTCATGATGTTCCGGAAACAGAGCGGCGAGATCCTCGGCCGCATAGCGCAGCGTCTTACCCTTCAGGCGTAGGCGATGGCGCGCTTGGGCGTCCAGGTCGTCGAAGCGTTTGGCGCGCTTCTTCACCTGCTTGCGGCGATGGTCCAGCACCTCGGCGGCGTAGGACCGGGCGGACGCATCGCGCGTCTCGGCCAGGTCGGGATCGGTCGTCCAGGCGCCCGTCTCCAGCCAGGCCGCCGCTTCCAGCAGCACGTCGCGGGCCCGAGCGCTTTCCAGCGCGGCCTCCATGCGCAGATAGGCGTTGGCGTGGGCGGCTTGCAGCCCCCGTTCGAACGTTTCCTTGCCGGCGAAGGCGGCGCCGTCGGCCGCGGCGCTCCATACCTCGCCGACGAAGACATCGAGGTCGCGAGCGGCGTCGAACTCCCCCGCCAGCCAGGCGAGCTCGTCGTCGAGCCGATGGGCGGCCTCGTCGCGTGCCAGGGGCTTGAAGATCTTCAGCAGGGCTCGCAGCCGCCGCGAGGCCACGCGCGCCTGGTGCACGCATTCTGCCTCGGGGCGTTCGCGCAAGGCCTCCAGCGCCATGCAGAGATGAGCGAGATCGGCCTGGCCCAGAGCCTGAAGGGTCTCGCCGACCCGGCCGTAGGGATTTAGGACAGCGCTTTGGCGCCGCGGCGAAACGCTGGCCTCGCCCGCGGCCAGGCCGTAGCCGCGCTCGGCCTTGCTGACCAGCGACAGCCGTAGCGGAACGTGCCGCGCCAGGGCCCGGGCGAGGTCGAACAGGGCGCTGGGCGGGCCCGATTTCAGCTCCAGCTCCAGCTCGCAAACCGGGGCGTGTCGCTCGGCGGCGCTGAGTTCGCCACGGTCGAGGGCGGCCTCGATCACCGCGCCGGCGACATGCACCAGCCGCACGGTGCGCTCGACCCGCGTCTTGAAAACCGGCGCCAGCGGTCGGTCGGCCAGCATCGCCGCCGCTGGCGTGCGGGCCAGGGCGTCTAGATCGGGGCCGGGACCGGCGATCGCCGTCTCCCACTCGCCGCGCGCGAAGACACCGCCCGCCGAGGCCGATTTCAAGGTCTGCTTGCGACCGCCTTCGCCGTCGCGGACCCGCAGGCCAAAGCCCGCTCGCCGCAGGGCGTGGTCGGGCGTATCGAAATAGGTGGCGTCCAGCTGGCGCACCGCCCCTTCGCCGCCATACTCGCCGGTCAACTCGGCCAGGGCCGGCTCGACGGCCTCGGGCGGGATCAGGAACTTCAGCTCGATCTCGCGATCCATGACCTGCCAACTCCCGCGCGGGTCTCGAAGGACGCTAAGGCCCGAACAGCGCTATGACGGCTCGCCATCGTCTTGTCACGTGGTTTGGCCAAGCGTCTTGCCAAGACTCTGGCGCGGGTCCAAACGTGCGCGCCATGAGCAAGATCAAAGCGTTCGAGCCCCGCCACGACTGGACCCTAGCCGAGGTGGAAGCCCTTTTCGACCTCCCGTTCATGGAGCTGGTCTTCCAGGCCGCGAGCGTCCATCGCGCCGGGTTCGACCCCAGTGAGATCCAGCTTTCGCAGCTGTTGTCGGTCAAGACCGGCGGCTGCGCCGAGAACTGTGGCTATTGCAGCCAGAGCGCTCACTTCAAGACGGGTCTCAAGGCCGAGAAGCTGATGGCGGCGGACGATGTCGTGGCCAAGGCGCGCGCCGCCCGCGACGGCGGC
Organism: Caulobacter sp.; assembly: GCF_035254145.1. GTDB lineage: Bacteria > Pseudomonadota > Alphaproteobacteria > Caulobacterales > Caulobacteraceae > Caulobacter. The sequence goes on along the minus strand of NZ_DATFAV010000188.1, from coordinate 27,119 downwards.
GCCCAGCGCTTCTGCATGGGCGCGGCCTGGCGCGAGCTGAAAGACCGCGACCTGCCCAAGCTGACCGAAATGATCGGCGAGGTGAAGGCTCTGGGCCTGGAGACCTGCGCCACCCTGGGCATGCTGACCGCCGACCAGGCCAAGGCGCTGAAGGCCGCCGGCCTCGACTACTACAACCACAACCTCGACACCGGCCCGGACTATTACGCCGACGTGGTGACGACGCGCACCTACCAGGAACGGCTCGACACCCTGGCCCACGTCCGGGACGCGGGCATGAGCACCTGCTGCGGCGGCATCGTCGGCATGGGCGAGACGCGCCGCGATCGGGCTGGCCTGCTGCACCAGCTGGCCACCCTGCCGTCTCACCCCGACAGCCTGCCGATCAACGGCCTGGTGCCGGTCAGCGGCACCCCGCTGGGCGACAAGATCCTCTCGGAAGGCAAGCCCATCGACTCGATCGAGTTCGTCCGCACCATCGCCGTGGCCCGCATCGTTTGCCCGAAGTCGATGGTTCGCCTGTCGGCCGGCCGCGAGGGCATGAGCCGCGAGCTGCAGGCCCTGTGCTTCATGGCCGGCGCCAACTCGATCTTCGTCGGCGGCAAGCTCCTGACCACCCCGCTGCCGGACATGGACGAGGACTCGCGCCTCTTCCAGGATCTGGACCTCAAGCCGATGGGCGGCGCGGTCCGCGTCGAGGCCCACCAGCATGAGGTCGTGGCGGCGGAATAGGGGCCCGACGCGGTCGGAGGTTGCAGTAGCGCAAGCTCGGCGACCGCTGGGAGCGCTAGGCTTGTCGCCGGCACTACAATCCGGAGCGCTCCGATGGACGACCTGATGCTCGCGCGCGCCCTGCACGTCCTGGGCGTCGTCGTTTGGATCGGCGGGCTTTCCATGGTCACGAGCGTGGCCTTGCCAGCCATTCGCCGCGGCGCGCTCGGGTCCGACTGGCCGAAGGCCTTCGCGGCTATCGAGCGCCGCTTCGTCTGGCAGGCGCGGATCTCCGTGCTGACGGTCGGCGCCACCGGCTATCATCTGTGTGACCGCCTCGATCTCTGGCCCCGCTTCCAGCAGCCCGCCTTCTGGTGGATGCACGCCATGGTCGGGGTGTGGACGGTGTTCTTTCTCTTCCTGTTTGTCGGCGAGCCACTGGTGCTGGACCGCTATTTCCCGGGCTGGGCCGAGAAGGATCCGGCGCGCGCCTTTCGATGGATGTGGCGGGCGCACGTCGTCCTGCTGGCCGCGAGCGTGGTCACCGTATTGGGCGCGGTGGCCGGCGCTCATGGCGCGGTCTTCAGTGGGCTCGGTTAGCGGCTGATCTCGCTGCGGGGATCAAGTCGCGGTCGTTACACTTTAAGATTAGTTTTGAGGAAGGTGTAACCTCCCGGTGGCGTCGCGCCATGGATTTATATTACGCGACGTAAACATCGTTCGCGGAGAGCGTCTTTATTCTTTCATATATTTGTAACTGAAATCGAAAATGGCGAAGTTATGTCCTCCGACCCAGTAACGCCTGGACGCAGTTTGTTCGGCGATTTCGTACCCCTGACGGGGTGTTCGGGGGATCGACGTGACCTTCAAGACATTGGCGCTCGCCAGCACCATCATCGCGCCGCTGTGGATCGCGCCCTGCGCCATGGCCCAGCAGGTCGCTCCGCAGGACGAGACCGCCGTCGATAGCGTCGTCGTCACCGGTTCGCGCATCGCCCGTCCGGAGCTGGAATCGGCCATGCCGATCTCGGTGATGAGCATGGAGCAGATCAAGGACTACGGCCGGGTCACCGTTTATGACGCCCTGATGCAGAACCCGGCCATGGGCCCGGGCTTGGGCGAGGCCAGCTCGCTGGGCCAAGAGTACGACGCCGGCGTCGCCAACATCAATCTGCGCAATATGGGCAACAACCGCTCGCTGGTGCTGGTCGACGGCCATCGCTGGGTGTCAGGCGGCGCGCGCACCTCGGCGGTCGACGTCAACACCATCCCCACCGCCCTGATCGATCGCTTCGAGGTGGTGACCGGCGGCGCGGCGGCCGTCTACGGCGCGGACGCCGTGACCGGCGCGGTCAACGTGGTCATGAAGAAGGAGATGAAGGGCGTCCACCTCAGCGCCACCACCGGCGTCTCCTCGCACAGCGACGCGCGCCAGTCGGACTTCACCGCCGCCACGGGCTTCAATTTCGCGGAAGGGCGCGGCCACGTCGTGCTGGGCGGCAACATCTCGGCCACCGACAAACTGCGCAGCACCGAACGCTGGATCAACCGCGATGTCTACAGCGCCAACCCGGCCAACACCGGCCCGGACGACGGTATCCCCGACCGGGTGCTCTATCGCGACTATCGCATCATGTACCGGTCGATCGTGCCGACCTGGTGCATGTACAACGGCAAGAACCCCTGCGGTAACAACAACGGCCAGTGGTACCAGTATGTCGACGGCAAGGTTACGGCCGTGCCGAAGAGCAGCTATGGCATCGTCACCAACGGCGAGACCGGCGGCCAGAACGGCGGTCCGGGGCTGAACGGCAACGAGAACCACTTCATCCGCAACGGGTCCAACCGCCAGTCGGCCTATGCCAACGCCAACTATGAATTCAACGAAGACACGGTGTGGAACGGCACGCTGAGCTTCACCCGCAGCACCACGCGCGGGGCCGGCGAGTTCCCCGAATATCGGACCGACGCGCGCACCGCCAAGACCTGGTGGGGCAACAACGGCGTCGGCAACACCGGCGAAATCGCCACCCTGACCAACCCGTTCCTGCCCGCCGCCATGCGCGACTACATGGTCGCCAACGGCCTGACCCAGCTGGGCCTGGACCGCAGCTACAACAACCTGCCCCAGACGATGGAGAAGCACGATCGTCGCAACTTCCTGCTGGGTACGGACATCACCGGCAAGCTGACCGGCAAGCTGCGCTGGACCGCCTTTGTGCGCTACGGCCAAGTCGACGACGATTGGACCACGACCAACATGGTGGGCCGCGACCAGTGGCTCTTCGCCCGCGACAGCGTGCGCGACGCCAGCGGCAATATCGTCTGCCGCGACGCCACCGCGCGCGCCGCCGGCTGCAAGCCGCTGGACTTCTTCACCACTGGGGCCCTGCCCCAGGACCTGCTGGACTACCTGCTGTTCGATCGCTTCGAGAAGACCCGCAACTCGATGCTGAACGCTGGCGCCAGCGTCGACGGCGACCTTTTCCGCCTGCCTGCCGGCGAGGTGAAGGCGTCGGTCGGCGTCGAATGGCGTCGCGAGAAGCTGGACACCTGGGACGATCCTGACACCGCCAAGCTCTCGACCATCATCTACGCGCCGGGCATGGACTTCGCCCTGCACCCCGACTTCCACCACAAGCGCGAGACGGCCGAGGCCTTCGCCGAGGTGGTCGTGCCGGTGCTGGCCGACCTGCCCTTCGCCCGCAGGCTGCAGGTCGAAGGCGCCTATCGCTATTCCGACTATAGCGACAACGAGAGCACCGACACGTGGAAGGCGGGCCTGACCTGGTCGCCGATCCGCGACCTGACCTTCCGCGGGACCAAGTCGCACTCGATCCGCGTGCCGAACTTCGGCGAGCTCTATACGCCGATCAGCTTCTCGACCTACGGGAAGATCGATGACCCGTGCTCGAGCGTCTACATCGCGCTGAAGCCGAGCCGCGCGGCCAACTGCGCGGCGACGGTGCCGGGCGTGAAGTTCCCGGTGCCGTACCCGAACCTGAACGTGCCGATCGTCTACAGCGGCGGCAATCCGGACCTGGCTCCGGAGACCTCGAACTCGTTCACCTACGGGGTCGTGTTCCAGCCGCGCTTCCTGCGCAACTTCGACATGACGATCGACTATTGGGACATCAAGGTCGGCAACGCCATCACCTCGCTGGGCTACACCACCCTGATGAACAACTGCGTGGACGCCGCCGGCGGCCCCGATCAGGCCTACTGCAAGTACGTGATCCGTAACCCGGCCGGGACGCGCGACACCGACGGCGTCCTGATTGAAGGCTCGGTCAAGGAAGTGCGCACCCAGTTCGCCAACCTCGCCGGCCAGCGCGTGCGCGGCATCGATCTCAGCGCGCGCTATCGCCGCGAGATCGGCCCCGGCATGCTGCGTCTGACCTTCGCCGGCGCCAAGCTGCTGGAGCAGACGACCATCTCGGAAAAGGGCAAGGCGGGCATCGACTACGCGGGCCAGTGGAACTACCCGACCTACAAGGCCACCCTGACCACCAGCTACGACATCGGCCGCTTCACCTTCGGCCTGAACAACCGCTACGTCAGCAAGAGCAAGTACGCCGTCAACTCGACCGACGAGTACAACGAGTTCCCCAACGTCCGCGCCTTCATCTACAAGGACGTGAACGTGACCTGGCGCTCGAAAAAGGACTTCGCCGTCAGCCTGGGCGTCAAGAACATCGACGACTATGGCGTGCCGCCGGCGATCCAGGACACCGCCATCTCGCCGCATGGAACGGGTGACGGCCGCAATATCGGCCCCGCCTATTACGACGCGATCGGGCGCTACTTCTTCCTCAAGCTCGACGCGAAGTTCTGATCGAAAGCGCGGCGGCCAAGTTCGCGCGAGCGATCTTGGCCGCTGCCGCGTTCGGTCGCGCGGACGCTTGAGCTATCGCTCTTCGTCGAAACGGTTGATGACCAGTTCGCACAGGGCCTCGACGGCGGCGGCGGCCTCCGGGCCCTCCGCGGAGATGTCGATGGTCGAGCCGATGCCGGCGGCCAGCATCATCAGGCCCATGATCGAGCGGGCGTCGACGCAGGCGCCGTCCCGGCTGACGGTCACCTCGGCGTCGAAACCGGACGCCATCTTCACGAACTTGGCCGAGGCGCGGGCGTGCAATCCCCGCTCGTTGACGATCTCGACCGTTCTGGACGTCATGCCTGTCACTTTTCTCCGGCGAGCACGTAGGAGGCCACGGAGATGTACTTGCGTCCAGCTTCCTGGGCGTGGGCCACGCAGACCTGCAGGCTTTCGCGTTGGCGCACGCTGGCCAGCTTGATCAGCATCGGCAGGTTGAGGCCGGCGATGACCTCGGCCTTGGTCTGCTCCATCACCGAGATCGCCAGGTTGCTGGGCGTGCCACCGAACATGTCGGTCAGCAGGATGACGCCCTGGCCGTCAGCGTCGACCTCGGCGCAGGCCTTCAGAATGTCCGAACGGCGACGTTCCATGTCGTCTTCCGGGCCAATGCAGATCGCCTTCACGGCCGCCTGCGGACCCACAACATGCTCCATGGCGGAGATGAATTCTTCCGCCAGACGCCCGTGCGTCACGATCACGAGCCCGATCATGCCTGATATCTCAAACGGGATCCCCATTCCCGCCGCGACCGGGAGAGCGTCGCGCGGGCGGCCTTGATACGCCCGTTAGAGAGCGACTCCAAGAGACTGCATGATGCGTCCGATTTTCAAGGGGGCGGCGGGTTCTCGCGGCCACAGGTCGAACATCGGGATCGACACGCCTTCGATTCGCTCGAAGCGCGGCTCGGGAAGACGCTCGACGGCGTCCGGCCGCTCGACGCAGCGGATCACGACCGCGACCTCGCAGAAGGGCAGGGCGGTGTTGGTGACGACGCCCAGGCCCCGCACCTCGATCAGGCCCGCCAGCGTGTCGGGAGCCTTGCCGTAGAGCCGTCCTCCCGCCACGAACACCACCGTACGGTCGTCGGCCACCAGCCGGAACCCGGCCTCCAGGGCGCGCAGGGCCAGATCGCTCTTGCCCACGCCCGATGGTCCTTCGATCAGGGCGCCGCGCCAGACGCCCTGGTGGCGCTGGGCGATCAGGCCCCCGTGTCGGGTTTCGGGGATCATTCGCGCACGTCCGGCAGCTCGACCACGAACCGCGCGCCCATCACGGCGCCGTCGGCGTCCTTGCGGTTCTCGGCATGGATCTGGCCGCCATGAGCCTCGACGATCTGGCGGGCGATGGACAGGCCCAGGCCCGAATTGCCGCCGAACGCCCGCCCCTTGGGTCGCGAGGTGTAGAAGCGCTCGAAGATGGTCTCGAGGTTGTCGGGCGGCATGCCTGGTCCGTCGTCCTCGACCGTCGCGACCAGCCGCCCGCGGACGCGCGACAGGCCGATGCGGACCTCGCCGTCGGCCGGGCTGAAGGAGCGGGCGTTGTCGATCAGGTTGCGGAAGACCTGGCCGATCGGGGTCTCGCGCCCCAGGATCAGGGCCGGGGAAACGCCCTCGGCCACGGTCAGTTTCACCCGGACGCTGCCCGGCGCCTCGCCGGGCCGCAATTGCGAGTCGTAGAGGCCCACCACCTCGGACAGCAGGCGGTGGAGGTCCAGCGTCTTGGGATGCTCGCGCGACAGCTCCGCATCCAGGCGCGAGGCGTTGGAGATGTCGGTGACCAGCCGGTCCAGCCGGTTGACGTCGTTCTGCAGGATGGCCAGCAGCCGCGCCCGGGCGGCGGGGTCACTGACCAGGTCCAGGGTTTCGACGGCCGAGCGGATGGAAGTCAGCGGGTTCTTGATCTCGTGCGCCACATCGGCCGCGAAGCGCTCGATGGCGTCCATCCGCTCGGACAGCGAATGGGTCATCTCCTCCAGCGAGCGCGACAGGTCGCCCAGTTCGTCGTTGCGGCGCGACAGGTCGGGCAGGGAGATGGCCCGCGCGCCCTGCAGGCGAACGAGGTCGGCGGCCCGCGCCAAGCGCAGGACCGGCACGGCGATAAGCCGGTGCAGCAGGACGCTGGAGATCAGGATGGCCGTCATGGCCACGACGATGAACGGCAGCAGCGCCCGGCGTTCGGCGGCGATGATCTCATCGACGTCGCCAGCCTCCAGGGTCAGCACGCCCAGAACCGCGCGCACATGCTGGATCGGTATCGAGACCGAGACCACCCGCTCGCCGTCCTCGGAGACGCGGGCGCCAGCGATGGTCCGGCCCTTCATCGCCTGGGCGATTTCGTCGGCCAGCGCCTTGCGGGCCCGTTCAGCCTTGGCTTCTTCGCGCGGCGTCTTGCGGGCGTCGTCCTTCTGGCCCGGCTTGCGGGCCGGCGGCAGCACCTTCCAGTCGACGCGGTCGGCGACCACGAACGAGTCGGCCAGCACCTTCCCGTGGGCGTCGAACAGGCGCGCCCGCTGCGAGCGCGGGATGAACAGCAGCTGCAGGATGGCGCTGGCGGTGTAGGGATCGAGCGCGGGCTCGGGCTCGCCCACAGTGGCCGACTGGTCGATGATCTTGGCGATCAGCTCGCCCTGGGTGGTCAGGCTGTCGATCCGCGCGTTGACCAGGCCGCTGCGCAGCTCGTTCAGCACCAGGGCCCCGACGACTAGGATCGTCAGGGCCAGCACGTTCAACGTGATGATCAGCCGTCCCAGCCGCGACCCGCGCGGCCAGGCGAAGCGCCGCCGGGGCCCATTTTCGCCTTGGGCCCCCGCGACGTCCGGAGAAATCGGCTCAGGCTTCGCGATAACGGTAGCCAACGCCGTACAGGGTCTCGATGGAGTCGAATTCCGGATCGACCTGACGGAACTTCTTGCGCATGCGCTTGATGTGGCTGTCGATCGTGCGGTCGTCGACATAGACCTGATCGTCGTAGGCCGCGTCCATCAGGTTGTCGCGACTCTTCACGAAGCCAGGACGCTGGGCCAGGGCCTGCAGCAGCAGGAACTCGGTGACGGTCAGGCGCACCGGCTTGCCGTCCCACAGGCTATCGTGGCGGGCTGGGTCGAGCGTGAGCTTGCCGCGCTTCATGACCTTCGAGCCGGCCGCCCCGGCGGGATCGGCGCCGATCGGGTCGTCCTCGGGCCTGGCGCGCCGCAGCACCGCCTTGACCCGTTCCAGCAGCAGCCGCTGGCTGAAGGGCTTGTGCATGTAGTCGTCGGCGCCGAGATTGAAGCCGAGGATCTCGTCGATCTCGTCGTCCTTCGAGGTCAGCATGATCACCGGAATCTCGGTGGTCTGGCGCAGGCGCCTCAGCACCTCCATGCCGTCCATGCGGGGCATCTTCACGTCGAGGATCACCAGGTCGGGCGGACTGGCCTCGACAGCCTCCAGACCCGAAACCCCGTCATAAAAGGCCTTCACCGTATGTCCGTGACTCTCCAGGGCCAGCGAGACCGAAGCGACGATGTTCTCGTCGTCGTCAATGAGCGTGATGGCGGCCATCTATTCGATCTTGTCCTTCGCCTTGGGGGTCTGTCCGGTCCAGATAGGAACATCAGAACGAACGGACAGTCTCCAACTCAATATTAGAGCGCGTCAGGCGCCGAAACCGCTCACACTCTCGGTCGACACGCTCGTCGGTCAGCCGATCCTACCGGCCGAGCCTCATGGCTTCAACGCACGGCGCGGCAAAGCTTTCCCGCGCTTGTCCCCGGGCATTGCGGCTCCAGCAAGGCGCGATTGGGGCGAGTCCCCGATGCGAGCTTTCCTCAACCTCACCTTAAGGTCTCGTATCCCATAGTCTGCACCTCGGGAGTCCTTGAAGTATGAGCCAAGTCCACTACGAACTCTTTGTCCGGCGAAAGGTCGGCGCGCAGTGGACGTTGGAAATCGCCACGGAGAGCCGCGCACACGCCCTGCAGACGGCCGAAGACGTTCTGGACCAAGGCCGCGCCGTCGCCGTTCGCGTCAGCAAGGAAACGCTGGACCCTTCGAGCGGCGAGTACAAGTCGATCGCCATCTTCACCAAGGGCATGGTCGACGGCGGCAAGCCCAAGAAGGAAGCGGAAGAGCGCGATCCGCTCTGCATCCAGCCCGCCGACCTCTATACCGCCCACGCCCGCGACCGCATCGGCCGCCTGCTCGAAAGCTGGCTGCATCGGCACAGGGCCACGCCGTTCGAGCTGCTGCACCGCCCCGACCTGGTCGAAAAGCTCGAGGCGTCCGGCACCGACCTGCAGCACGCCCTGCAGAAGATCGCCATTCCCGAGGCCGAGGCCCGTGGCGTCACGGTCCACGAGATCATCCGCCACTTCCAAGGCCTGGTCGAACGGACCATCGGCAACCTGACCAAGGCGTTCAAGAAGGGCGCCCTGCCGGATCTGGACAAGGAAGGCTTCGCCAAGGCCGCCGAGCGTCTGGTCGCCGATCCCGATCGCGCCTTCCTGCTGGGCGCCGGCGTGGCGGCCTCGATCGCCCCGGCCGTCAACTGGTCCGACAAGATCTCGCGCCTGCTGGACCTGGCCGACGCCGCCCCGGCCGAACCGCGGGCGCGCGCCGCCGCCCTCGCCGCCATCGAGCAGCCCCTGGCCGAGATCATCGGCTCGCGCGCCGGCATGGCCGATCTGCTGGAGGGCAAGGACGACCTGGGCTCGACCCTGGCCGCCATGACCCGCCTGACCGGGGGCGCGGCCGTCGAGGCCCTGATCCGTATCGAGGCCAGCGTCCGCGCCTGCCTGCCCGAATTGTCCGGCGTCGCGCAGCGTCTCAGCGAGTGGTTGAGCGGCGACGACTTCCCGACCGTGCGCAAGGCCATCGCCGAGCGCGTCCTGACCGAGCTGAACGGCGTGCGACGCCTCAAGCCTGGCGACGCCGAGGCCGAGATCGAGTACCTGCGCGCCCTGGCGATGAGCCTGACGGCGGCCGCTGGCCGGATTCTCCAGGCCGAGGACATCCAGGCGGCCTTCACCACCCGATCCAAGACGCTGCTGAATGGCGATTTCATCGAGGCCCTGCTGGGCCGTGACCGCTCTTCCTACGAAGAGATCAAGATCCTGATCCGGCTGGCCGAAAACGTCATGGGCGCGGTCAACAAGCGCAACGCCTCGCGCTGGTTGAACGCCAACATCAGCGCCATGCGGTTCGAAAAGGAGCTGCGCCAGGGACCGGATTCGCCCGTCGCCAAGCTCAGCCAGCTGGCGGGGCTGCAACGGTCGCTGACGCGCTCTGGCCTGGTGCGCGAAGACTACGAGCCGCTGTGCGCAAAGCTCGGCGACATCGGCGCGCTGATCGAAGGCGACTCGCGGCTCCTGGTCATGTTGGTGCGCGCGCCGGCGCCGCTGCCGCATCGCCTGAACCTGCTGGTCAAGCTGGCCATGGGCGAGGCTGGTCCGACCGGTCCGGTCGCCGACAAGGCCCGCGCCGAAGCTCTGAAGTTGGCCCGCGGTCCAGGCGTGCGCGAGCAATTGGCCGACTCGCCCCAGACCCTGGACCTGATCAAGACCCTGGTGGGCCAGGCGGCCTGAGCCGCGAACCCCTTTGACTCTTCCCCAGCGGCGCCCGGTAGGGTGACGCCAGCGTGCGGCTATCCGGGCCGCCGGAGGAGACCGCCATGGCTGTATTCACCGTTCTCTATCCCGCCCGCGACGGCGCGAAGTTCGACCACGCCTATTACAGCGCCACCCATATTCCGCTGGTGAAGGAGGCCTTCGCCGCGACGGGGCTCACGGGCGTGCAGGTGCTGACGGGGCTTTCGGGCGGCGGCGGCGGGCCCGCGCCGTTCGTGGCGATCGCCAACATCACCTTCCGGGACGCCGAAGCGCTGCAGGCTTCGCTGACCGGCCCCCGCGCGGCCGAGGTGATGGCCGACGTGGCGAACTTCACCGACATCCAGCCGATCGCCCAGGTCAGCGTGGCCGGATAGCTATCCGAGGACGCTCGCCAAGGCGTCCACCACCCGCTCGACGTCGCCGTCGGTCATGGCCGGATAGAGCGGCAGGGTCAGGCAGCGAGCGTACCAGGCGTCGGCGCCCGGCAGGTCCGCGAGGCCCTGTCGGTTGACGTAATAGGGTTGGCGGTGAACGGGGATGTAGTGGACCTGCGTCCCGACGCCCCGCGCCTTCAGGCTCTCGACCAACGCGCGGCGAGTCAGGCCCAGGCCCTCGAAGTCGATCAGCACGGTCAGCAGATGCAGGGCGGGGTTGGAGTGCGCGGGGCTCGTGGCCAGGCGCGCTTTCGGCGCGCGCTCCGGCAGCAGCCGGGCGTAGAGCGCCGTCAGTTCGCGCCGCCGGGCGACGAAGCGGTCCAGTTTGGCCAGCTGCGACAGGCCCAGCGCGCACAGCACGTCGGGGATGCGGTAGTTGAAGCCGAGCTCCGGCATCTCGTACCACCATGGATCGGCCCCGGCCGGCCGCACCATGCCGTGCGAGCGCAGCAGTCGGGCCCTGGCCGCGAGGGGCTCGTCGTTGGTGGTCAGCATGCCGCCCTCGCCGGTGGCGAGCGTCTTGACCGGATGGAACGAAAAGCTGGCGAAGCTGGAATAGGCGCCGTCGCCGACGGGATGCGCCACGCCGTCGAACGTTCCGATCGAACCCAGGGCGTGCGGGGCGTCCTCGACCAGCGCCGCGCCGACCACGTCGGCTAGGGCCTTCAGGGCGGGAAGGTCGCAGACGTCGCCGCGCAGGTGGACCGGCAGCACCGCCTTCACGCGCCGGCCGCGCGCGCGATCCAGCGCCTGGCTCAGCGTGTCCGGCGTCATCAGGCCGCTGTCGGGATCGACGTCGGCGAACACCACCTCGGCTCCGACGTAGCGGGCGCAGTTGGCGGTGGCCAGGAAGGTGACCGACGGGGCGATGCAGACATCGCCTTCACCCACGCCCAGGGCCATCATGGCCAGGTGCAGAGTGGCCGTTCCGTTCGAGACGGCCACGGCGTGATCCGCCCCGACCTTGGCGGCGAAGGCGGTCTCGAACGCCTCGACCGTCGGGCCGGTGGTCAGGAAATCGCCGCGCAGGGCCTCCGCCACGGCCGCGATGTCGTCGTCCTCGATCATCTGGCGGCCGTAGGGGAGGAAGGCGTCGCTCATCGCGCGGCCTTCTCCTCCAGCATGGTCAGCAGGCCTTCGGGCGAGAGCCAGTCGTGGTTGTTGTCGCTGCTGTACGAGAAGTCCTCGGCCACGGGCTTGGCGCCGTCGGCGGCCCCGTAGGGCTTGCGGCCGAACTCGGCGAAGTTGGGCTCGATGGCGAAGCGGTCCTCGAACTCGACGGTCGCGCGGGCGTCGTCGGCGCTGATCATGATCTCGTGCAGCTTCTCGCCCGGACGGATGCCGATCACCTTCATGCCGGCCGTGGGGGACATGGCCTTGACCAGGTCGGGCATGGCCATGGACGGAATTTTCGGCACGAAGATCTCGCCGCCGCGCATCATGGTCAGGGACGAGAGCACGAAGTCGACGCCCTCGTTCAGGGTGATCCAGAAGCGGGTCATGCGCGGGTCGGTGACCGGCAGGTCGGTGACGCCCTGGCTCAGCAAGCGGCGATATAGCGGCACGACGCTGCCGCGCGAACCGACCACGTTGCCGTAGCGCACGACGCAGAACCGCGTGCCGATGTCGCCCGACAGGTTGTTGGCGGCCACGAAGGTCTTGTCCGAGGCCAACTTGGTCGCGCCATAGAGGTTGGTCGGGTTGCAGGCCTTGTCGGTCGAAAGGGCCACGACCTGCTTGACGTGGTTGTTCAGGCTGGCCCAGACCACGTTTTCGGCGCCCAGCACGTTGGTGTGGATGCACTCTGACGGATTGTACTCGGCCGCCGGCACTTGCTTCAGGGCCGCGGCGTGGATGACGATATCGACCCCGCGCAGGGCCAGGGTCAGGCGCTCACGGTCGCGCACATCACCCAGGAAGAACCGAAGCTTGGCGTAGGTCGCCTCGTCGAACTGCTCGCGCAGCTCGATCTGCATGTCGCTCTGCTTCAATTCGTCGCGCGAATAGATGATCACCTTTCGCGGGGCGTAGCGACGCAGCACGGTCTCGATGAATCGGCGGCCAAACGAGCCGGTGCCGCCGGTGACCAGGATCACCTTGCCGTCCAGATCGAGAGATTTGGGAGAAAAACGGCCCAAGTGCTGCCTCCTCAGACGTCCGTCCGGCCGGCGGCCGCGACGACGAAGCGTGGTTAACGCCCCTGTTTGCGCCCACAGACGTAAAGAGGACGTCAACCCCGCCGCGCTAACAGGGGCTCATGCGCCGCTTTCGTCCGCTTCCGTCCGTCCTGGCCGCCGCGCTCGCGCTCGCGCCGCTGGCCGCCCCGACCCTGGCCTTCGCCGGTCATGGCGGCGGCGAGAAGAAGGAAGCGCCGACCACCTATTTCGCCCTGGATCCGATCAATGCGGTGGTGTTGCGCCGCGACGGCCGCCGCGGGGTCATGACCCTGGAGACCGGCCTGGAGGTCAAGGATCCCGAGCTGATGAAGCGGGCCCAGGCCTCGACCCCGCGCCTGCGGGCGGCCTTCGCCCAGGTGCTGATGGTCTATGCCGCCGGCCTGCGCGGCGGGGCGGCGCCCGACATGGACTATGTCGCCCGCGAACTGCAGAAGGCGGCCGACCAGGTGCTGGGCAAGCCCGGCTCCAAGGTGCTGCTGGGTTCGGCCCTGATCAGCTGACCGTCAGGTCCTGGACTTCCGCCGCGCCCTGAAGAAGCCCCGCAGCAACTCGGCGCTTTCCTCGGCCAGAACCCCGCCCGTGACCTCCGGTCGCCAGTGGCAGGTTGGCTGGGCGAAGAACTGCGGCCCGTGGACGACGGCGCCGCCCTTGGGGTCTTCGGCCCCGAACACCACCCGGCCTATGCGGGCATGGCTGATCGCCCCGGCGCACATGGCGCAGGGCTCCAGAGTGACGACCAGGGTCAGGTCGGTCAGCCGGTAGTTCTCCAGTTTCGCCGCCGCCGCGCGCAGGACGGCGATCTCGGCGTGGGCGGTGGGGTCGTGAGCCGCGATCGGGCCGTTGCCGGCCACGGCCAGCACGTCGCCGCTCTTCGGATCGAGGATCACCGCGCCAACCGGTGTCTCGCCCGCCTCGGCGGCCGCGCGGGCCGCGTCGAGCGCCAACCGCATCATGCGGTGGTCTTGATCCTCGTCCTGATCGGTGCGCATTAGCTGAACCCGAGAAAGCCCATCGTGAGATGCGCCCAGCCCAAGACGGACGCCGAGATGACCAAACCCCACGATCCCCTGTACGAGCCTGAACTCGATGGTCAAGACGGCGATCTTGACGGCGGTGCTGGCGAACGGGTCGCCAAGGCCCTGGCGCGGGCGGGCGTCGCCTCGCGGCGCGAGGTCGAGCGGCTGATCGAGGCGGGGCGCGTGTCGATCAACGGCAAGGTGCTAACGACCCCGGCGGTCAAGGTCGCGCCGGGCGACTTCCTGACCGTCGACGGCAAGCTGGTGGCCGAGCGCGAGCCGACGCGGATCTTCCGCTACCACAAGCCCACGGGCCTGATGACCACCCACAATGATCCCAAGGGTCGGCCGACGGTGTTCCAGTCGCTGCCCAGGGATCTGCCGCGCCTGATCTCGGTCGGGCGCCTGGACCTGAATTCCGAAGGCCTGCTGCTGCTGACCAATGACGGGGAGCTGTCGCGCGCCCTGGAGACGCCCGCCAACGCCTGGGTCCGCCGCTACCGCGCCCGCGCCTTCGGCGACACCACCCAGGCCAAGCTCGACACCCTGAAGGATGGGATCACCATCGAGGGCGTCCGCTACGGTCCCGTCGAAGCCAGGCTGGACAAGGCCCACGAGAAGGCCGGCGGCGGCAAGAACGTCTGGATCACGGTCTCGCTGTCCGAAGGCAAGAACCGCGAGGTCCGCAAGGTGCTGGAAGCGCTTGGCCTGAAGGTCAATCGCCTGATCCGTCTGTCCTATGGTCCGTTCGCCCTCGGAACCCTGGCCGCCGGCCAGATCGAGGAGGTTGGCCCCCGGGTGATCCGCGAGCTGCTCGAAGGCGTCGTGCCGCCCGAGAACATGCCGACCGGGGACCGTCCGAAGTTCGGCGGGATCGCCAATCCGGCCAAGGCGCCGGGCACGGCCGGTGGTGGCGACCTGCAGCGTCGAGGCGTCCCGCGCGCCGACCGCGACCTCAAGCCGGCCACGCCGGAAAAGCCCGAGAAGCCAGTCTACAAGGCCGGCTGGGCGCGGCCCAAGAAGAAGGTTTCGCCGCACGCTCCGGCCAAAGGTCCCGCCAAGGGGCCCGCCAAGGCCAAGCGCCCGCCGCCCAAGTCGATCGAGACCAAGTTCATCGATGACCGCAAGCCGGTCGCGCGCGCCAAGCCCGCGGCGCGTCCGGGCGCGAAGCCGGCCGATGGCGCGGCGCGGCGGGTCTCGGAAAAGCCCGGAAGGCCGACGGCGCGGCCGGGTGCGCGGCCGACTGGCGGCCGGGGCCCCGCCCCGCGTGGCGGTCCCAAGCGTTAGGGCTGCGTCGGCGCCGTCCTCAGTCGACGGGATTTGCCGACCGAGCGGTCATTTCGCGCCTGGCAACTTGATTCCCAGCAGGATCAGCCGTTCGCCGGTGATCCCGAACCAATGCGGGACGCCCGCGGGGACCAGGATGACATCGCCCGGACCCAGCGGCCGTGTCGCCCCTCCGTCGATCCGGCTTCCCTCGACCAGGGTGGCGTTCTTGGCCTTCGGATCGGCCATGACGCCGCCCGAAACCAGCGTGCCAGCCCCTTCGAGGACGATGGCGTATTCGGCTTGGTCGGGGTGAACGGCTGGGCGGCCCGGCTTCTTCCAGATCTCGATCGCCGCGACATTCGCGCCGTCGCGGACCAAGGGGTGCCACATGAAGCCTTGGTCGGGCTTCATCTCGGCCAGCATCTGGCGCAGCTGCGCCTGGACATCCGCGGCGCTGGCGAAACTGGTCGAGTCGGTGGCTTGGGCGGACGCGGCGGTGGTGAACGAGACCGCCATCGCCAACGCCGTCATGCCGATCATCAAGGCTCGGGCCATTATATTCTCCTAGCTCACGCCGCCGCCGGGGCCTGGAGCCGCGTCCAGCGGCGCAGGGCCGGCCAGCGGGCGGCCAGTTCGGCCACGCCGATGAAGCCGGCCAGCATCACCAGGGCGCTGGCGATCAGGCTGGCCTTGAACTCGTGCGGCGCGTCGGGACGGGTGGTCATCGGGCGCACCAGCAGCAGGATCACGGCGTTGTTGGCGGCGTGGGCGCCGATGCCCAGCTCGATCCCGCCCAGGCGCAGGGCCATCCAGGTCAGGCCCGCGCCCATGGCCGCGCGAACCAGGAAGGCGTCGATGTTCGGGTCCATGTGGATGGCGGCGAACAACAGACCGTTCAGCACCATCAGCACGATCGGATCGCGGACATAGGCCGCGCTCTGTTTCAAGAGCCAGCCACGGAAGACCAGTTCTTCGGCGGCGGCGGCCACCACCAGCAGGCCCACGGCCATGACCGCATACAGCGTACGGCCCACGAGGTTTGGCGAAACGCGCCACAGTGGCGGATCGATCGGCTCGCCGGTCAGGGCCGCGACGCCGACCAGGGCCGTCATGGTCACGCCGACCAGCACCAGTCCGCCGACCAGGAGGCGCTTGCGGGGCGGCTCGCCGCCATTGACGTATTCGGTGATGCGGCGGTGGTGGATCGCCCCGGCGGCGAACACGAAACCGACCGCCGCGCCCAGATTGACGCCGGCCAGCACCGCCAGGACGAACAGCGATTGCCGGCCGGAGGGTTCGGCGAGGCCAGGATCGGTGAAGACCCCGAACAGGTCGCCCGCCGCGGGCGCGCCGTCCAGTCCGCTGACGATCAGCAGGGCCGCCAGGGTCGCGGTGATCGCGCCGAGCAGGGCCGCCACGGCCCCGGCCAAGACGCCGAGCGGCACGGCGAAGACGCTCCGCCAGGGATCGCGGTCATAGGACGACAGGTCGGCCAGGAAGGGCGAACGCTTCGCCATCTCCAGGATTTCGCCCATGCGCATCGTTCGATCGCCCTTCCCTTCGATCCCGACTAAGAGGGGGCGGGGGCGGACTTGTAAAGCGCGCGCTTGCCGCATGGCTCCGAGGACGGCACACATCCCATTACGGGTTGTAAGGGGAAGGGCATGAGCGAGCGGGATTTGGGCAAGGCGGACACGGGCGGCGCGCACCTGCATCGACTGGTGCTGTTCTCGGACGCCGTCTTCGCCATCGCCATCACCCTTCTGGCGATCGAGATCCATCCGCCCGAGCACTGGCGGGGCGTGTCGGACCTGTTCCGCCAGATGTGGCCCAAGCTGGCCGCCTACGCCGTCAGCTTCGCGGTAATCGGCGTCTGCTGGTTCAGCCACCGCCGCGTGTTCGCGCGCCTCGTGCGGGCGGACGGCGGACTGGACGCCTTTAACTTTATCGTGCTCGGCCTGATCGCGCTGCTGCCGCTGGCGACCGAGCTCTTGTGGGAACAGCGCGGCGGCCAGGCCCTGCCGGTCTATGTCGGCCATGTCGCCCTGATCGGCCTGGCCATGGGCCTGGTCTGGGCCTACGCGGCCTTCGTGGGCAAGCTGGCCGAGCCGATGCCGCTGGGCGAGGCCCTCTACGTCCTAGTCCGGGTGACCTTGTTGCCGGGCCTGCTGTGCGGGCTCAGCATCTACAGTCTCATCTACCCCTGGGGCTGGGCCCTGATCGCGGTGGTGCTGCTCGGCCTCAACTGGATCGGCCGCCGCCTCGCCGGACCGAAGGCCGCCTGATGCGCATCGTCTCGGGCCAGTATCGCGGCAAGGCCATCGCCGCCCCGCCGGGCGAGGCCACCCGTCCCACGTCCGACCGCGCCCGGCAGGCGGTGTTCAACATCCTGGAGCATGCGTCCTGGGCCCCGGAGCTGCACGGGGCGCGGGTGATCGACGTCTTCGCCGGCTCGGGCGCGCTGGGCCTGGAGGCCCTGTCGCGCGGCGCCAGCTTCTGCCTGTTCGTCGAGACCGACGAGGCCGCGCGCGGCGCGATCCGCGAGAACATCGACGCCATGCAGCTGTTCGGCGTCACCCGCGTGCACCGCCGCGACGCCACGGACCTGGGCCCGCGTCCTGCCAGCGCCGGCGCGCCCTTCGACATCGCCTTCCTGGATCCGCCCTACGCCAAGGGTCTGGGCGAGCGGGCCGTGGCCGAGCTGAAGGCCGGCGATTGGCTCGCCCCCGGCGCGATCCTGATGTTCGAGCGCGGCCGGGGCGAGGTCGATCCCGCCCTGGACGGCTTCGAACAGATCGACGCGCGCGACTATGGCGCCGCGCGCGTCCTGTTCTTCAAGCGGGTCTAGCCTACCAGACCTTCGCCCCCACCCGATTGTCGAACTGGGCGCGGAGGTTGGAAAGCCCTAGCCGCGTAATGCGGTAGGGGCCGCCGTCCTGGCTGGCGATCAGTCGCTTGCGCTTGAGGGACTGGAAGACGCCGACCGTGCAGTCGGTCAGCGCCCAGCCGTCACGGGTGACACAGTCGGCCGAGACGATATGGCCTTGCTCGTCGCGTTCGAGGTCGATGCGGCCGCCTTGGGCCAGCGCGTGCAGCGTACGTTGCTGCGGTTTGGAGATGTTCAAGGGAATGTCCGAGAGATCGAGGCGAACGATCGCGCATCCGACGGGGTCTCTTCGAGACCCCTCTTTCTCAAGAACGGGCGTGATTTATCACGCCCGGAGCGAACGCGCGGGCGGAGACGGGCCTATCGACTTTCGAACCGAGGTTCGGAGCCTGTTAGGCCCGGACCTCGCGCACAATCTCTGACATGAACCACACAGGGAGGTTGGTGCGATGAAGATGGGGCAGGACGCGGCGAAGCTCAAGCCGCGTCTTCCTGCGCGGCCGCGGCGGGTATAGAATCGCCGGGTCGAAAAGGACCTGGATCGGCAGACGGTAAGCCCGGTCCTCCGCCATGCGGCGGAACTCCGTTCCCGCCCCGCGCGGTGAACCCACGGCAGGTTTCGGCGCGCCCCGCGCCGGCGACCTGCGCGTGGCGAACAGTCGACCCCACGACCGCGCGCGGGCCTTTCGAATGGAGCAATGCTCGTGCCTTTGATCCGCGCCGAGACCGGCGTCATCACCCAGATCAACGTCTTTACCGTCCCGCCGGGCGGGCAGCAGGCGCTGATCGATCACCTGGCCCAGGCCGCCGTCTATGCCCGCGAGGAGCCCGGCTGGCTGTCTGCCAGCCTGCATCGCAGCCTGGATGGGACGCGGGTCGTGAACTATGCCCAGAGCGCGGACCTCGATGCCGCGCGGGCGGTGATCGAACGCCTGAAGCAAGGCGGGTTCATCGACCGTAACCGCCAGTTCGGCGAGGCCCATCCCGGTCTCTACGAAGTGGTCATGACGCTCGAACGGTAGGCGAGCAGGGGCGGCGCCCTTCGCGGCGTCCGCCCCGTTCAGCCCTACTTCTTCACCTTCGCCAGCGTGGTCTGGGAGACCTTCACCGGCGCGCCCTGCTGGCGGGCGTCGCTGACCAGGCCAGCGCAATCGGCGTCCTTGGCCTCGCCGGTGGTGACGAACGGCAGGAGGGCGGCGATTGGATTGATGATCGAACCGAGAGCCGCGGCGACGCCGCCCTGGCCGACGGCCTTGCTGGGGTCCAGGCCGATCTTCGGCGCCAGGAACGGGCCCTTGACGGTGATCGGGATGAACAGGCGCATCAGGCGCGGCTTCTTGCTGTCGCCCTCGATGCGGAAGTTCATCCGCTCGGTCTCGAGGTTGATCTCACCGCGCCCCTTGGCCAGCACCACGCCTGTGTCGGCCACCAGGTGGTTGGTCGTCATGACGCCGTTCTTCACGGAGAAGTCGGCGACGGCGCAGCGAACCGCCGTCTCCTTGTCGCTCTTGGAAAGCAGCAGGATCAGGCCTTTGGAGGCGTTGACGCCCAGAAGCTCGGCGAAGGCCTGGCGGATCTGGCCGCGCGGCGCCACCAGCGTGACCTCGCCGTCGGCCGAGGCGGCGGCGCGGTGGACGCTGTTCCCGACGCCCGAGAGCTTGGCGCGCGCCATGACGGGGCCCGAGATCGCCGGCTTGCCCTCGCTCTGGATCGGGATGAAGTCCTCCAGCCGCGCGTTGGTCAGGCGCACGTCGAGGTCGGTGCGGGGCGTCGCCGGCCGGGCGTCCAGCCGCACCTTGCCGCGCAGGTCGCCGCGCGAGAAGGTGAAGGCCAGCGGGTCCAGGGTCAGCACGCCCTTATCCAGGGCCAGCTCCAGGCTGACCTTGCGCAGCGGCAGGTTCGGCGCGTTCACGGTGTCGGCGCGGTAGCTGACCTTGGCGTCCATGGCCCGCACGCGCTCGACCTGCAGGGTGGCGTCGGGCAGCAGGCGCTGGGTCGCATCACGCTGGGCGGCCTCGATCTTCTGGCCGGCCGAGGCGGTCTCGCCGCGGCCCGTGGCCGGGGCCGCGCCGACCAGGCTGCCGAGATCGTCGAAGTCCAGGCGCTTCGAGCGCAGGTCGGCCTCCAGATAGGGCCGCTCGCGTCCGGTCAGCACGAACAGGTCGCCCCGGATGTCGCTATCGCCAATGCGCCCCGACAGCGTCTCGAAGTCGGAGCGCTGGCCCTTGCGGACCAGGCGCCCCGAGACGCGATACGGCGGGGTGTTGGGCAGGGTCAGGCCCGTCAGGTCGTGCAGGCGGTTGAGATCGGCGCCCGACACGGTCAGCTGGGTCTCGAACCGGGCCAGGTCGAACGGCTTGGTGACCTGACCCTTGGCGAGAATGTGGGTCGAGCCCGCTCGAACCTCGGCGTCGAACGGGTAGGGCCTGTTGGGCGTGATGTTCAACAGCGGGCCGCCGGTGATCTGGGCCAGGAAGTCGGCCCTGTTCAAGGCGCCCTTGCCTTCCAGAACGAAGCGGCCACCGCGTTGGCCCGCGTGCTCCTGGGCGTTGACCGTCCCGACGAACAGGGCCCCGCGCTGACGATCGTCGAGGCGAAGCTCGCCCTCGTTGATCACGAAGCGCTGGATGGCCGGCAGCTTCAACGGCTTGTCGCTCGTGGGGGCGCCGAAGGTCCAGTTGGCCTTGCCGTCCTTGTCGCGCAGCAGGCGCACGTCCGGCTTGTCGAGCGCCAGGAACGGCAGGATGACCTCACCGCGCAACAGCGGCAGGATCTTGATCTGGACGGCGATGCGCTGGACCTGGACCATCTGGCCGGCGGCTGGATCGACGCGCTTGGCCCAGGCTGGCTGGCCGATGCGCACGCCATAGGCCTCGGCCTTGGGCGAGAACGACCAGGGATGGACGCGGAGATCGCCGGTGATCGCCACTTCTCGCTGCATCTCGGCCGAGGCGTAGCGGCCCAGCGGTCCCCGCAGCCAGTTCCAGTCGAAGATAACCAGGAAAGCGATGATCGCCGCCACCAGCGCCAGGGCCGAGCCGATGCCGATCATGGCGCGTCGCGACAGCCCGCGGAACGGTCCGCGCGGGGGCTCTGGCGAGAAGGTGGCGTCGGTGGTCGACAGGGGCGTGGCTCCGGTTGATCCCTGGTAACGCGCGAGGCCGGCGATCCTGTTCCCGAATCGGCGGGGCTTCCCCTGGGCGATCCCCGCGACTAGCTTGACGTCAAACAGGCGTTTGACGGGGCGGGCGATGGCGATCGAGGCGGTGATCTGGGACTTTGGCGGGGTGTTCACGACCTCGCCGTTCGAGGCCTTCCGCCGCTACGAGGCCGAACGGGGCCTGCCGAAGGACTTCATCCGCACGGTTAACGCCACGGCGCCCGACCACAACGCCTGGGCCCGGTTCGAGCGAGCCGAGATCGACGCGGCGGCCTTCGACACGTTGTTCCTGGAAGAGGCCGCGCGCCTGGGCCATTCCGTGCGCGGGGCCGAGGTGCTGCCTCTGCTCTATGGCGACCTGCGTCCGCGTGTGATGGAGGCTCTGAAGATCTGCAAGGCCCGGTTCAAGGTCGGCTGCATCACCAACAACGTCCCGACTGGCCATGGCCCCGGCATGGCCCAGAGCGCCGAGAAGGCCTTGGCCGTCGGCGATATCATGGCCCTGTTCGACGCGGTGATCGAAAGCTCCAAGGCCGGGGTCCGCAAACCCGATCCGCGCATCTATCAGATGATGTGCGAGCTCTTGGGCGTGGCGCCGGAGTCTTGCGTCTATCTCGACGACCTGGGGATCAACTGCAAGCCGGCGGCGGCCTTGGGCATGACGGCCATCAAGGTCTCGACCGAGGATCAGTTGCTGGCGGACCTTGCCGAAGCGACCGGATTGGCGTTCTGAGGGGGCGAGGCTCTTTCGGAGGAAACATGTCCCGTCCCAGGATCGGCGCCGCCGCCGCGATCGCCCAGCTCGACGCCTGGAGCGTCGCGCCGGATCACAAGGACGCCATCAGGAAGACCTTCCGCTTCGCCGACTTCAACGAGGCTTTCGGCTTCATGACCCGCGTGGCCCTGATGGCCGACAAGCTCGACCATCACCCCGAGTGGTTCAACGTCTACAACCGCGTCGAGGTGCTGCTGACCACCCACGACGCGGATGGGGTGACGGCGCTGGATGTCCAACTGGCGAGGTTCATGGACGAAGCGGCCGGCTGACTCTCTCCTCCCGCGCTAGGGGGAGGAGAGATGGGGCTTCCCTCGCGCCACCTCCCGGTTCAAACTGTCGTTTGAATTATAATCGGGAGGACGCCGCATGGCGCAGAGCACGGGCCGGGTCGCCGGCAAGAAGGCCTTCATCACCGGCGGGGCCCAGGGCCTGGGCGCCGCCGCCGCCCGACGCCTGGCCGAAGAGGGCGCCAAGGTCACGGTGGCCGACATCAACCTGGCGGGCGCGGAGGCCGTGGCGGCCGAGCTCAACGCCAAGCACGGCGCGGGCACGGCCTTCGCCCTGCCGCTGGACGTCACCCAGGAAGACCAGTGGATCGACGCCCTGGAGAAGGCCAACGCCCTGATGGGCGGCATTTCGGTGCTGCTGAACAACGCCGGGGTGGCGGGCGACGGGCCGCTGGAGTCGCTCGATTTCGGACTCTGGAAAAGGATCATGTCGATCAATGTCGACAGCGTCTTCCTGGGGGCCAAGCACGCCCTGACCTACATGCGCGCCAACCAGCCGGGCTCGATCATCAATATCAGCTCGATCGCGGGCCTAATCGCCAACCACAACTCGCCCGCCTACAACGCCTCGAAGGCCGCGGTCTGGTTGCTCAGCAAGAACATCGCGCTCTACTGCGCCAAGCAGGGGCTGGATATCCGCTCGAACTCGATCCACCCGACCTTCATCGACACCCCGATCCTGGACCCGCTGAACCAGCGCCTGGGCAAGGAAGAGGCCCACGCCAAACTGGGCCGTCAGATTCCGCTCGGTCACATCGGCGAGCCGAACGACATCGCCAATGCGGTGCTGTACCTGGCCAGTGACGAGAGCAAGTTCATGACCGGGGCCGAGATGCGGCTCGACGGCGGGATTTCGGCGATGTGAGGCGATAATCCTCCCCCGCGACGCGGGGGAGGTGGCCCAAAGGGCCGGAGGGGGCGAGCTGGAGGCAAGCCGCATTAGCCCCCTCAGTCGCTCAGCGACAGCTCCCCCGCATCGCGGGGAGCAGCTGGTTTCGTTCTACCGCGGCGCCCGCTTGGCCAGGATCCGTTGCAGGGTCCGGCGGTGCATGTTCAGGCGTCGCGCGGTTTCCGAGACGTTGTGGCCGCACATCTCGTAGACGCGCTGGATGTGCTCCCAGCGGACGCGGTCGGCGCTCATCGGGTTTTCCGGCGGGGTCGGGGCGGCGTCCTTGGCCGCCAGCAGGGCGCGGGCCACGTCGTCGGCGTCGGCCGGCTTGGAAAGGTAGTCGACCACGCCGGCCTTCACCGCCGCCACGGCCGTGGCGATGTTGCCGTAGCCCGTCAGCATGATGACCTTGGCGTCGGGCCGCGCGTCGCGCACCGCCTCGACCACCTTCAGGCCCGAGCCGTCTTCCAGTCGCATGTCCAGCACCGCGTGGGCCGGAGCCGCGCCGCGCAGGATGGTCAGGGCCTCGGCGACAGAGGCGGCCAGCGTCACCTCGAACCCACGCTGCTCCAGCGCTCGTCCGAGCCGGGTCCGCAGAGGACCGTCATCGTCCAACAGAAGCAACGTCTTGTCCGGCAGCGCCGAAACCAGCTCCCCGATATCCGCCATGAAGTCAGCGCCTCCCCGCGCCAATACTCAACAGGCCAAATAATAAACCATACTTCCGCGCTTCTGCGTCATAACTCAAGCCCCTGTATATCCGGGAGCTTCGAGCGCCGCGCGTGGCCAGCGCGCGGAAACGACGGCGCCGCCGCGCCGTCCATTGCGGAAATCCACTGTCGCGCCGGTTCGTTCCAGCAAGGTCTTGGCGATGAAGAAGCCCAGGCCCATGCCGATATGGCCGGTGCGCGAGCCCTCGGCGCCCGGCCGGGTGGTCACATAGGGTTCGCCCAGTTTGGCCAGCACTTCCGGCGAGAAGCCGGGGCCGTCGTCGCGGGCCTCGATCACGATGTAGCGGGGATCGAACCGGGCGATGACGATCACCTCGCTGCGGGCGAAATCCACCGCGTTCTCGACGATCGACGTCATGGCGTGGATGATCTCGGGCCGCCGCCAAATATCCGGCGCGGTCTCGCCCGACGGGCCATTGACCACGGCCTCGACCCGGACGCCGTGGACCATGTGCGGCTCGATCACGTCCTGGACCAGCTGGACCAGGCTCATGCGCTCGTGCACCGCGTCGGTCGCCTCGGGCATTTCGGTCAGGCGCTGCAGGATCTCGCGACAGCGGGCGGCCTGGCCGATCAGCAGTTCGGCGTCCTCGCGAACCTCCTCGCTGGTGGCGTTGCGGGCCATCTCCCGCGAGACCACGGAGATGGTGGCCAGGGGCGTGCCCAATTCGTGCGCCGCCGCGGCGGCCAGGGCGCCCAGGGCCGAAAGCCGCTGCTCGCGGGCCAGCACCGTTTCGGTGACGTTGAGGGCCAGCTCCATCCGCGCGGATTCGCTGGCCGCCTGCCAGGCGTAGGCGGCGGTCAGGATGATGCCCACGATCCGGGCCGCCACGATCATCCAGAGCATGGTGGGCGTGGGCGCGAAGGGTGTCGGCAGGCCGTTGATGGTCGGCAACGGCATGTGGAAGATGGCCAGAAGGATCGACGCGGCGATCGCCAGGGCGCCCAGGCCGATCGCATAGCGGGCCGGCAGGGTCGCCGCCGCCAGGGTCACGGGCGCGATCAGCAACAGGGCGAAGGGGTTGTTGGCCCCGCCGGTCAGGTAGATCAGACCCGAAAGCTGCAGGATGTCGAAAGCGATCTGGGCGGTGGCCTCGCCGTCCCTGGCCAGCCGCTGGCCGCTCGACGCCAGGCCCAGCAGGACGTTCAGCCAGGCCGACAGGGCGATCAGGGTGAAGCACATGGCCCAAGGCACGTGCATCTTGAGCGCCAGGCCCGAGATCAGCAGGGCGGCGGTCTGGCCCACGACCCACACCCACCGCTGCGTCAGCAGAGTGCGAACTCTCAGACGTCCCCGGCGCAGGCCCGGAGCGGTCCAGGCCCAGGCGTCATCTTGCGCGGGCTCATCGCCCGGCCTATCGAGCCCCCTGTGACGTGGATCCTCGGGCGCTCCAGCGAACGAAACGTCAGCCATGAAGTGAGGATTGTCCAGAATTGCGCGCTTTGCGAGCGCAAAAAGATGGGCGAGAACAAAAGGATGCGCCGCCGATGTCCCAGAACGTGCCTCGCCACCGTCTGATCCTGGTCGCCGCTTGCCTGCTGGGGCTGGTCGTTCTCGGCGGCCTGGCTTGGCGCGCGGGCGTGTTCCGCGGCGAGGCGCCCGCCGCCGTCGGCGGTCCGTTCCAGTTGGTCGATCAGAACGGCGCGCCCGCCACCGAAAAGGTCCTAAAGGGCAAGTGGAGCGCGGTGTTCTTCGGCTTCACCTACTGCCCCGACGTCTGCCCGGGCACCCTGCAGGGCCTGGCGGCGGCGACGGACCAACTGGGGCCCGAGGCCAAGGACTTCCAGATCGTCTTCGTCTCGATCGACCCGCAGCGCGACACGGTCGCGCAGATGAAAACCTATCTCGCGGCCGACTATGTTCCGAAGTCGACGATCGGCCTCACCGGCTCGCAGGAGCAGGTCGCCGCGGCGGCCAAGGCCTACAAGGTCTACTACGCCAAGGTGGGCGATGGTCCGGGCTACACCATGGACCATTCGACGGCGATCTATCTGATGGATCCCAAGGGGCGCTTCAAGGCCGTGATTCCTTACAACCTGCCGCCGGCGGATATCGCCCAGCGCATCAAGACCGCCATGGACGAGGGCTGATCCTCCATCCGACTTCGCCGGGGAGACCGGCGAATGGCGGCGGCGCCATGACGCGGCGCAAAAAGTCGTGAACGACTAGACTTTCTTAGGCCTCGCCGTGCTATGTTGCGCTGCAACATAGCGGATGCGCCATGCTCTACGCCCTTCACGAAGCGGCCTACTACGCCTCAACGCCGATGCGCCTCGCGGCGCTGGCGACCCGGCAGTTCTGGGGCTCACCCCTGAATCCCGCCGCGGAATCGGCGCTGGGACGGCGACTCCACGCCGGCGCGGATCTGTTCGCCAACATCACCCGGCGATATGGCAAGCCCGCCTGGAACATCGACACGGTCAAGATCGGCCAGGTCGACGTCCGCGTCCGACCCACCGTGGTCTGGGAAAGCCCTTGGGCCCGCCTGATCCAGTTCGACCGCGACATGGCCGACATGCGCCGGGCCGGCAAGTTCTCGCTGGATCCCGCCGTGCTGATCGTCGCCCCGTTGTCGGGCCACTACGCCACCCTGCTGCGCGGCACGGTCGAGGCCTTTCTGCCCGACCACGCGGTGTTCATCGTCGATTGGGTCAACGCCCGCGAGGTCTCGGTCCTGGAGGGGCGCTTCGACTTCCACGATTATATCGACCACGTGATCCAGATGCTGTCGGTGCTGGGGCCGCGCCCCAATGTCGTGGCCGTCTGCCAGCCTGGCCCACCGGTCCTGGCGGCCGCGGCGGTCATGGCCGAGCAGAATCATCCTTCGCGCCCGGCCAGCATGACCTTCATGGGCTCGCCCATCGATGCTCGCCTGTCGCCAACCGTCACCAACCAGCTGGCCGAGGACAAGCCGTTCACCTGGTTCCAGTCGAACATGATCTACACGGTGCCGCCGCCCTATCCGGGCGCGGGCCGGCGCGTCTATCCGGGCTTCGTGCAGCTGGCCAGCTTCATGAGCATGAACGCCGAGCGCCACCAGGAGGCCCACCGGCGCTATTTCGAGCACCTGGTCACCGGCGACGGCGACAGCGCCGACAAGCACCTGGAGTTCTACGACGAGTACCTCTCGGTCCTGGACCTGACCGAGGAGTTCTATCTCCAGACCATCGACATCGTCTTCCAGCAGTACCTGCTGCCCAAGGGCGAGCTGATGCACCGCGGGACCCTGGTCAAGCCGCAGACGATCACCGACATCGGCCTGATGACGGTCGAGGGCGAGAACGACGACATCTCCGGCATCGGCCAGACCCAGGC
>NZ_DATFAV010000187.1:0-21446 GCF_035254145.1 Caulobacter sp. | reverse complement strand
TCCGCGGGCGAGCGGTGCATGGCCCTGCCGGTGGTCGTCCCCGTCGGCCAGAAGACCGCCGACGAACTGCGCGAGCGGATGGTCGCCGAGATCGGGACGCTGAAGGTCGGCGTCTCCACCGACACCGACGCCCATTACGGCCCGGTGGTCAGCGCCCAGCATCGCGCCAAGATCGCCGACTACATCCGCATCGGCCAGGAAGAGGGCGCCGAGCTGGTGGTCGACGGCCGCGACTTCCAGCTGCAGGGCTTCGAGAAGGGCTTCTTCATCGGCCCGTCGCTGTTCGACGGCGTCAAGAAGGGCATGAAGACCTATCACGAGGAGATCTTCGGCCCGGTGCTGCAGATGGTGCGCGCCGAGAGCTTCGAAGAGGCCATGGCCCTGCCGTCCGAGCATCAGTACGGCAACGGCGTCGCCATCTTCACCCGCAACGGCCGCGCCGCGCGCGAGTTCGCTTCGCGCGTGAACGTCGGCATGGTGGGGATCAATGTGCCGATCCCGGTGCCGGTCGCCTATCACACCTTCGGCGGCTGGAAGCGCTCGGCGTTCGGCGACACCAACCAGCACGGCGTCGAGGGCGTGAAATTCTACACCAAGGTCAAGACGGTGACCGCCCGCTGGCCGGAAGGCGAGTCGGGCGACTCAAGCTTCGTCATTCCGACGATGAAGTGACCTGAGAAGGGGCGGGGCGGCGATGGACGGTCTGGTTCGGCGATCTTTCTTGGCGCTTGGCGTCGCCGCCTTCGCCGCGCCCGTCGCCTTCGCCCGGACCCCGGCCGAGTGGGCCGCGATCGGCCAGTATGGCGACAAGGCCGCGCCGCTGACGGTGTTCGAGAAGGACGGCGTGCTCCATATCGACGGGGTAGGCCACGCCTCGACGAGGCTGACGCCGACGGGCCGTGGCCGCTACGCGATCGCCGGCGGTGGCGAGCTGATCCTCGAGCCCGGCGCTGTGCGGTTGAGCGGCGCGCGCCTGGCCTTCCACGACTTCGGCGCTGAGACGCAGGCCGCCATCCGCGCCGGCGTCCGGGCCGACCCCGAGGCGTTGCGTCGCCAAGCCCTGGCCGCCACGCCGCCGGTCGAGACGGGCGAACTCCTGCCCGCCGACCTCGTCGATCTGACGACCGTTGATCCGCGTATCAAGCTCGACATCCGCTATGCGGGTTCGAACAACTTCATGGGCGTTCCGCTCTACGAGCGCGCGGCGGCCTATCTGCAGCGACCGGCGGCCCAGGCGCTGAAGCGCGCGCAGGAGGCCCTGGCCGCGCGGGGCTATGGCCTGATGATCCACGACGCCTATCGCCCGTGGTTCGTCACCTGGATGTTCTGGGAGGCGACGCCTCCGGACGCCCACATGTTCGTCGCCGATCCGGCCAAGGGTTCGCGTCACAACCGCGGCTGCGCGGTGGACCTGACGCTGTACGACCTGAAGACCGGGAAGGTCGTCGAGATGCCCAGTCGCTATGACGAATTCTCCGGCCGCGCCTATGCGGACTTCGTGGGCGGGACGACACGACAGCGGGCGCTTCGGACCGTTCTGCGAGACGCCATGACCGCCGAAGGCTTCGAGGTCTATCCCGAGGAGTGGTGGCATTTCGACTTCAAGGACTGGCGGCGCTACCCGATCGGAACGCGGACGTTCACGGAACTGGCGGGCGATCAGGCATAGTGATCCTCGTCATCCCGGAAGCGCGAAGCGCTATCCGGGACCCAGGGGCGGCGGCAGCGCGGCGGCCCTGGGTCCCGGCTCTTCGCTACGCTACGGCCGGGATGACGAGTGAACTTTGAAGCACTTGTCAGTCGCCAACGCATTCCAGGTCGCCGCGCCGAAGCGGGTGTTGTCGAAGACGCACCAGGTCTCGGCGGTGTTAGCCTCTTCGGCTAGCTGGCCGGCCAGCGCGTCCAGAACCTCGGGCTCATAGGCGCTGGCGTACATGACCGGCGAGCCGTGCAGGCGGTGGTAGGCCAAACCTCGCCAGCCGCCGGGCTCCGCAGCAAGAGGAACGACCGCCGGATCGGCGGCGACGCGAGCGATGCGATGGGCCGCCAGCAGATCGTCGGGCGCGGCCTCGAACCAGCTGGCGTGACGCGGCTCCAGCACGGTGGGCGCATCGGTACGACCGCGCCAGGTCTCCAGGAACGCTCCGACCCGCTCGGCCTCGAACGCCAGGCTGGGCGGCAGCTGGATCAGCAGCGGCCCGCGCTTGCCGCCCAGGCCGTCCGTGTCGTCGAGGAACCGCGCCAGCAGGTCTTCGACGCCGACTAATCTGCGCTCATGCGTGATCGCCTGCGGAACCTTGACCGCGAACCGGAAGTCCTCCGGCGTCGAGGCCGCCCAGCGCTCGTAGGTCTTGCGCTGGTGGGGACGATAGAAGGACGTGTTGATCTCGACAGCGTTCAGCCGCGCGGCGTAACGTTCGAGCACCGTCCCCTCGGCGGGAAAGGCCTCGCCCGCGCGATACAAGCTCCAGCCGGCCGTGCCGATGCGGATGGTCATAGCTCATCAGCGCACGACTTGATGACGGGTTCAGCCTCGCGGCCGCCAGGCCAGCACGTCCGCGCTGTGACCGACGCCGACCTTGGCGCACATGGCCTTGACCGGACAGGCGCCGCACTTGGGCCCCTCGTGCGGGCACAGCATCTGGCCCAGGCCGCGCTTCATCAGCCAGTGCAGTTCGAACAGGTCGTCAGCGGTCCAAGTGTCCGGCGCCAGGCCCATCAGCGTGTGATAGGCCTGGGTCGCATCGCCCGCGCCGATCAAGCTGATGCGCTTGGCCACTCGCAGCACATGGGTGTCGACCACCAGGGCCCGCATGGCCAGGTCGCTGAAGTTCAGCACGCAGGCGGCCACCTTGACGCCCACGCCGGGCAGGGCCTGCAACTCCCAGCGCGCCTGATCGACGTCCAGGCCCTTCAGGTGATTCAGCGAGAGCCAGCCAACCTTCTCCTCGATCATTCGCAGGGCGGTGGTCAGGTGGCGGGCCCTGTCCTCCGGGAAGGTGACGTCCTGGATGATCCGCGCGACAGCGGCGACCGGCGCGCGGGCCAGGTTCTCCCAGCAGCTGAACTCGGCCCGCAGGCGCAGGAAGGCGTTCCAGGAGACAGCGTCCAGCGTACGGCCGCTGATCGACGACTTCACCAGTTGCGAGATCGGATCCATGCGGGTGACCGGCCGCTGGGGGCCGAACTCGCACAACAAGGCGTCACGAACGCTCTCCAGAGGAGACCGGGC
The DNA here is from genome assembly GCF_035254145.1 of Caulobacter sp. Taxonomy (GTDB): domain Bacteria; phylum Pseudomonadota; class Alphaproteobacteria; order Caulobacterales; family Caulobacteraceae; genus Caulobacter. The sequence goes on along the minus strand of NZ_DATFAV010000187.1, from coordinate 18,214 downwards.
GAGGGCTAGGGACAGCTGCATGGGGCGTCACCGGGCGAGAACATAATGGGAACATTATGCGCGGGGCGCGAGGTTGTCCACAGGGCTGGCGTCTATTTCGCGACCTTATTTCCCGTCATCCCGGCCGAAGCGAAGCGGAGAGGCGGGACCCAGGGGTGACGAGGTCTTTTGCCGACGCGCTAACGAGTTTCCAAAAGGTCTCCCTACCGCCCGTACCGCCCCCAGAGCGCCGTGATCCGGCGGCGCAGGCGCTGGAAGGTCACGCGCCCTGGCGTGGGGGCGGGCGTGGGGAGAGGATGGTCCTCTTCCGAAAGCTCCACGCCCGCGAAACGAGCGATCAGGTCCCGCAGATCGGGTTCCTGCACGGCGAGCGCCGCCTCGACGGGCGTCATCCATCGCAGGGTGCGTTGGCCCTGTTCGGGCCAGCTCGCGTGCTCGCCGGTCACCTGCATGGGGTAGACGTCGACCTTGACCAGCTTGGCCGCGCCGCTTTTCAGGCGCTTGAGGTACTCGTATTCGCCGGCGGGGGCCTGGGCGATCACCCCATCCATGCCCGCTTCCTCGTAGGCCTCCTGGGCGGCGGCGGCGAAGTCCGATTTACCCTTCATCGGCCAGCCCTTGGGGATGACCCAGCGGCGGGTTTCGCGGGAGGAGACCAGCAGGATGCGCATGTCGGGGCCCTCGCCCCGCCAGGGCAGGGCGGCGACCTGGCGGCGCTTGCCGCCGGACTTGCGGCCAGCCTGCTTGTTGCCTGCCCTGGTCGTCACTTCATCCAGAATCCGAGGTAATAGAACCCCGCCGCCGTCAGGGCCGCCGCCGGCAAGGTGACGATCCAGGCGACGACGATGTCCTTGGCCACGCCCCAGCGCACCGCCGAGACCCGGCGCGAAGCGCCGACGCCGACAATAGCGCCTGTGATCGTGTGAGTCGTCGAGACCGGAATCCCCAGATGGGTGAAGAAGAAGAGGGTGATGGCCCCGCCCGTCTCGGCGCAGAAGCCCTGCATCGGCGTCAGGCGGGTGATCTTGCTGCCCATGGTGTGGACGATGCGCCAGCCGCCGAACAGCGTGCCCAGCGCCATGGCCGTCTGGCAGGAGAGAATCACCCACAGCGGGATGTGGCCCGCCTGATTGGTGGCCCCGTGGGCGAACAGCAGGGCCGCGATGATGCCCATGGTCTTCTGGGCGTCATTGCCGCCGTGGCCCAGGCTGTAGGCCGCCGCGGAGATGAACTGCAACTTGCGAAACACCCTGTCGGCGAAGAACGGTGAGCTCTTCAGGAACGTCCACGAGACGATCAGCACCAGAAGCAGGGCCAGGAAAAAGCCCAGGGTGGGCGAGACCACGATGGCCGCGGCGGTCTTGGACAGGCCCGCCCACTGGATAGCGCCGATACCGCCGACCTTGGCGATGGCCGCGCCCACGAGGCCGCCGATCAGGGCGTGCGAGCTGGACGAGGGGATACCGGCCCACCAGGTCAGCAGGTTCCAGCTGATCGCCCCGCCCAGCGCGCCGAAGATCAGGCGGTCGCTGACGATGTGCGGATCGATGATCCCCGAGCCGACCATCTTGGCCACGCCCGTGCCGAAGAACATGAAGGCGATGAAGTTGAAGAATGCCGCCCACAGCACGGCCCAGCGGGCCGACAGCACGCGCGTGGAGACGATCGTGGCGATCGAGTTGGCGGCGTCGTGCAGGCCGTTCAGGAAGTCAAACGCCAGGGCGACGACGACCAGGAAGCCGAGGATCAGGAGCGTCGGGTTCACGGGGCTCAGACCTGCTCGACGACGATGCTGCTGATGCGATTGGCGACGTCCTCGAAGCGGTCCATGACCTTCTCGAGGTGGCTGTAGATGTCGATGCCGACGATGAAGGTCATCGGATCGCCGGTGCGGTGGGCCAGGAACAGGTCCTTGCGGCCCTGGTCGTACATGTGGTCCGACTGTTCCTCGATCTCGCGGATCCGCACCGAGATCTCGCCCAGCTTGTGGGCGTTCTGGCGCATCTTCGGCAGCAGGGCGATAGCTTCCTCGGTCAGCTTGGCGGCCTCGACGATGATGCCGGCCATTTGCCGCATCTGCGGCTCGAAGGTCCTGACCTCGAACAGGCTGACGACCTTGGCGGTCTTGCGCATCTGGTCGATGGCGTCGTCCAGCGAGGTGGTCAGATCCTGGATGTCGCTGCGGTCGAACGGCGTGATGAAGCTGCGGCGCACGGCGACCATCACCTGGCGGGTGACCTCGTCGGCCTCTTCCTCGTGCTGGTAGACGCGGGCGCTGGCGGCCTCGACCGCCTCGCCCCCTTCGGTCATGTCGCGCAGGGCCACGGCGCCGGCGACCAGCGTGCGGGCGTGGGCGGAAAACAGGTCGAAGAAGGCGTCTTCCTTCGGCATGACGGCCTTGAACAAGCCCAGCATGGTGTCGGTCTTTCGTTGCGAGATTGCGGTCGTCCGTGGACGGATCGCCGCGCGGGGCACCCGAACCACGGAAGGATTTGGCCGTCAAATCCTATCTGTGAAAGTTATATGACGGCGCTCGCGCAAGCGGCGACGTTAGGGCAGGATCGCTCAACCGGAAGAACGGGAGTGCGGCATGGCGTTCACGCTGACCATCAATGGCGAAACCAGGACGGCGGACGTCGACGGCGACACCCCGCTGCTATGGGTGTTGCGCGACACCCTGGGCCTGGTCGGCGCCAAGTTCGGCTGCGGCGCGGCGCTGTGCGGCGCCTGCACGGTGCACCTGGACGGCGCCCCCGTCCGCGCCTGCATCACCCCGGTCAGCCGCGTGGGCAAGAAGGCGGTGACCACCATCGAAGGCGTCGGCAAGACGCCGGTGGGCGCCAAGGTGCAGGAGGCCTGGAAGGCGGTCGACACGCCCCAGTGCGGCTATTGCCAGGCCGGCCAGATCATGTCGGCCACGGCCCTGCTGACCGCGACGCCCAAGCCCACCGACGATGAGATCGACGCGGCGATGAACGGCAACCTGTGCCGCTGCGCGACCTACATCCGCATCAAGAAGGCGATCAAGGTCGCCGCCGGTCTGGAGAAGGCGTGATCATGGACGGCGAGATCCTGCGCGACCCGACCCGTCGCTTCGTCCTCCAGAGCGGCGCCGCCGCCGGTGGCGGACTGCTGCTCAGCTTCACCATCGCCGCCGAGGGCCGCGCGGCCGGCGACACCCGGGTCAACGCCTATGTCCGCATCGCGCCGGACGGCGGGGTCACCATCGCCTCGAAGATCCCGGAGGTGGGGCAGGGGATCAAGACCTCGCTGCCGATGTTGATCGCCGAGGAACTGGACGTCGACTGGTCGGCGGTGACCGTCGAGCAGGCCATCGCCGACAGCAAGATCTACGGCCGCCAGGTGGCGGGCGGCAGCATGGCCACGACGCTGGAATATGACGGCCTGCGCCGGGTCGGCGCCACGGTCCGGGCGCTGCTGATCCAGTCCGCCGCCGCGCGCTGGAGCGTTCCGGCCGATGGCCTCTCGACCGAACCGGGCTTCGTCGTCCACGCCGCCAGCAAGCGCCGCGCCGCCTATGGCGAGCTGGCGAGCGATGCGGCCAAACTGACGCCGCCCGATCCCAAGAGCCTGACCCTGAAGGACCCCAAGGCCTTCCGGATCATCGGCCAGAGCCACAAGAGCCAGAACCTCGACGCCATCACCACGGGGGCTCCGACCTTTGGCATCGACGTGCGCTTGCCAGGCATGGTCTACGCCGCCCTCGCCAAGGCCCCGACCTATGGCGCCAAGGTCGCCAGCGTCGATCTGGCGCCGGCCAAGGCGGTCAAGGGCGTGCGCGAGGCCTTCGTCATCGAGGGCGGGACCAACCTACAGAGCATCGTCCCCGGCGTGGCCGTGGTCGCCGACAACTGGTGGGCCGCGCGCAAGGGCCGCGACGCGCTCGACATCAAGTGGGCCGAGCACCCGACCGCCGCCCAGAGCACGGCGAGCTTCGCGGCCAAGGCCGCCGAACTGGCCAAGGCCCCGCCGCACCGCACCGCCTATAATGACGGCGACGTCGACGCGGCGCTGAAGGGCGCGGCCAAGACGGTCAGCGCCGCCTACAGCTATCCGTTCCTGGCCCACGCGCCGATGGAGCCGCAGAATTGCACGGCCCAGGTCAAGGACGGCAAGGTGGAGATCTGGGCCCCGACCCAGAACCCCGAGGCTGGCCGGGCCCTGGTCGCCAAGGCGCTGAACATAGACCCGTCGGCCATCACCATCCACCTGATCCGGTGCGGCGGCGGTTTTGGCCGGCGACTTATGAACGACTACATGGTCGAGGCGGCGGTGATCGCGTCCAAGCTCGACGCCCCGGTCAAGCTGGTCTGGACCCGCGAGGACGATCTTCAGCACGACTTCTATCGTCCGGCCGGCTGGCACAACCTGACCGCCGGCCTCGACGCCAACGGCGCCCTGGTCGCTTGGAAGGACCACTTCGTCACTTTCGGCGAGGGCGAGACCTTCAACACCTCGGCCGGCATGAACTCGACCCAGTTCCCGTGCCGGGCGGTGGCCAATTATCGCCACGACATCTCGGTCATGCCGCTGGGCTTTCCGACCGGATACCTGCGCGCGCCGGGCAACAACGCCTTCGGCTTCGTGATCCAGAGCTTCACCGACGAGCTGGCCCTGGCGGCGGGCAAGGATCCGGTCGCCTTCCGCCGAGAACTGCTGGGCGAGCCGCGACTCTTAGGCGAGGCGGGCAAGTCCGACAGCTTCGACACCGGACGGATGCGCGGGGTCCTGGATCTGGCCGCGGAGATGTCGGGCTGGGGCCGCAAGGTCCCGAAGGGTACCGGCCTGGGCGTGGCCTGCCACTTCAGTCATCTGGGCTATGTGGCGGTGGTGATGCAGGTCACCGTCAAGGACGGCGCGCCGAAGGTCGACAAGGCCTGGGCGGCCGTTGATTGCGGCCGCCAGATCGTCAATCCCAAGGGCGCCGAGCAGCAGGTGCAGGGCTCGGTCCTCGACGCGATCGGCAGCGCCCTGCGCCAGGCCGTGACCTTCGAGAACGGCGCCGCCACGGCCGGCAATTTCGGCGACTTCCCGCTGCTGAGGATGTCCGAGGCTCCGCCGGTCGAGGTTCGCTTCAAGCTGTCGGATAACAACCCCACCGGCCTGGGCGAACCGGCCTATCCGCCGACGCCCGCGGCGCTGTGCAACGCCATCTTCGCCGCCACGGGAAAGCGCATTCGCAGCTTGCCGATCGGCGATCAACTGGCCTGAAATCCGGGCCTCGTGCTAGGAGCGGGAAGCCCACGTTCCTAGCCGAGCCGCGCCATGTCCCAGGTCACCGTCGTCAATCACCCGCTCGTCCAGCACAAGCTGACCCGGATGCGGGACAAGGCGACCTCGACCAAGACCTTCCGCGCCCTGATGCGCGAGACGGCGACGCTGCTCTGCTACGAGGTCACGCGCGACCTGCCGATGGACGAGGTCCGGATCGAGACCCCGGTCGCTCCGGCCACGGCCTATGAGATCGCCGGCAAGAAGCTGGTTTTCGCCCCGATCCTGCGCGCGGGCCTTGGCATGTGCGAGGGGATGCTGGATCTCGTCCCGTCGGCCCGGGTGGCGCACATCGGCCTCTACCGCGACCACGAGACGCTCGAGGCCATCGAGTACTATTTCAAGGCCCCGGAAGACATCTCCGGCCGCCTGGTCATCGTGGTCGATCCCATGCTGGCCACCGGCCACTCGGCCATCGCCGCCATCTCGCGCCTCAAACACTACGGCGTCACCAACCTGCGCTTCGTGTGCCTGCTAGCCGCGCAAGTCGGCGTCGACACCCTGCGCGAGGCCCATCCCGACGTGCCGATCTGGACGGCGGCGATCGACGCCCAGCTGAACGAGCACGGCTACATCGTGCCTGGGCTCGGGGATGCGGGGGATCGGACGTTCGGGACGCGATAGCGACGCAGGCAGCGGCTATTTCTTGGTGTCCTTGACCGCGTCCTTCAGATCGCCCTGTTTGACGTTGCCGGCGACCTTGTCCTTTTTGCCTTCGCTCTTCAGGTCGTCGTCGCCTACGACCTTGCCAACGCCGGACTCGACCTTGCCCACCGTCTCCTGCTTGCGACCGGCTTCCTTGTCGCAGGCGGCCAGCGTGGTGAGCGCGATCATCGAGGCCAGGGCCAGGGCGAGGGGGCGTTGCAGGATCATGGTCGAAACTCCGAGTTGCTCAGCTTGAACGCAAACGGAGCCGCAACGATCCGGCGTCCTAGTTCGCCAGCGCCCTGACGAACGCCTTCACCACCGTCGCCGAGTTGTCCGAGGCCAGGGCCATGAAGGTGTGCATCTCGTTGGCGCCCGCGCCGCCGCCGGCCAGGTCCGACAGGCTGCGGAAGGCGATGAACGGGGTCTTGTTGACCAGGGCCACATGGGCGACGGCGGCGCTCTCCATGTCGACCAGACGGGCCTCGAACGCCGAGCGCAGGTATTTGCGATAGTCGGCGTTGTCGAGGAAGACGGGCGCGGAGACGCCGTGGCCGCCGACCACCACCTTGGGCGGATGGACCAGGCACTTGTCGGCGTCACAGCGCCGCAGGGCGACCTGGCCGGCGACCTTGCGAGCGGTCTCCAGCAGCGCCGGATCGGACGGGAACCAGACGCGGGCCGGCCTGGCTAGATCCGCGCCCGGCAGCAGGACGCCGCGCGGATAGATCATGCCGAAGTTGGGCAAGGTGCTGTTGCGGATGCTGGGCGAGACGTCGAAGCCTTTGTCGGTCTCGCGGGCGAACGCGCTTTCCAGGTTCTGGGCCCACTGGTCGGCGACCACCACATCGCCGATGTCCAGGGTTTCGTCGACGCCGCCGGCTATGCCCGAGAACACGATGCGGGTGATGTTGAAGTGGTCGAGCGCCATCTGGGTGGTCATGGCCGCATTGACCATCGAGACGCCGCTCAGGAACACGACCACGGGTTTGCCCTCCAGCCGTCCCGTCGTGAAGCGCACGCCGTGAACGTCGATGGTCTCGGCGTCGACGGTGGCCGCGGTCAGCGCGCCGATCTCTGGCGGAAAGGCCGAGATCACCGCCACGCGCGGGGTGTTGTCCAGGCGCTCAAGAAGGGCGGGGGCGGCGAAGGCGGGGGCGGCGAACAGGACCAGGAAGGCCAGGATGAGGGCGGGCAGGCGCATGGCGACTCCTTTGCGGCCGGATCTGCTTACCGGCGCAGGGCGCGCCGCCCAAGCCCCGGTTGGCGCCGTGCGTTCGAACATGTGGCTTTGATCAATGCGCGCGCGCCGTCGTTGATTGCTAAGCCCGACCCGACTTGGCAGTGTAATTCGAAATGCCCGACCGATCAGATCCCATCCGAAGTCCGCGCCGCCTGGAGGAATTCCTGGTCGCGCTCGGCCTGGCGCTGGTGGTCTTCGTCTTGGCCTATGTTTGCATTGAGCTGCCGCGACACCTGGGGCACAGCGCGCCGGTATGGCTGGCCAACGCCTTCATCCTCACCGCCCTCCTGCGAACCGAGACGCGTCGTTGGCCGCTTCTGGTCGCCGCCGGCGGCCTCGCCTGCTGGGCGGCCAGCCTGAGCCTTGGGGTCAAGCCGCTCCTGGCCCTAGGGCTGATGGCGGCGAACATGGCCGAGTACGTCTTTTGCGCCATCGTCCTGCGGCGGATCATCGGGCCGAACATCGCCGTGGGCCGTTCGCGGGACCTCGGACTGCTGGTCCTGGTCGGCTTGTGCGGGACGCTGATCTCGGGGGCGCTGTCGACCGCGGCGTTCGCGCTTCAGGGTTGGGGAGGCCTGCCTCTTCGGGCGACGACCTGGATCCTTGGCAACGCCCTGGGTCTGCTGTCGATGGTCCCGTGCCTGCTGGCGCTGAGCCAGGCGCGAGACCTGCTGGCCGAGCGGCCATTGACGCGACGCGGCTGGCTGGTCCTGGCCGCGCTGGACCTCACCGCCGTCCTGGTGTTCGGCCAAAGCCGATATCCGCTGCTGTTCCTGATCCCACCGGTGCTGGCCTTCGTCGCCTTGGAGCTCGAAGTGCTGGGCGCGGCGGTCGGCGTGGTCATGGTCGGGGCCGTGGCGGTGGTGTTCACGGCCCTGGGCTCGGGACCGGTGGGTCTCGTCACCGGCGACCTGACCGAGCGAGCCCTTTTCCTGCAGCTCTTCCTCGGCGTGGCCATCTTTTCAGCCCTGCCGCTGGCCTCGACCAGCGCCCAGCGCCGCCGACTGAAGGCCGAGGCCGAGGAGGCGGCCCATGTGAAGGCCGAGTTCCTGGCCAATATGAGCCATGAGCTGCGGACGCCGCTGACCGCGGTGCTCGGCTTCACCCAGTTGGTCGAGCGGCAGCCCGAACTCAGCGCCGAAACACGGACCTACGTCCAGCGGGTCGCCAACGCCGGCAAGGCGCTGCGGGCGACCGTCAACGACATTCTCGACTTCTCGAAGCTCGAGGCTGGGCAGGTCGAGATCAAGCCTCAGCCCATGTCCCCGGTCGAACTGACGCGCGAGGTCGCCGAGCTCTTCGCCGCCCAGGCGTGGGACAAGGGCGTCATGCTGCGCGTCGTCAGCCTGACGGGCGTGCCGCCATTGATCCTGGCCGATCCGGGCCGCCTGCGCCAGGTGCTGCTGAACCTGATCGGCAACGCCGTGAAGTTCACCGAGCGCGGGGCGGTCGAGGTCGTCACCGGCTTCGACGCGCAGGAACAGCGCCTGTCCTTCGAGGTCTCCGACACCGGCCCTGGCATGTCGCCGGATCAGACCCGGCGTCTTTTCCAACGTTTCTCGCAGGTCGACGGCGCCTCGACCCGGAAATACGGCGGCACCGGACTTGGCCTGGCGATCTGCAAGGGCCTGGTGGAGGCGATGGGCGGTTGGATCCGTGTCGAGAGCGAGCCGGGCGGCGGGTCGCGCTTTCGGTTCGAGATCCCCGCGACGCCCGCCGAGGCGCGGACCGAGCCTTCCAGGCCGGAAATCCGGCCCGGCCTGCCCGAAGGGTGTCGGGTCCTGGTCGTCGACGACAACACCGCCAACCGGCATCTGGTCCGCGCGATCCTCACCCCGTTCGGCGCGACGCTGACGGAGGCGACCGACGGTGACGAGGCCGTCGCGGCCGCCGAAACCGGCGTCTTCGACATCATCCTGATGGACCTGCGCATGCCGCGGATGGATGGCCGGACCGCGGCCGCCCAAATTCGGGAGGGAGGCGGGAGCAATGCCCGCAAGCCCATCCTGGCCTTCTCCGCCGACGCTTCGGCCTCGACCGCCGACCCGCTGTTCGACGGCCATGTGGCCAAGCCGTTGACGGCCCTGGGCTTGGTCCAGGCCATGGCGGCGGCGATCATCAAGGCGCGGGCGGCGCGGGGCGCGGCGTGAACGCGCCGGTTCAGGGGCGGCGCGCGATCCGGCCGTCCTTGATGACCAGCACCACCGTCCTTGTCGCCTCGATCGACTGGGTGGGATCGCCCGTCACCGCCACGATGTCGGCCAGATAGCCCGGCTTCAGCTGGCCCAGGTCGTTCGAGCGCCCCAGGACCTTGGCGTCGACGGCCGTGGCGGCCAGCAGGGCCTGGGCCGGGGTCAGCCCCTCGCGAACCAGCCAGACCAGCTCGCGGGCGTTGTCGCCGTGCCGGAACACGCCCACGTCGCTGCCCATGCCGATGGTGACGCCAGCCTTCACCGCCAGCTTGAAGGCGCGCTCGGCGTTGCGCATCGCCGCCGTTGGCGGCGTCTTGCCGGCGACATAGCCGCCGAAATAGGTCGAGGTGCTCTCCACCGCCGTCAGGGTCGGAAAGAAGATGACGCCCTTTTCCGCCATCAGCTTGAAAGTCGCCTCCGAGCCGCCGTAGCCGTGTTCGATGGTGTCGACGCCGGCCAGCACCGCCCGGCGCATGCCCTCGTCGCTGGACGCATGGGCCGAGACCGGCCGGCCGCTGGAGTGCGCCGTCTCCACCAGGGCCTTGAGCTCCTCCAGGCTGAAGGTCGGCTGGGTCGAACCGTCAGGGCCGACGCGATAGTCGGCATAGACCTTGATCCAGTCCGCGCCGACGCCGGCCTGCTCGCGCACGGCCTTGATCACCTCGGGGACGCCGCTGGCCTCCTGAGCGCCTTGGGGCAGCTCGGCCTCGGGATTGTAGTTGCGGCGCGCGGGGCCATAGGCGCCGGTCGCCACGATGGCCTTGGTGGCGACAAACAGGCGCGGACCCGGGATCAGGCCTTCGTCGATCGCCTTCTTCAGCGGAACATCGGCCGTCCCGACGCCCTCGGTGCCCAGGTCGCGCAGGGTGGTGAAGCCGGCGTCCAGCGTCGCCTTGGCCTGCACGGCCGCGCGCAAGGTGCGATAGGTCGGGCTCTCCTTCAGCACCTGATCGTCCCACAGCGTCTCGTTGTACGGATGCAGGAAGAGGTGGCTGTGCAGGTCCATCAGGCCCGGGATCACCGTCGCGCCGGGCAACTCGACGATCTCGGCTCCCGTTGCGTCGATCCCCGCGGCGGGGCCGACGGCGGCGATCCTGCCGTCCTTGACCAGGACGCTCCAGCCCTCGTGCGGCGGTCCGGCGTCCTCGGCCGTCCAGACCCTGGCGGGTTTCAGCAGGATCGGCTGGGCGGCGAGGGCGAGGCCGGGCGCCAGGACAAGAGCAAGGGCGGTGAGCAGGCGGAGCATCGGGCGACTCGCGGTTGGACGCGGCCAGCTAAGCCGAAATCGCCTCAGACGCCAAAGCGCAGGTGGATCAGCGGATAGGGGCGGCCCTGGCCGTCGGTCGCCGACCAGCCCGTGCGTTCGAAACCCATGTGCTCGTAGAAGCCGACCGCCTGCGCGTTCTGTTCGTTCACGTCCGTGGTCAGCACGGGATGAACGGCCAGGGCGTAGTCGATCAGCATCCGCCCGACCCCCGCGCCGCGATGTTCGGGATCGATGAACAGCGCCTCCATATGGGCGTCGTCGATCAGCATGAAGCCCACGGCGCGATCGCGGTGGTCGACCGCCACCGTCAGCGGCGCGCCGGGCAGGAAGGCCGCGACCTCTCGACCGATCGCGGCCCGGTCCTCGGGCGACAGGAAATCGTGCGTGGCGTCCACGGCGGCGGCCCAGATCTCGACGACGCGGTCGCCATCCTCGGGGCGGGAAGGGCGGAGCTTGATCATGGCGGCCGAGCCTAGATCACGCCGGCGCGGAGCAGGTCGTGGACGTGCAGGACGCCGACGGGCCGATCGGCGTCCACCACGAAGAGCACGGTGATCCGACGCTCGTTCATGACCTTCAACGCCTCGGCCGCCAGGGCGCTGGGCGTGATCGTCAGCGGGCCGCGGGTCATGACCTCGCCGGCGGTGTGGGTGAGCAGGCCGTCCATGTGCCGGCGCAGGTCGCCGTCGGTGATCAGGCCGGCCAGGCGGCCCTCGTCGTCGACGACGCCGACCGCGCCGAAGCGCTTTTCGCTCATCACCAAGAGGGCGGCGGGCATGGGCGCATCGGCCTGGATCAGCGGCAGCTCGTCCTGACCGTGCATCAGGTCGGCCACGGTGCGCAGCATGGCGCCCAGCTTGCCACCCGGGTGGAAGACCCGGAAGTCGCTGGCCGTGAAGCCCCTGCGTTCCAGCAGGGCCACGGCGATGGCGTCGCCCAGGGCGATCTGCAGGGTGGTCGAGGTGGTCGGAGCGTTGACCTCGGCCGTGGCCTCGGGGGCGTCGGGCAGCAACAGCACCACGTCGCCGCCCCGCCCAAGCTGACTGTCTTCGAAGGCGGTCATGGCGATCAGCGGGATAGAGAAGCGCTTGGCGTAGGCGATCACGTCGGAAAGCTCGCGCGCCTCGCCCGACTTCGACAGCGCCAGGATCACGTCGTCCGGACCGATCATGCCGAGGTCGCCGTGGCTGGCCTCCGCCGGATGGACGAACATCGCCTGGGCCCCGGTCGAGGCCAGGGTGGCGGCGATCTTCCGCGCCACGTGACCGGACTTGCCCATGCCGGTGCAGACGATCCGACCCTTGGCGTTGAACAGGGTCTCGACCGCCTGGACGAAGGCGTCGTCGAGCGATTGCGAGAGGGCGCGCAGGGCGTCGGCCTCGACGCTCAGCACCCGTCGGCCCACGGCGACCGCGTCGAAGGCGCTCATTGGGCGATCTTGCCCGCGGCCTCGACGGCCTTGCGCGCGGCGGCGTCGCGCCGAGCGGCGGCGTCCTTCTCGCGCTGGATCTTGGCCTTCATCTCGGGCGTCTGCTGCACGGGCGTGTGGCCGAACGGCCCCCACGAGCGCTCGCCCTGGCCTTGCGGCCAGACGAGGGAAAAGGCGATCAGCGCGACGGCGATCAGACCCATCAGCGGCATGAAGATGCGATCAGGCATGGCCCGCCTATAGCACGGGCGGCGGCCGGGGGGAGGGGGCGTGAAGCCATCGACGCTTGACGCTGGTCGCCGCTGGCCTTAGCCCGCGCCTGACACAAAGCCCCCGACTTCGAAGGAAGCCCGATGCCGACCCTCGTCCTGCTTCGCCATGGCCAGAGCCAGTGGAACCTGGAAAACCGCTTCACGGGCTGGGTCGACGTCGACCTGACCGCCGAGGGCGAGGCCCAGGCGCGCAAGGGCGGCGAGTTGATCGCGGCGGCGGGCCTGGATATCGACCAGGCGTTCACCTCGGTGCAGACGCGCGCCATCCGCACCTGCAACCTGGCTCTGGATGCGGCCAAGCAGAGCTTCGTGCCGGTGACCAAGGATTGGCGCCTGAACGAGCGTCACTACGGCGGCCTGACCGGACTGAACAAGGCCGAGACGGCCGAGAAGCACGGCGTCGAGCAGGTCACCGTCTGGCGCCGTTCCTACGATATCCCGCCGCCGGAACTGGCCCCGGGCGGCGAGTACGACTTCGCCAAGGACCGCCGTTACAAGGGCGCGGAGCTGCCCTCGACCGAGAGCCTGGCCACCACCCTGGTGCGCGTGCTGCCCTATTGGGAGAGCGACATCGCCCCGCACCTGAAGGCGGGCGAGACCGTGCTGGTCGCGGCCCACGGCAACTCGCTGCGCGCCATCGTCAAGCACCTGTTCCAGGTTCCGAACGACAAGATCGTCGGCGTGGAGATCCCGACCGGCAATCCGCTGGTCATCGACCTGGACGCTCAGCTGAAGCCCACCGGCGCGCGCTATCTGGACGAGAGCCGGGCCGAGGCGCTGCCCCAGGTTGGTTAAGGCGCGGCGGAAGCCGTTGGAAAGATAGCGTTAATGCTGTTCTGGGCATGGTTGCTCCCTCATCTGGGATACCATGCCGATCATGAGCGCTTCAGCGCCCGCCGTTCAGGAGTACAAGCGCCTGACGCAGCATGACGTTGACGTCATCTGCGCCAAGCACGACCGGCTGTGGTCGGCTCGACTGGGCGGGGCCCGCGCGGTCTTCGCTTTCTGCGATATTTCCGGCCTGTCCATGACGGGCCGGAACCTGTGCGACGCCGACTTCACCGGCGCGGTGATGGTCGGCTGCGATCTGCGCAAGACCAAGATGGACAACGCCAACTGCTATGGCGCGGACATGCAGGGCGCGGACCTGACCGACGCTTCGCTGCGCCGGGCCGACCTGCGCGGCTCCAGCCTGCGCGGCGCCAACCTGACCGGCGCGGACATGTTCGAGGCCGATCTGCGCGAGGGCACCATCGCCGCCGCCGACCGCAAGGAAGGCTACAAGGTCATCGAGCTGACCCAGCGCGAGGCCTACGCTATCGGCGCCAACCTCAGCGGCGCCAATCTGGAGCGGTCGCGCCTGTCGGGCATCGTCGCCACCAAGGCCGACTTTAGCGACGCGATCCTTAAAGACGCCAAGCTGGTCCGGGCCAATCTCAAGCAGGCCAACTTCAACGGCGCCAACCTGGCCGGCGCGGATCTCTCGGGCGCCAACCTGGCCGGGGCCGACCTGCGCAATACGGTCCTGGTCGGCGCCAAGACCATGTCCTGGAACGTCAGCCAGACGAACATGGAAGGGGCCCTGACCGACAAGCCGGCGGGCACCAGCATTTCGGACCTGCCCTACGAAGAGATGATCGCCGACCATGCGCGATGGATCGAGACCGGCGGCGCCGAGGGCAAACCCTCGGTCTTCGACAAGGCCGACCTGCGCAATCTGCGCTCGATCCGGGGCTTCAACCTCACGGCGCTCTCGGCCAAGGGGACCGTGTTCTACGGGCTCGACATGGAAGGCGTGCAGATGCAGGGCGCTCAGCTCGAGGGGGCGGACCTGCGGGCCTGCAACCTGCGGCGCGCCGACCTGCGCGGGGCTCGTCTGAAAGGCGCCAAGCTGGCGGGCTCGGACCTGCGCGACGCCCAGTTGAGCCCGCTGCTGATCACCGCCGATCGCGTTTTGCCGTGCGATCTGACCGGGGCCATCCTGGCGAACGCCGACCTGGCTCGCGCCGATCTGCGCCAAGCTCGGATGGCGGGGGCGGACGTCTCGCGCGCCAATTTCACCGGCGCGCAATTGCGCGAGGTCGACCTGACCGGCGCCATCCGTCTGGGCGCTCGCGGTCTCGACGACGTTCTCTGAGCGAACGCGAAAATTTCGCGACAATTGGTCGCGGGCTTAACGGTTCGCTCTCCCAACCTCGGTACGGTCCCCGGAACTTATAAAGACCAAGACGGGGACCCATCGTTATGAACGCCGCGCCAAGCGTGGCCGGGCGGCGACGCCTGAGCCAAGCCGAGCTCGATATGATCGTAACGGCGCACGAGAAATTCGTTACCGGCAAACAGGGCGGCAGGCGCGCTTCGCTTCGCTTCCTGCAGCTGTCGGGCCTAGATCTGTCGTTTCGAAATCTGACCGACGCCGACCTTTCCGCCTCCATTCTCGAAGGCTGCCGGATGGTGCGCGCCAAGCTGGACCGCGCCAACCTGTTCGGCTGCGACCTGCGCAAGTCCGACATGCGCCAGGCCTCGCTGGTGCGCGCCGACCTGCGCGGAGCGTGCCTGCGTGGGGCGAACCTGGCACAGGCCGACCTGACCCAGGCCGACTTCCGCGAAGGCCAGGTCGCCATTCCGCACCCGCGCAAGGGCCTCGACACCCTGCGTCACGAGACGCGCCAGGGCGAGGTCGACGAAGCCAATTTCTCGGGCGCCACGCTCGACGGCTCGCAGTTCACGGGCGTGTCGGCGTTCAAGGCCGACTTCAGCGATTGCTCCCTGCGCGGCGCGAAGCTGTCCGGGGCGAACCTGAAGGAAGCCAACCTGGTTGGGGCCATCCTCGACGGGGCCGACGTCAAGGGCGCTAACCTGGAAGGCGCCAACCTGAACGGCGCGGTGATGGCCGGGGTCGACACCTCGACCGCCCGGGTCGGCGGCGCCAGCATGGCCGGAGCCCTGGGCGCCGTCACGGCCGAGGCCGCCTCCAAGGCGCAGGATTTCTACGAACGTTGCCTGGCCAACCAGCGCTGGTGCCAGACCGGGGGCAAGGAAGGCTCGGCCGCCCGGCTCGACGGCGAGGACCTGCGTCCGCTCGGCGACAGGCTGCGAGGCCTGCGGCTCACCGCCATGAGCGCTCGCGGCGCCTGCATGGTCGGGCTGGATCTGTCCGGCGCCCACCTGCAGGGCGCGAACCTGCAGAACGCCGACCTGCGCACGGCCAATCTGCGCGGCGCGGATCTGCGCGGCGCCAAGCTGACGGGGGCGAACCTGACCAAGGCCGATCTGCGACAGGCCTTCCTGTCGCCGCTGCCCCTGGGTCCCGAACGGCGCACGATCGTCAATCTACAGGGCGCCCGCTTGCGCTACGCCAGTTTTCAGGCGGCCGATCTAGGCGAGGCGGTGCTGGACGGCGCCGACCTGCGCGGCGCGGACCTGACCGGCGCCCAGGTCTCCAGAACCAGCTTCCGCGACGTGGATCTCAGCCAGGTCCAGGGGCTGGACCTGTCGATGCCGGGTTAGCGCCCTTCTCCACGAAAAAGGGCGGCTCATCGCTGCGCCGCCCGAGTTCAGAGGGGATTGGGGGAGACTAGGAACCAAGGCCGCCGGTTAGGCGGCCTTCTCGCCTTCGATCAGCGGCGAGGCGCTCGACTTGATCTCCACGGTCCGGGGCTTGAGGGCCTCGGGTAGTTCGCGCTTCAGCGCGATCGACAGCAGGCCGTTCGAGAGGTCGGCGTCGACCACCACGAGGTAGTCGGTAAGCTGGAACTTGCGCTCGAAGTTGCGCTCGGCCAGGCCGCGATGCAGGTACTGCTTGGCGTCGTCGTTGGCCGCCTTGCGACCGGTGACGGTGAGCAGGTTTTCCTTGACCTCGACGTTCAGCTCTTCCGGCTTGAAGCCCGCCACCGCGATCTCGATGCGGTAGTCGTTCTCGCCGGTGCGTTCGATGTTGTAGGGGGGATAGCCCGAGGTCGCTTCGGGGCGAGACGCGGCGTCCAGCTGGGCGGCCAGGCGGTCAAAGCCGACGAGCGAGCGGTACAGGGGCGAAAGGTCGATCGTACGCATAGGTTCAGATCCTTCTCATCAAGCAAGGTCTTCGAATGTTCGTCCCTTCGGCGACCCGAAATCGGCGTCGCCTGTGGTCCGGAAGGCCCGGGTTTCCAGCGCCTTCATGACTGTAGTTGGTGAGCGGATTTTCCGGTTCAAGAGGGGTCTTGGCCCACAAAACGCGAATCCTTTGACGCGGGGTCGGCGCCGGTTAAGGTCGCCGCGCAACAACCCGCCGAAGGACACCTGCTCATGCCGCTTCGTCGCCACGTCCTGCTGATCGCCGCCGCCTTCAGCCTCGCCGCGCCCGCCGCCTTCGCCTCGACCGACGAGGCTCTCAAGGCCGCCATCGCCTCGCCCACGCGTCCAGCGGGGGACGTCGCCCGCGACGGGGCGCGACATCCCTACGACAGCCTGCTCTTCTGGGGGCTGAAGCCCAAGCAGACCGTGATCGAGATTTCGCCGGGCGGCGGCTACTGGACCGAAATCCTGGCGCCGTACGCCAACGCCACCGGCGGAACCTACGTCGCCGGCGTCGCGGACCTGTCCAATCCCAAGCTCTCCGACGGCGCGCGCAAGGGCCGCGCCGACTTCGAGGCCCGCTTCGCCGACGCCGCCAAGTACGGCAAGCCCCGGTTCGTCAATTTCGGCGCCACGTCGGGCCCCTTGGGCGCGCCCGGTTCGGCCGACCTCGTGCTGACCGCCCGCAACGTCCATAACTGGACCGTTCAGCCCGGCATGGCCGACAAGGTGTTCGCTGACTTCTTCGCCGTGCTGAAGCCGGGCGGCGTGCTGGCGGTCGAGGACCACCGCGCCGATCCGCGCTCGGAAAAGGACGCCGGAGCCGACGGCTATCTGAACACCGCCACCGTGGTGGCGATCGCCGAGAAGGCCGGCTTCAAGCTGGACGCCCAATCAGAGATCAACGCCAACCCCAAGGACACCAAGGACCACCCGTTCGGTGTCTGGACCCTGCCGCCCACGCGCCGCACCGCGCCGGGCGGCCAGCCGGCGAACCCGAACTTCGACCGCGGCAAGTACGAGGCGATCGGTGAAAGCGACCGGATGACCCTACGCTTCCGCAAGCCGGCCTGAGTTTGGTCAAGGTCAGCCGTCACGCTGGAGGTTTCAGCGTGCGTGAAACCGGGGGGATGATGGTTCCAGTTCAGCAATGGTCGCGGCGCGGCGTGCTGGCGGGCGTCGGCGTCCTGGGGCTTTCGGCCTGCGGCGACAAGTCCGCCGCCCGGAAGGACAAGATCGCCGACAAGGCGGGGCCGGACACGATCGAGGCGGCGGTTGCCGGCGACTGGCGCCTGCCCGCCGACCGGGCTCGCGATCCCTGGCGCCATCCCGTCGAAACCCTCAAGTTCTGGGGGCTCAAGCCCGGCCAGACGGTGGTCGAGTTCTGGCCTGGCGCGGGATGGTACACCGATATCCTGGCGCCGTTTCTGGCCGACACGAAAGGCAAGCTCTACGAGGCGCTGCTGGAGACCGGCGACCCGGCCGATCCGGCCGCCGCCGAGATCGTCGAAGCCTATCGCCGCAAGGTCACGGGCCGGAAGAAGATTTATGGCGAGGTGACGTTCACCACCTTCGGGCCGACCAGCGGCTCCGTGGCGCCGGCGGGGTCGGCCGATCTCGTGTTCTTCCTGCGCAACTTGCACAACTGGATGGCCGGCGGCGTCGCCGAGAAGGCGTTCAGGGACGCCCTGGCGGCGCTGAAGCCGGGCGGCGTGCTGGGCGTCGAGGAGCATCGGGGCGAGCCCGGACGCGTGCAGGACGTGCTGGCCGCCGACGGCTATGTCCAGCAGGACTACGTGATCCAGATGGCCAAGGAGG
>NZ_DATFAV010000186.1:0-7931 GCF_035254145.1 Caulobacter sp. | reverse complement strand
CGGACTCCTGGTTCGGGTCCCTCGGGGTCCGGACCGCGTAACCTCCCCCGACCATCTGGCCCGGCCTTGCGCCGGGCCTTTCTTTTGGGCCGGGCCTTTCTCTTGGGCGATGGGCGCCGCGCGCGGACAATCTGTCGCAACCCGGCGGACGCGGAGGGCGCCAGGGCGTTAACGAGGCGCGGGGCAAGCTTCAGCGGGTAAGGAGCGACCCCCATGATCCCGACCCCGCCCCCCGAGCTGTTCTCGCTGACGCGTCTGGCCTTCGGCGTGGCCGAAGCGCTGGTGAGCATGGCGCTGTCGGCGGCGGTTCCGGTCAGCCTGGTGGTTTTCGCGGTGCTGACCTTCTAGGCGCGAGCGTGGGGCATAAGGATTCCGTCGTGTCGGGGCCGGTGCTATGTCGTGAAACCATGACGAGCATCACCACCGTCGGCGTCGACGCCGACGACACCCTTTGGCACTGCGAGAGCCTGTTTCGCCTGTCGCACCAACGCTTCCTGGACCTGCTGTCCGAGCACGGCGACCCGGAGAAGATCGAGGCCCAGCTGACGGCCGTCGAGAAGCGCAATCTCCGGGTCTACGGCTATGGCGCCAAGGGCTTCACCCTGTCGATGATCGAGACGGCGCTGGAGGTCACCGACGGGGCGGTCGACACCCGCGTCATCCGCGAGATCCTGGCGGTCGGTCGCGAGATGCTGACCGAGCCGATCGAGCCCCTGCCGGGCGTCGAGAACGCCCTGGCGGCGCTGTCGGAGCGCTATCGCCTGATCCTGGTCACCAAGGGTGATTTGCTGCACCAGGAGCAGAAGCTGGCCTCCTCGGGCCTGGGCGACTACTTCGTGGCCGTCGAGATCGTGTCGGAGAAGGACGCCAGCACCTACCGCCGGGTCTTCGACCGCTACGGCACGGGCGCGGAGCAGGCGGTGATGGCCGGCAACTCGATGAAGTCCGACATCCTGCCCGCCCTCGACGCCGGCTGCTGGGGCGCCTTGATCCCATACCCGCTGGTCTGGTCGCACGAAGCCGCCGAGGCTCCCGTGGGGCATGAACGCTATGTCGAGCTGGCGAATATCGGGGAACTGCCGGCCTGGGTGGATGGGATCTCGGACAACCCTCTCTCTTAGAGAGAGGGAGGGGCCCGCCGCGAAGCGGTGGGAGGGTGAGAGGTTACAGCGGTAGCCGCAGCGCCGGCCCGCCGTCGAACCTCGTAACCTCTCACCCCAACCCTCTCTCTAAGAGAGAGGGGGCTTTTCGCGCTTCCCCAGCTTCGCCAGCCCATCCCGCGCGGGCCGCTCGAACCCCACCAGCGAAAGATAGGCGATGGGGAACAGCAGGATCACCCAGACGAGGCACCACAGCCGCATGGCGTCGCCGGAGAGGCCCCAGGCGCCAAAGCCCACCCAATTCAGGGCGATCTTCAGCGCGATCGGGTGCAGCAGGTAGAGGCTGAACGACAGCTGCGCCCACGGAGCCAGGCGCCGGCTGACCCCACCCTGGACGCCTTGCGCGTCGGCCGCCACGCCGGCCAGGCCGATGGCGTACATCACCAGCAGCAGCACGGTGCGCGACGTCCCCGCCCACGAGGCGGCCAGGAAAGCCGCCAGCAGGGCCCACATGACGAACCGCGCATAGGGCAGCCGCCCCAGCACGTCACGCATCTGGAACGCCAGCATGCCCAGCATGAACCCCGGAACCGCCCGGGCGACGCCGAAGTCGTAGGTCCATTGCGAGAAGCTCTCGCCGTCGCGGGTCATCCAGACCAGCAGGGCCAGGCTGCCGAACGCCACGGCGGCCGTGGCCCAGCGGCCCTTCGCGGTGATCCAGAACAACAGCGGCAGGGCGACGTACATGCCCATCTCGGCGCTGATCGCCCAGCTGACGAAGTTCCAGGTCTGGGCCTTGCAGGTTCCCCAGGCATGGACGAACAGGAGGTTGGGGACGATGCAGGCGACGTCGTAGCGCGAGGGATCGCGCTCGTTGATCACCCTGGCCCAGCCCAGGGCGGCGATGACGACGAACACCCCCAGCGTCGCCCAGTGCAGCGGCCCCAGCCGCGCCACGCGCTTCTTCAGGAAGTCGCCGTACTTGGCCAAGCTCGTCAGGCGTCCGGTATAGATCGCCGCCATCACGTAGCCGGAGATCAGGAAGAACAGATCCACGATCAGGCTGAAGCTCTTGACCGTGTCGTCGACCGCCTGCCAGTGGCCGTCCAGGTTGATGAACCGGTTGAAGTGGAACACCACGATCATCACCGCCCCGACGATCCGCAGGGCGTCGAGATGCAGCATCTGGTCGGAATCGGGCTTGAGCGGGGGGAGCTTCGGCATGGGGCAGTGGTGGCATGGGAGAAGGGGAGGAACTAGACCCCTCTCTCTTCGAGAGAGGGAGGGGCCCGTCCCGGCGGAAGGCCGGGATGGGAGGGTGAGTGGTCAAGCCCTTCCCATGCGCAACACCGACAGGATTTCGTCCACCGTCCCGCTGGGATCGGCCAGAACCCTCTCGTTTCGGAATCTCAGGACGAGATAACCACAAAGCTCCAGGATCCGCGTGCGCTCGGCGTCGTGGTCCTCCCGGCCTTCATGAACAGGGCCGTCTAGTTCGACGATGACCTTCGAGGACTCGCAAACGAAATCCACGATGTAGCGATCGATGACCGCCTGTCGCATAAACTTGAAACCGCCCACGCGTCGGTTGCGGACCAGCGCCCAGAGCGTCTTCTCGGCGAAGGTCTGGCGCTGGCGAAGCTGACGGGCGATAGCGGTGCGGTTCGCGGGGCGAGGATGGTCTCGCTGGTCAGAGGGACTCAAGGATAGAAATCCGAGTTTCTCGGTGACGGCTTGACCACTCACCCTCCCATCGCTGCGCGATGGGCCCCTCCCTCTCTCAAAGAGAGAGGGATTTCCTCAGATCGCCACCCTTTTCGCGATCGCGTTCCGCCGCGCTTTCGTCTCCTGCTGCGCCTTCTGCACCGCCTCGGTCTCCGTGGCGTGCAGCAGGTGGTCGATGACGCGTTCCAGGTGGTCGCGCATGGCCTGGCGGGCGGCGGCGGGGTCGCGGGCCTTCAGGGCCTCGACGACGCGGCGGTGCTCGACGATACGCGGCTCCAGGCCCATGCCGCGGGCGCGGGTCAGGATGTTGCGGGCCAGGGGCGAGCGGTTGCGCCAGTCCCACAGGTTCTCGATCGTGGCGATGATCGCGCCGTTGCCGGTGGCCCGGGCGATGATCATGTGGAAGTCGCGGTCGGCCGCCTCGCCGCCGTGCTCTTCCTCTTCCTCGTGCATCCGCTGCAGCAGGCCTTCGAGCTCGGCGATCTGCTCGTCGGTGATCGAGGTGGCGGCCAGGGCGGCGGCCTCGCCCTCGAACAGGCGGCGGGCCTCGATCAGCTCGAAGGCGCCGATCTCGAAGTCCATGTCGGGCGAGGGGGCCACCGGGCGCACCGCGCCGGTGACGTAGATGCCCAGGCCGTGGCGAGCCTCGATCATGCCCAGCATTTCCAGCGCGATCATCGCTTCGCGCAGGGTCGGGCGGCTGACGCCGAACTGCTCGGCCAGTTCGCGTTCGGTCGGCAGGCGGTCGCCCAGCTTGTACTGGCCCGCCTCGATGGCGTCGGCCACGGTGTCGGCGATCCTGCGGTAGAGCTTGACGTTGTCAGACATGTGCGGCGTGAGGCTCGGAAGGACGGCGGCGTGCGCCGAAGTCCGGGAATCACTACCACGGAGACCGGCGGAGTTCGGCCTGTTTTTGTGTCCTTTTAGCCGGAATGGTCAGGGCGTGGGACCTCATTGGCCAGACGTCAGGCAGATGTCGGGTGAGGGGAGGGCCGCCGCGCCGGCTCACCAGTCGTGCATCGAGCCATCGAGGCGGCGGGCCACCGGCAGATAGGCGCGCTTGTAGGGATACTTGGCGGCCAGATCCTCGTCGATGTCGACGCCCAGGCCCGGCGCCTCGCCCGGGTGCAGCATGCCGTCCTTGAAGGTGTAGGCGTGCGGGAACACCGCGTCGGTCTCGGGCGTGTGGCGCATATATTCCTGGACCCCGAAGTTGGGGATCGACAGGTCGAAGTGCAGGGCCGCGCCCATGCAGACCGGCGACAGGTCGGTCGCCCCGTGGCAGCCGGTGCGCACGTGGTGCAGGTCGGCGAAGCTGGCCAGCTTCTTCAGGTGGGTGATCCCGCCGGCGTGAACGACCGTGGCGCGGATGTAGTCGATCAGCTGCTCCTCGATCAGCTGCTTGCAGTCCCAGATCGAGTTGAAGATCTCGCCCACGGCCAGCGGAGTGGTGGTGTGCTGGCGAATGATGCGGAAGCTCGCCTGGTTCTCGGCCGGGGTGGCGTCCTCCATCCAGAACAGGCGGTAGGGCTCCAGGTCCTTGCCGAGGCGCCCGGCCTCGATCGGGGTCAGGCGGTGGTGGACGTCGTGCAGCAGGTGGACGTCCCAGCCCAGGCGCTCGCGGGCGGCCTCGAACAGGGCCGGAGCGCTGCGCATGTAGCGCTCGGTCGACCAGATCGTCTCCTTGGGCAGGTCGCTGTCGGCGGGCTCGTAGAACATCTTGTCCTTGGAGACGCCGTAGGTCCCGCTCATGCCCGGCACTCCGGTCTGCAGGCGGATGGCCTTGTAGCCCTGCTCGGCGTAGTGGGCGGCGTTGTCGAGGGTCTCCTCGATCGTCTCGCCGTTGGCGTGGCCATAGACCATCACGCCCGTGCGGCAGGCGCCGCCCAGGAGTTGATACAAGGGCAGGCCGGCGATCTTGCCCTTGATGTCCCACAGCGCCATGTCGACCGCGGCGATGGCGGCCATGGTCACCGGACCCCGGCGCCAGTAGGCGCCGCGATAGAGGTATTGCCAGATGTCCTCGATCTGGTGGGCGTCGCGACCGATCAGGCAGGGAATGACGTGCTGGGTCAGATAGGCCTCGACCGCCAGTTCGCGGCCGTTCAGCGTGGCGTCGCCGATCCCGTACACGCCCTGGTCGGTGACGATCTTCAGGGTGACGAAGTTGCGCCCCGGGCACGTGACGATGGTCTTGGCGGCGATGATCTTGGGCATGGGACGCTTCGGCTGGGCCGCGGGGGGCGTGAATGGGCGGGCCGAAAGACAGGGGACGCGGCGCGCGGACGCGCAGGCCTTCCCATTCCTCCTCCCTGGCTTATGGATGTACCGGTACCATAAAGGTTGTCAACCCGGTGGTCTGACCACTAAGACTATAAGACCCGACCTCGCGCGGCGCCTGTCTCGTGCGGTGTCGTTCCGGGGGCGGAAGTTTCAAATAAGCCGATCTTCCCGGCGAACGCCGGGACCCAGGTTGTAAGGCCGTTTTCCAGACAAGCTTGGCGCCGCGTAGCGCTTGGATCTGGGCCCCGGCGTTCGCCGGAGAAATCGGGATTAGGTGGGAGTGAAACGATGCGTTTGATCGCCCTGGCCCTTGGGCTTCTGCTGCTGGCCGCTCCCGCCGTCCGGGCCGAGGACGGCTATGACCTGTGGCTGCGCTACAAGCCCGTCGAGGCCTCGGCCCGAGCCGCCTACGCCGCCCGCGCCGCCGCCATCGCGCCCGTCCCGGACACCCCCACTTTGAAGGTCGCGCGCGCCGAGCTGGAGCGCGGCCTGACGGGCCTGGTCGGCAAGCCCGCCAGCGCCGCCGCCGGCGCCCGCGACGGGGTGATCCAACTGACCGTCGCGCCGCAAAAGGACCTGGGCGACGAGGGCTATCTGATCCGCACCGTGGCGGTGAACGGCAAGAAGACCACGGTGATCGCCGCCAACCGCGACATTGGCGTCCTCTACGGCGTCTTCCGCTATCTGGAGCTGATCCAGACCCGCCAGCCGGTGGAGACCCTCGACATCGCCTCGTCCCCCAAGGTGAAGCTGCGGCTGCTGAACCACTGGGACAACCTGAACCGCACGGTCGAGCGCGGCTATTCGGGCCAGTCGATCTTCGACTGGTGGCGGCTGCCCGGCCATGTGGACCCGCGCATGGTCGACTACGCCCGCGCCAACGCCTCGCTGGGCATCAACGGCACGGTCCTCAACAACGTCAACGCCAAAGCCGACAGCCTGACCCCGGCCTATATCGCCAAGGCCGCGGCCCTGGCCGACACGTTCCGGCCCTATGGGATCAAGGTCTATCTCTCGGCCCGCTGGTCGGCCCCGGTCGAACTGGGCGGGCTGAAGACCGCCGACCCGCTGGACCCGGCCGTCGCCGCCTTCTGGAAGGCCAAGGCCGACGAGATCTACAAGGCCATCCCCGACTTCGGCGGCTTCCTGGTCAAGGCCAATTCCGAGGGCCAGCCCGGCCCGCAGGACTATGGCCGCACCCATGTCGACGGGGCCAACATGCTGGCCGACGCGGTGGGCCCGCACGGCGGCGTCGTGATCTGGCGCGCCTTCGTCTATTCGCACGAGCAGCCCGACGACCGCGCCAAGCAGGGCTATAGCGAGTTCAAGCCGTTCGACGGCCAGTTCCGCGACAACGTGGTCATCCAGGTCAAGAACGGCGCGATCGACTTCCAGCCGCGCGAGCCGTTCCACCCGCTGTTCGGGGCCATGCCCAAGAGCAACCTCGGCATGGAGTTCCAGATCACCAAGGAATACCTCGGCTTCGCCACCCACCTCGTCTATCTGGGCCCGCTCTACGAGGAGACGCTGAAGGCTGACACGATGGCCCACGGGAAAGGCTCGACCGTGGCCAAGGTCATCGACGGCGCGCTGGACGGCCGCAAGCTGACGGTGATGGCCGGCGTGGCCAATATCGGCACGGACCGCAACTGGAGCGGCTCGCAGTTCGACCAGGCCAACTGGTACGTCTTCGGCCGTCTGGCCTGGGATCCGGAGGCCTCGGCCAGGACGATCGCCGAGGACTGGGCCAAGATGACCTTCACCAACGACCCGCGCTTCGTGAAGCCCGTTGTCGACATGATGATGGGCTCGCGCGAGGCGGCGGTGGACTACATGACGCCGCTGGGCCTGCACCATCAGATGGGCCGCAGCCACCACTACGGCCCAGGCCCCTGGGTGGCTGGCGGCGAGCGCGCCGACTGGACCAGCGTCTACTACGCCAAGGCCGGACCCGACGGGATCGGCTTCGACCGCACCCCCACCGGCAGCAACGCCACGGCCCAGTACGCCCCGGCCGTGGGCGCCTGCTTCGCCGACCTCAAGTGCGTCGACGAGAAGGACCTGCTGTGGTTCCACCACCTGCCCTGGGACTACCGCCTGAAGTCCGGCGACACCCTGTGGGACGGCATGGTCAAGCACTACGGGCGCGGCGTCGCGTACGTGGACGGCATGGAGAAGACCTGGGCGTCGGTCGCGCCCTATGTCGACGCCCCGCGCCACGCCGAGGTCGCCGACTTCCTGAAGATCCAGCGAAACGAGGCCCAGTGGTGGCGCGACGCCTCGATCGCCTGGTTCCAGACCTTCTCCAAGCGCCCCCTGCCGCCCGGCGAAAAGCCGCCGGCCCGGACGCTGGACTATTACGAGAGCCTGCAGTTCCCCTACGCGCCGGGGATTTGAGGATATCGAGCGCCCCCTCCGTCGCGGTGCATATCCGCACCGCGCCACCTCCCCCGCGTCGCGGGTGAGGAGGGGGCTTCATCCTCCCCCGTGCGAACGGGGGAGGTGGATCGCCGCGAGCCGCAGCGAGACGGAGGGGGCGCTCAACAGCCCCGATGGGAGAGACGCATGATCAGACTGACCCTGGCCCTGGCGCTGCTGGCCGGAACCGCTGCCTCCAATACGGCGTGGGCCGCGCCCAACACCGCCCAGTTCAGCAACTTCGTCTATCAGGGCAGCGACCCGTCCGACGCGATCAAGGCCGGGCCGGGCCAGTATCGCAACCCGGTCCTGCAGGGCTTCTATCCCGACCCCAGCATCACGCGGGTGGGCAAGGACTACTACCTGGTCAACTCGACCTTCGCCTGGTTTCCGGGCCTGCCGATC
>NZ_DATFAV010000185.1:0-43883 GCF_035254145.1 Caulobacter sp. | reverse complement strand
CCCACCAGACGACCGCCTCGCTTGCTGAGATCCTGCGCCGCGAGACCCTGGCCGCCCCGCCCGGTGCGACGGAAGTCATAGGCGCTGGTGCGCTTGCCGAAGCCTTCCGACGACACGGTCAGCAGGATTTCCTCGGCCGCGCCCAGTTCGGCGATGCGTTCCGGCGTCAGGGTGGTTTCGTCGCCGTCCTCGTCGCCCTCCTCCACGGCGGCGGGCGCATCCTCGCCCTCTTCGCCAGCGGCGCGCAGCATGGCGCGCTGGTGCTTGAGATAGGCGGCGCGTTCGGCCGGGGTGGCGTCGACGCTGCGGAGCACGGCCATCGAGATCACCTCGTCGCCCTCGCCCAGCCTGACGCCACGCACGCCGGTGGAGTCGCGGCTGGCGAACACACGCACCTCGTCGACCGAGAAGCGGATGCAGCGACCGGCCGCCGTGGTCAGCAGTACGTCCTGATCGGCATTGCAGACCGCCACGCCGACGATGCCGTCGCGTCCCCCCAGTTCATTGGCGTCGAGCTTCATGGCGATCTTGCCGTTGCGGCGGACGTCCACGAAGTCAGAAAGCTTGTTGCGACGCACGCTGCCCGAGCGGGTGGCGAACATCACGTCCAGGCCGCCCCAGGTCGCCTCGTCCTCCGGCAGGGCCAGGATCGAGGTGATGGTCTCGCCCGGCTCGATCGGCAACAGATTGACGAACGCCTTGCCGCGCGAGTTGGCGACGCCAAGCGGCAGGCGCCACACCTTCATCTTGTAGACCTTGCCGCCCGAGGTGAAGAACAGCAGCGGGGCGTGGGTCGAGGCCGAGAACACGCGGGTGACGGCGTCCTCGGTCTTGGTCGCCATGCCCGACTTGCCCTTACCGCCGCGATGCTGGGTGCGGTAGTTGGCCAGCGGCGTGCGCTTGACGTAGCCGCCCATGGTGACGGTGATGACCATGTCCTCGCGGACGATCAGATCCTCGTCTTCCATGTCGGCGTCGCCGTCGACGATCTGGCAGCGGCGTGGAATGGCGAATTTCTCGCGAACCTCGACCAACTCCTCGCGGACCACGGCCATGATGTTGGCGCGGTCGGACAGCAGCTCCAGATAGCCGCGGATGGCGTCGGCCAGGGCGGCGGCTTCGTTGCCGATTTCATCACGGCCCAGGCCCGTCAGGCGCGACAGGGTCAGGGCCAGGATGGCACGGGCCTGCTCGTCGGTCAGGCGGATCAGGCCGCCGTCTTCCTGGATGGTGCGCGGGTCGGCTATCAGCTCGACCAGCGGCAGCATGTCGCCAGCCGGCCAGGACTTGGCCACCAGACGCTCGCGGGCCTCGGTCGGATCCTTGGACGAGCGGATGATGTGGATGAACTCGTCGATATTGGCGACGGCGATGGTCAGGCCGACCAGCACGTGGCCGCGATCGCGCGCCTTGCCCAGTTCGAACTTGGTCCGGCGGACGACGACTTCCTCGCGGAACTCGACGAATAGCTGGATCAGCTGATGCAGGCCCATCTGCTCAGGGCGACCGCGATTCAGGGCCAGCATGTTGACGCCGAACGAGCTCTGCAGCGCCGTGAAGCGGTAGAGCTGGTTCAGGATCACCTCCCCCGAGGCGTCGCGCTTCAGCTCGACCACGATGCGCATGCCGTCGCGGTTGGACTCGTCGCGGATGTCGGCGACGCCTTCGATCCTCTTCTCGCGGACCAGCTCGGCGATGTGCTCGACCAGGTTGGCCTTGTTCACCTGATACGGGATCTCGGTGATGATGATGGCTTCGCGGCCGGCGCGCAGCTCCTCGACGCTGGCCACGCCGCGCATGATCACCGAACCACGGCCCGTCAGCAGCGCCTGGCGCGGACCCGCGCGGCCGATGATCTCGCCACCGGTGGGGAAGTCGGGACCGGGCACTAGGTCCAGCAACTGGTCGGTGGTGACGTCCGGCTGGTCGATCAGCAGCAGACAGGCGTCGATGACCTCGCCCAGGTTGTGGGGCGGGATGTTGGTGGCCATGCCGACGGCGATGCCGCCCGCGCCGTTGACCAGAAGGTTCGGGATCCGCGACGGCAGGACCGTCGGTTCCTGCTCCTTGCCGTCGTAGTTGTCGGCGAAGTCGACCGTGTCCTTGTCGAGGTCGGCCAGCAGCGACATGGCCGGCGGGGCCATGCGGCATTCGGTGTAGCGCATGGCCGCGGGCATATCGCCGTCGACGGAGCCGAAGTTGCCCTGGCCGTCGATCAGCACCAGCCCCATCGAGAACGGCTGGGTCATGCGGACCAGGGTGAAGTAGATCGAGGCGTCGCCGTGCGGGTGATACTTACCCATGACGTCACCGACCACGCGGGCCGACTTCACGTACGGGCGCTCCGGCGTTTGCCCTTGCTCGTGCATCGAGAACAGCACCCGGCGGTGAACGGGCTTGAGACCATCGCGCGCGTCCGGCAGGGCGCGGCTGACGATCACGCTCATCGCGTAGTCGAGATATGAGCGCCGGAGTTCGTCCTCGATGTTGATCGGGGCGATATCCCCGCGAGAACCGTCGGCGGGGATCGTGGTGTGTTCGTCGCTCAAGGGGATTTTTCGCCGTCAGAATCGGACACGGAACAGTCTGAAACTGTTAGCATTGGGAGGCGTAAGGCGCCACCTTTCCGGCCGCTTCATCCCCTTCTGCTTGTTTGAATTCGAAGGAAAAACGCATGATCCGTCTCTCCGCCGCGACCGCGCTGGGCCTCGCCGCCCTGATCATGACCTCACCGGCCCTCGCCCAGACCGCCGCGACCGCCCAGGTCAAGGGCGGCGATGGCAAGGACATGGGCGTCGTCACCGTGACCGAGGCCCCGCATGGCGTGCTGTTGAAGCTGGAGCTGAAAGGCCTGACGCCGGGCTGGCACGCGGTCCACTTCCACGAAAAGGGCGACTGCGGCGCGCCGGACTTCAAGTCGGCCGGGGCCCACGTCCACACCGCCGCCACCACCGTGCACGGCCTGCTGAACCCCGACGCCAACGACAGCGGCGACCTGACGAACGTCTTCGCCGCCGCCGACGGCTCGGTCACGGCCGAGGCCTATTCGCCGCTCGTGTCGCTGAAGGGCGCCGGCGGCCGCCCCGCCCTGCTCGACGCCGACGGCTCGGCGATCGTCGTCCACGCCAGCCCCGACGACCACCGCAGCCAGCCGATCGGCGGCGCCGGCGCGCGCGCGGCTTGCGGCGTGATCAAGTAGCCGCTTAGCTCCCGTCGAGACTCAACAGACCTCGGCGGGAGACTTCATGCGCACCTGGCGACTGCCGGTCCTCGCCCTGCTGTTGGCGGTGGCGGCTTGCGACGGCTCCAAGAGCGACCGGAACGAGCCGACGCCGGCCTCGCCGCCCGCGGCTTCAGCCCCCGCGTCCGGACGACAAGCGTCAGCGGCCACCGAACTGGTTTCGCTAGCCTGGACACCGAGCGGTTCGAACCAGAACCTGCAAGCCTTCGATCTTGAGGTCTCCGGGCTCGACGTGCTGGCGGTGTGCCATGTGCCGCCCGGCTGGACGATCAACGCCACGGGCGCGGGCTCCGGCGTCACCGAATTGAAGGGCCAGGCCACCGTCGGCGCGGCCTTCATCAGCCTGGACGACCTGCAGGAGGTCGCGGGCCTGTTCCTGGTGCGCGCTCGCCCCGGCGAACCGGTCGGCGTCAGCGGGGATCTCACGATGGGAACCTATGGCGGCGACGAAGGCCAGACGGAGATCAAGGCCTCGCCCGCGCTGCTCCGCCGCGAACCCGCCGACCGCTGTCCGCCGCCAAAGGGCTAAGCCGTCTCCGCCAGCGCCTCTTTCGCCTTGGTCCGCTTTTCGGTCAAAGCGACCAGGGCGACGCCGACCATCGTCGCGCCGCCGCCAATCAGCAATTGCGGGGTCAGCCTGTCGCCGAGAAACAGGATTCCAATCGAACAGGACACCAGCGGCGTGAGCAGGAAATAGGGCGTCACGCGGCCGGCCTCGCGACGCTGGACCAGCCAGAACAGCAGCGCGCTCGCCCCGATGGTGGAGACCATGCCCGCAAACAGCACCGCGGCCCAGGCGATCGGTGGCGCGGCCTTGATCTTCTCGACCTGCCCCGTCTCGAAGATCAACGACATGATCAGCAGCACGGGCGTGGCCACCAGCGCCGTCATGCCCTGCATCTTGAGCGGCTTGATGCCTGGCGTCTTGCGCACCAGCACCGTCGCTATCGCCCAGCAAGCGCTGGCGAAGACAATCAGGGCGATGGCGGGCAGATCGCCGGCCGCGTGAGGATCCAGGCTCATCCAGGCCACGCCCACGAAGGCGATCACCAGTCCGAGCACCGCCGGCGAACGCATGGTCTCGCCCAACATTCTCCAGGCGAAGATGGCGGTGAACGGGATCCACAGCTGGCTGGCCACCACCAGTGGGCTCAGGGCGTCGGCCATGCTGAACGCCACATAGATCACGCCAAAATGGATCGGTCCCGTCAGTAGCACGATGGTCAGGAGCTTTTTCGGCTCGGGAAACGGCGGCTTGATGAACGGGAACAGAAACGCCAGCGCCGCCAGGAAACGAAACCCGCCCATCAGCATCGGCGGCAGATAGGCGGTCGCCACCTTCGCCGCGGCGTTGTTGATCCCCCAGGTCAGGATGATCGCCAGGATGGCGAGATATTCCAGGCCGGTCAGCGGGGAGGACTTGGCGGACATGGCCCCGCTTGGACCAGACCCGCCGCCCTGGGTCAATCGCGGTTCAAGCGACGCCGAGCCCCTTGCGGACCGCCGATGTCAGCAGGGCGAGATCCCCGTCCGGCGTCGTGAAGGCAGGGGTCAGGTAGACGACCTTTCCCATCGGCCGGATCCAGGCGCCGAGTTCGGCGAAGCGGGCGCAGAGTTCGCCCACGGCCACCGGCGCATCGAACTCCACGACGCCGATCGCGCCAAGGGTCCGCACATCGACGACGCCTCGACCTACCCGACAAGGCTCAAGACCCTCGCCCAGCGCTTCGCTGACCCGAGTTACGTTCGCGGCCCAGGTCCCGTCCTCGAACAGATCCAGCGAGGCGTTGGCGGCCGCGCAGGCCAAGGGATTGGCCATGTAGGTCGGCCCGTGCATCAGCGCCGCGCCCGGATCATCCGACCAGAAGGCCTCGAACACCCTACGCGAGGCCACGGCCGCCGACAGCGGCAGGGTTCCACCGGTCAAGGCCTTGGACAGGGTGACGATGTCAGGCTCGACGCCGGCCGCCTGCATGGCGAACAGCGTCCCGGCGCGGCCAAAGCCCGTGAAGATCTCGTCGAAGATGAGCAAAACGCCGTGCTTGTCGGCCAGGCGGCGCAAAATCCGCAGCACCTCCGGCGGGTGCGGCAGCATGCCGCCCGCGCCTTGGACCAGGGGCTCGACCAGAATCGCCGCGATCTCGTGCCCCTGCTGGGCCAGCAGCGCGTCCAGCGCCGTTTCGCTCTCGGCGTCGCGCGGCAGGTCGGCGATCACCTGGCTTGGCATGACGCCGGCGAATAGGCTGTGCATCCCCTCCTCCGGGTCGCAGACCGTCATCGTCGCCAGGGTGTCGCCGTGATAGCCGCCCCGGAACGCCAGGAATTTGGTCCGTCCCGCCACACCGCGATTGATGTGGAACTGCAGCGCCATCTTCATGGCGATCTCGACCGAAACCGAACCGCTCTCGGCGAAGAAGACGTGGTTCAGGTCGCCAGGCAACATGTTCGCCAGCCGCGCCGCCAGGCGATAAGCCGGCTCGTGCGCCAAGCCGCCGAACATCACGTGCGGCATGCGGTCGATCTGCTCGCGAAGGGCGGCGGCGATGTGGGGATGGTTGTAGCCGTGACACGCGGTCCACCATGAGGCGAGGCCGTCGACCAGTTCGCGTCCGTCGGCCAGCACCAGCCGCGAGCCGCGCGTCGCGACCACGGGAAGCGGCGGTCGCGCGGTCTTCATCTGGCAGTACGGGCGCCAGATGTGAACCGCGCCTTGGGTCAACCAGGCAGGATCGGACATGGCGGCGCTTTCCGTTTGCGGACTCGGGGCGCCTTGCCTATTCCCGCGCACCAGCCACGGCAAACGGGAAACGACATGCAGAGCCTCGACGCCTTCGCCGGCGAGAAGCTGGCGGCCCTGGAGGCCAAGAGCCTGCGCCGGCGCCTGAAGCCGACCCGCCGGCACGACGGGGCCGTGGTCGAGCGCGACGGACGGCGGCTAATCTCGTTCTCCTGCAACGACTATCTTGGCCTGTCGCAACACCCCGCCGTCCGCGCGGCCGCGGCCGAGGCGGCGCTGAACTACGGCGCGGGCGCGGCGGCGTCGCGCCTGGTGACCGGCGACCATCCGCTGCTCGGCGATCTTGAAAAACGCCTGGCCCGCCTGAAGGGGACCGAGGCGGCGTGCGTGTTCGGCTCGGGATACCTGGCCAACATGGGCGTCATTCCTACCCTGGTGGGTCCGGGCGACGCGATCTTCGTCGACGCCCTGGCTCACGCCTGCATCTGGGCCGGCGCACAGCTGTCGGGCGCTAAGATCGTCCGCTTCGCCCACAACGACGCCGCCGATCTGGCCCGACTGCTGGAGGTCGAACGTCCCCTCGTCCGCCATGCTCTCGTCGCCACGGACGGTGTTTTCTCGATGGACGGCGACATCGCGCCCTTGGATCAGCTCTCCGAGCTCTGCGCCCGCCACGACGCCTGGCTGATGAGCGACGACGCCCATGGTGTCGGCGTCCTGGCCGAAGGGCATGGCTCGGCGGCCCTGTTTCCCGGCGCGGGCATCCCGCTGCAGATGGGCACGCTGTCGAAGGCTCTGGGATCCTACGGCGGTTATCTCTGCGGCTCCCAGGCCGTGGTCGACCTGCTCAAGACCCGCGCCCGCACCCTGGTCTACGCGACCGGCCTGCCACCCGCCTCGGCCGCCGCCGCGCTCGCGTCGCTGGACATCATCGAGGCCCAGCCGGAGCTGACCGCCCTGCCCCTGGCCAAGGCGCGACTGTTCACTCGGCGGCTTGGCCTGCCCAAAGCTCAAAGCCCGATCGTGCCCGTCGTCATCGGGAGCGCCGACGCCGCGCTCGAGGCCTCCGCGGCCCTGGAGGCGCGGGGCTTCCTGGTCGTGGCCATTCGGCCGCCAACGGTGCCCGAGGGCACGGCGCGGCTGCGCGTGGCCTTCAACGCCGCCCACGACGACGCCGACGTGATCCGCCTGGCCGACGCGATCGCCGACCTGCGGAAGGCGACCGCATGAAGGCCCTGTTCGTCGCGGGGACCGGCACCGACCTCGGCAAGACCCACGTCGCCTGCGCGCTGCTGAAGGCCGCCCGTTCGCGCGGCCTCCGCGTCGACGCCTTCAAGCCGGTGGTCAGCGGCTTCGATCCTGACGCACCGGAGACCAGCGATCCCGCCCGGCTGGCCGCCGCGATCGGCCGTCCCAATGGCTGGGGCGAGGTCTCGCCGCGCCGCTACCGCGCGCCCCTGGCTCCTAATCTTGCCGCGCGGTTGGAAGGCGACATGCTAACGATGTCCGATCTGATCGCCGACTGCCGCACGTGGCTCCAAGGGCGTGACGCCGACTTCGCCCTCGTAGAAGGGGCTGGCGGGGTCATGTCGCCGATGACGGACGACGCCACCAATCTCGACCTGATGACCGCACTGGATTTACCCGTCCTGCTGGTCGCCGGCAGCTACCTGGGCACCGCGAGCCATGTCCTGACGGCGGTGGAGGTTCTGCAAGCGCGCGGCCTGACCGTGGCGGCGATCGTCGTCAGCGAGAGCCTCGACGCGCCCGAGCTGGACCAGACAGTCGACATGCTGCGGGCGTTCGAGCGGCGCACGCCGATCGTCGTCGCGCCGCGCGATTCAGACTGGAACGCGGCTCCCCTCGCCGATCTGCTCATGGCCTAGCGGCTACTTCTCCAGCCGCGCCACCAGGCTGGACGTATCCCAGCGGGCGCCGCCCATGGCCTGCACCTCGGCGTAGAACTGGTCGATCAACGCCGTGCCCGGCAGGGTCGCGCCGTTCGCGCGCGCCTCGTCCAGGGCGATGCCCAGGTCCTTGCGCATCCAATCCACCGCGAAACCGAACTCGAACTCGCCCCGCGCCATGGTCGGCCAGCGGTTTTCCATCTGCCACGACTGGGCCGAACCCTTGGAGATCGCGGCCAGCACGTCGTCCGTCGGAAGGCCGGCGCGCTTGGCGAAGTGCAGCGCCTCGGCCACGCCCTGGACCACGCCGGCGATGGCGATCTGGTTGCACATCTTGGTCAACTGCCCCGCGCCGACGCCGCCCATGCGGCGAACAGCCTTGGCGTAGACCTCGATGATGGGAAGCACGCGATCGTAGGAAGCCTGGTCGCCACCGGCCATGATGGTAAGCTGGCCGTTCTCCGCGCCAGCCTGCCCGCCCGAGACAGGGGCGTCGACGAAGGCGCGACCGCTGGCCACGGCCAGCGCGGCCATTTCGCGGGCGACCTTGGCCGAGGTGGTGGTGTGGTCGACGATCACGCCGCCCTCGCCCATCGCCGGCAGGACCTGCGCCACGACGTCGCGGACGTCGTCGTCGTTGCCGACGCAGAGCAGCACGACCTCGGCGCCGGCCACCGCTTCGGCGATCGTTCCGAACGCGGGACCGCCATGTTTTTCGGCCCAGCGACGGGCCTTTTCCGGACTGCGGTTGTAGACGGCGACCTCGTGGCCGGCGGCCTTCAAGTGGCCCGCCATCGGAAAGCCCATCACGCCCAGGCCGATAAACGCCGTCTTCATCGCCAACTCCCTAGAAGAAGGCTCGGCATTACGCGCCGGACGCCGGCTTCGGCAACCCCATCTTAACGACCTTTCGTCAGGTTGCGGTTCATAGGTTAAACAGGCTTAAGCACGATGGCGGTTAGCAGCGAGCAACCGATCCTCATCAAGAAGGTGAAGAAGGTCTCGGGCGGCGGCCACCATGGCGGCGCCTGGAAGGTCGCCTACGCCGACTTCGTGACGGCCATGATGGCCTTCTTCCTGCTGATGTGGCTGCTGAACACGACCAGCCCCGAGCAAAAGCAGGGCATCGCCGACTACTTCGCGCCCGCCTCGATCTCATCGACCACCAGCGGCTCCGGCGGCATTCTGGGTGGCACGTCGCTGGGCGACGACGGCGCCAAGTCGGACGGCAAGATGTCGGCCATCCAGCAGATGGCGCCCGAGGTTCCCGACAGCGTCGAGAAGGACGGCCAATCGACCGAGACGGCCAGCCTGGCCTCGGCCAGCGAGCAAGCGCTGCGTGACGCCCTGGCCAAAAAGGAGCAGGACAGCTTCGCCTCGGCCGCACAGTCGCTGCGCCAGTCGCTGCAGGACATGCCCGAGCTGGCCGAACTGTCGAAGCAGATCCTGATCGACCAGACCCCCGAGGGCCTGCGCATCCAATTGGTCGACCAGGAAGGCCGTTCGATGTTCCAGGAAAACTCCAAGGCGCCGAATGACCGCGCCCGGATCCTGTTGCGCGCCGTCGCCAAGGTGATCACCCAACTGCCCAACCGCGTGACCATCTCCGGCCACACCAGCGCCAGCGCCTACGGCAAGAAGCAGGACGGCGATTGGGCCTTGTCGGCGGCCCGGGCCGACGCCTCGCGCCAAATCCTGCGCGCGGCCGGCGTCGACGACGACCGCATCTACCAAGTCTCCGGCAAGGCCAATTCCGAGCCGCTCTACACCGACGACCCCACCCTGGCCGGCAACCGGCGGATTTCCATCGTCCTGCTGCGTGAAAAGCCGGTGCTGCCCGACGGACTGTGACCGTTCGCCGCGCAAGCTCTCCGTGAAGCTTGCGCAACCGGACGCTATGCCCCCTAATCTAGCTCAGGGCGCATTCGGTTAGAGGGGACAAGGCTTCCGTGACGCAGCATTTTCCGACGCGACAGCTTCGGTTCTTTCTGACGGCGCCCACGCCTTGCCCGTACCTGCCCGGGCGCGAAGAGCGGAAGGTGTTCGCGCACCTGCCGCTGTCCGATGGCCCCACCGTCAATGACAGCCTGACCCAGGTCGGCTTCCGTCGCTCCCAGAACATCGCCTATCGCCCGGCCTGCGAGACCTGCCGCGCCTGCCAATCGGCCCGTGCGCCAGCCGCCGACTATGTGTTGTCGCGTTCGGAGCGCAAGGTTCTCAATCGCAATGACGACCTCGAGCGTCATCTGGTCGAGGCCGAAGCGACGCTGGAGCAGTTCGAGCTGCTGCGCCGTTACCTGCTGGCTCGCCACGCCGAGGGCGGCATGGCCGAGATGACCTGGCCCGACTATGTCGCCATGGTCGAGGACACCGCGGTCCGCACCCACCTGATCGAATATCGCCGCAAGTCGCAGGATCGCGGCCCGGGCGACCTGATCGCCTGCGTGCTGGTCGATGTCCTCGCCGATGGCCTGTCGCTGGTCTACAGCTTCTACGACCCCGACCAGACCCGCCGCAGCCTGGGCTCGTTCATCATCCTGGACCACATTGTCCAGGCCCAGGAAAGCGGCCTGCCCTACGTCTATCTGGGCTATTGGGTGCCGGGCAGCGAGAAGATGGCCTACAAGGCGCGCTTTTCGCCGCTCGAGATCCTCAAGCCCGGCGGCTGGTCGCTGATGTCGGCCCGCGAACGCGGGGCCCGCCCGCCGACCCTGCGTGGCGGCGCCAAGGACGCCTGCGACCTGCCCATGAGCGACGCCGAACCGGCGGAGATCGAGGACCTCGGGTAGAGGCCCCCTCACCGGTTGCCAACTACCGCGCGAAGCTGACGCCGCCGTCCACCGTCACGGCGCCGCCCATCACATAGTCCCCGGCCCGCGAGGCTAGGTAGATCGCCGCGCCGGCCATGTCTTCTTCGGAACCGATACGGCCGGCCGGGATCGCCTTGGCCACCGCGTCGGCGTGATCGCGGGCGACCTTGTTCATGTCCGAGGCGAAGGCGCCGGGCGCGATGCAGCTGACGGCGATGTTGTCGGCGGCCAGACGCAGGGCCATGCGCTTGGTCATGTGCAGCAGCCCGGCCTTGGAGGCGCCATAGGGGTAGGTCTCTTCCTTGGTCACCGACTGCCCGTCGATCGAGGCGATGTTGATCACCTTGGCCACCCGATCCTTGGCCGCCGCGCGCAGCGGGCCGATCAGGGCCTGCGTCAGGAAGAACGGCGTCTTCATGTTGAGGTCGACGGTCTTGTCCCAACCGGCTTCCGGGAACTCGTCGAACGCCGCGCCCCAAGCCGCGCCGGCGTTGTTGACCAGGATGTCGAGCTTATCTTCCCGCTCCTTAAGCCGGTCCGCCAGGCCCTGAATTCCTTCCATCGTGGAGATGTCACCCGGCAGGGAGACACACTCGCCGAACTCCGACAGCGCCTCGGCCGCCGCATCGCAGGCCGCGGCCTTGCGGGCGGTGATGTAGACGCGCTTGGCGCCGTAGGTCAGAAAGCCCTTGACGATCATCGCGCCGATGCCGCGGGAGCCGCCGGTCACGACCGCCACGCGGCCTTCGAGCGAAAACAGGTTCTGCATGGTCTTGTCTCCTAGAAGCCGCGCGTGGCGGCCAGGGCGCCCAGGCGCCCGCAGATGTCGTGGAACTGGGCGACGGTCTCGTCGATGATTTGCTGGACGGGCTTCACCTCGTCGATCAGGCCGACAGTCTGGCCGGCCAGCGCGGGCGCGGCCTCCATGTCGCCGCCGAAATAGACGTCCAGGATGTTCTTCAGCACATCGGACGGCATGACGCCGGCCTCGTGGATTTCCTTGGTCAGCTCCGACTTGATGGCGCGGATGCAGGGGCTGGCCTTCTTGTTCAGCACCCAGGTGCCGGTCTCCTTGGCGCCGGTGATCGCCGCCTTGTAGTTGGCGTGCACCGGGCTCTCGGCCGAACTGACGAAGCGGGTGCCCATCTGGATGGCCTCGGCGCCCAGGGCGAAAGCCGCCGCCATGCCGCGCCCGTCGCAGATGCCGCCAGCCGCGACCAGCGGCACGTCGACCTTGGCCCGGATCGCCTGCAGCAGGACCAGGGTCGAGACCTCTTCGGGGTTCTTGAAGCCGCCGCCCTCGGCGCCTTCGACGACCAGGCCGTCTACGCCCGCCTCGGCGCACTTCACCGCCGCGTCCACCGTCGGCACGGCGTGGTAGACGACGATGCCGGCGTCCTTCAGTGGACCGATGAACTTGGCCGGGCTCCCCGCCGAGGTGGTCACGAACTTAACCCCGCTCTCGCAGACGAAGCGCAGCATGGCGTCGTCGCGCAGGAACAGGATCGGCAGGTTCACCCCGAACGGCAGGCCGCTGGCCGCCATCTTGGTGATCTCGGCCTTGCAGTTCTCGGTCTCGCCCGACGAGGTCTCGATGATCCCGAGACCTCCGGCGCGTGAAACGGCGCTGGCGAGCGGGTAGCGGGCGATCCAGCCCATCGGGGCCTGGATGATCGGATACTTGGCGCCCGTGTGGGCGAGGACGCGGTTGGTCATGTGGGCCATCAGGGGATCAGCAACACCCGGCCGACGGCCTGGCGGCTTTCGATATAGGCGTGGGCGGCGGCGGCTTCCGACAGCGGAAAGGTCCGGTCGATCACCACTTCCAGCTCACCGCGGGCGGCCTGCTCGATCAGGTCCTGGATCATGTCGTGCACCCGATCGGTCATGATCTCCGCCCCGAGGAACACGCCCGTCAGCGAGCGATTGCCGGCCATCAACGACGAGACATCGACCTTCATCGGCTCGCGACCGGCGTTGCCGACCAGCGAAATCCGCCCGCGATAGCCCAGCGCGGCGAGACTGCTCGCCAGGGTCGCGCCGCCGACGGGATCGACGACCAGGTCCACGCCCTTGCCGCCCGTCAGCTTCATCACCTGCTCGACGAGATCGTCGCGGCCGTAGTTGATCCCGTGATCCATGCCGAAAGGCTTGAGGCGCTCCAACCGCGCGTCGCCGGAGGCCGAGGCCAAAACCGTTGCGCCGGCCTTCTTGGCCAACTGAATGGCGGCCAGCCCCACCGCCCCCGCCCCGGCCTGCACCAGGACGGTTTCGCCAGCCTTCAAGCGTCCCGCGCCGAACAGGCATTCGTGGGCGGTGCCAAACGGTACGGGGATGGCTGAGGCCTTGCGAATGTCGAACCCTTCCGGGATCGGCCAGGCGTTGCGGGCGGGCACAGCGCGCAAAGCGGCGTGCGAGCCGAAGGCGTTCACGGTGACGACCTTCTGGCCAACCTTCAGATGGGTGACCTCCGCCCCAACCTCGACGATTTCGCCAGCGGCCTGATAGCCGACGATGTGCGGACTGCCCGCCATCTGGCCGCCGCCTCGATTGAGCGTGTCGCCGCCCTCGATGCTGACCGCCTCGACGCGGATGACCACGCCCTGGGGATGGCAGACGGGATCGGGAACGTCCTCGTAGCGAAAGACGTCCGGTGAGCCGGTTTCGTAGTAGACGGCGGCCTTCATGGCGTCCTCCCAGGACGACTGTTGTTATTTCGACGGATCCTTGAGGGCGTCGTAGACAAGCTTGGCGCTGTCGTCGTCGATGTCCTTGATCGCCGGATCACCGTCCTTGTTGAGGATGTGGATCATACCCAGGAAGAAGAGGTCGTTCTTGGGGTCGATCCAGAACCAGGTTCCGGCCGCGCCGCCCCAACTGAAGGTTCCCTCCCCCTGTGGCCCCGCCTTGGCGCTGTCCAGCACCACGGCGAAGTCCAGGCCAAAGCCCCTGCCCCGCGCCGTGTTGAACGGCGGGACGTCGGAATTCATGATCGCGTCGCTGAGCGCGTTCGTTCGCATCAGCTTGACCGTCTCGGGCTTCAGGATCCGCTTGCCGTCCAGCGCACCGCCGTTCAGCAGCATCTGGGCGAAGCGCGCGTAGTCGGCGTTGGTCGAGACCAGACCGCCGCCGCCCGAGGCCATGGCCGGCGGCTTGCTGATGTCCAAGACCATGAAGCCTTCGGCGGGGACCAGCTTCTGAACCCGCGGCCCCCAGACATAGAGGGAAGCCAGGCGGTCGGCCTTCTCAGGCGGCAGCCAGAAGCCCGTGTCGACCATCTTCAGCGGCGTGAAGATGCGCTTTTGCATGAAGTCGCCCAGCGACATGCCCGAGAGCTTCTCGACGATCAGGCCCTGGATATCGACGGAGACACTGTACTTCCATCGGGTCCCAGGCTGCGCCACCAGAGGCAGTTCAGCGATCTTGCCGACGAAGTCATCCCGCGATTTCGCGCCCAGAACGTCCTGGGCGTAGGCTTTGTCGATCGGGTTGTCGGGCATAAGACCGTAGGCGAAGCCGCCCGAGTGGCTCATCAGCTCGCGCATGGTCGGGGGGCGATCGGCGGGAACCGTGTCGAACGAGCCGTCGGGGTTCACGCCCTTGAAGACGCGCAGGCTGGCGAACTCGGGAATGTACTTGCTGACCGGGTCGTCCAGCTTCCACTTGCCCTCCTCGTAGAGGATCATCATGGCGACGCCCGTGACCGGCTTGGTCTGCGAGTAGATGCGGAACACCGTGTCCTTGGTCATTGGCGGGCCGTCGAAGCCCTTCTTGCCGTGGACCGCGAAATTCACGACCTTGCCATGGCGCACCAACATGGTCGTCACGCCAGGCAGGTGGCCCGTGTCGACCAGGCCTTGCATGTGGGCGTCGAGCTTTGCGAGACCTTCGGCCGAGAAGCCGGCGCGCTCTGGCGCGATAACGGCGAGCGACGGCGTCTTCGGGCTAGCCGCTATCGCGGGAGCGCCCGCCAGCAGCGTCGCGGCCAGCGCGGCCGCGATCAATTTGCGAAACGCCAAATCACCCTCCCGAACACTCGTTTGAGACGACCTTAGATCGCAGGCCTTTGCGTTGAAACCCGCTTTTTGAACGACCAGCGCGGACGCCTCCGTCGCGGTCTACGGTTAAGATAATTTCATGCGATCACGGGTTGATCGAACGGCGTTCATGTATATTTTTTACTGCACGAGGGATTACGAAATAGATAGGTTACGCCGCCAATGGCCACGCTCGACAATCTGATCACCATCTACCGCAACGTTCACCGTGTCCCGGCCGGCGCGGCGCTACCGACCGACGCCTCAACGCAGCTGACCTTGATGGCTCAAGGGATCGACGCGGCCCGCAACGGCCAGATGGGCGATGGCTGGACCTATGCGAGCGCGGTGCGCTGGATCCAGGACGGCGCCAAGGCGACCACCGAAGTGGCCGTGATGGCCTATGGCTTCATCACCGACATCAGCCTAAGCACCCAGGGGCTGGACTATCTGGTCTCGCCGGCGGGCGGCAATCCCAACAACCTGAACAGCGCCTACTACGCCCAGTTCAATCTCGAGAACCGCTACATCAACTTCGCGGTCAATCTGGCCAAGGTTGGCGAAGGGCGGGAAAACTTCATCAAGACCTATGGCGAGAACGGCACCATGTTCTCGACCTTCCAGAAGGCCTATCTGAAGCTGTTCGGGGTCGAGCGCACCTATGATGAAATCCTGACCTATCTCGACGCCCAAGTGTCGAACGGGCGCGGCGGAACGTACACGCGGGGCGAATACTTTGCCGAACTAGGCGGCGATGGCGGCAATGGCATCGGAACGCGCGCGGCCATGGTCGGCGCGCTGATGGCCGAGGCCATGAAAAGCAACCAAGGCCCCTACGCGGACGCCGTCCGCTCCTTTCTCGCCGATGTCGCAATAGACGGCAAGGTAAGCGCTCTGTCGGTGTTCTTTTCGGTCTACGGCAAGGGTGGCGAGTACGCCGCCGGCGGCCCGTCGGACCCGGGCCTGCCCGGCGAAAGCGCCCGTTTCGCTCACGACTGGAATGTCGACGCCTACAATCGCGAGCCCGACGACAATACTCACGTCCTGGCCAGCGACGGCAACGACGTGATCAAGCCGATCATCTCCGAAGGCCCCGGCGGGCTGGACGCGGGCAAGCACATCCGCACGGCCGGCGGCAACGACATCATCTTCGTCGACAATGGGGTCGTGCGCGGCCTGATCGACGCAGGGGCCGGCAACGACTCGATCTTCCTGGAGAAGTTCGACGGCCGCCTCATCACCGGCGAAGGCTATGACAACATCGACATAGGCTCGTTCGCCGGCCTGCACCTGACGAACGGCAAGGCCGCCGACATCGCGGTGATCGAGGACTTCCAGAAGGGCTTCGACATGTTGACCTTCGCCGGCGCCGCGGGGCCTGGCGAGAAGAAGCAACTCTACTTCGTCGCCACCGCCACGTTCGACGACGCGCTGACGGCCTACGCCGGCGCGACGGCGGCCAACAGCAACACCGTCTTCGAATGGAATGGCGACACGTATGTGTTCCACCAGAACGCTACGCCCGGGCTCGACGCTGGAGACGGCCTGATCAAGCTGGCCGGCGTTACGGGCCTCAAGGTCACCAAGGTCATGGACGGGGGCGACCTCCTGTTCGCGGCCTAGGACCTTCGGCCCTCCTGGGCTTCGACAGGGCTCCCCTCGCGCGGCGGGGGGAGCCTTTTCGTTTGGCGGTGGCCGCCGGCGCTCGGCGCTATCGCGCCACGGTCGCCTTGCTCGAGGTCTTGCCGGGATGCTGCCCCGGTTGCGGGCCGAGGGCGACTTCCGTCGGGCGCTCGATCGCCTGATACACCAGGGCGCGCGACTGGGCGTCCAGACCTGGTCCAACCCCGCCCAGACGCTGGATCATGCCAACGAAGAACAGGTCATTGGCGGGGTCGATCCAGAACCAGGTGCCGGCGCTGCCGCCCCAGCTGATCGTACCGGGCCCCACGGGCGCGCCGGACGCGGCCGGATCCACCGCGACGGCCACGTCCAGCCCGTAACCGACGCCCGCGGCGAACGGGAGCGGACGCGGCCCGGGCTTCAAGACGCCGGTGGTACCGTTCGTGGTGACAACAAAGCCGGGCGGCAGGTGGTTCTGCGCCATCAGAACCACGGATTCGGGCTTGAGGATCCGCACGCCGTCCAACTCGCCCTTGTTGAGGATCATTTGGGCGAAGCGCGCGAAATCGCTGGCGGTCGACAACAACCCGCCACCACCGAGCGGCGCCGCCGGCGGTCGACTGACATCGCGCCAGGCGCCCTCGACGGCGGGGATCAGCTTTCCGGTCGCGGGGTCGGCGTCGTAGAGCGCCGCGAGGCGCCCGGCCTTCTGGTCGGGCACGTAGAAGGCCGTGTCCTTCATCCCCAGCGGGGCGAAGATGTGCTCCTCCATGAAGACGGGCAGGCTTTCGCCCGACAGCTTCTCGACGATGTAGCCCTGGATGTCGGCAGCCACGCTGTAGCGCCACAGTTGGCCCGGTTCGGAGAACATCGGCAGGCCCGAAACCTTGCGCACAAGGTCGCTCAGCGACGCCGATTGCAGAACGCCCGCCTGGTAATAGGCCTGGTCCGCCGGACTGTTGGGGTCGTCGGCGATACCGTAGGCGAACCCGGCCGTGTGGGTCATGAGCTCGCGCATCGTGGGTGGCCGGGAGATCGGCGCCAGGATCGGCTGGCCGGCGGCGTCCACGCCCGTGGCGATCCGGAGGTTCGCGAACTCGGGCACGTACTTGCTGATCGGGTCGTCCAGCTTCCACAGACCCCGCTCGTACAGGATCATCATCGCCACGCCGGTGACGGGCTTGGTCTCCGAGCGAATTCGGAAGATGGCGTCCATCGGCATCGGTTCGCCGCCCAAGGCGCGCACGCCGAAGGCCTTGGCGTGGACGACGCGGCCGTGCCGGGCCAGCAGGGTCACCCCGCCGGCGATCTGGCCGTTCGTCACCATCGCCTGCATGTGCTCGTCGAGACGTTTCAGACGCTCGGCGTTGAACCCCGTCTCCTCCGGCTTGGCCCTGGGCAAGGCCAGGACCGGAGTCGCGGCGAAGGCCGCGCAGCCGAAGACGCCGGCCAGGAAGCTCAGCGCAAGGCGACGCAGCCCTATCGACTTCATTTCGGCTTGAACCGCTTGTTGGTGGCGAAGCCTCGGGGCGCCAGCTTGCCGGCGCCCGCCCGTCGACCGGCCCATTCCCTCCACTCGGCCCAATCACGACGGCGACCGGCGGTGTCGATCCAGTAGGCCCCAGTCTCGGCGTTGAACGACAGGCCGTCGCGCAGGCCGCCCTCGCGGTAGGCTTGCAGCTTGACGCCCTTGCCGCGCGGCATCTCCGGCA
The DNA here is from genome assembly GCF_035254145.1 of Caulobacter sp. Lineage (GTDB taxonomy): Bacteria > Pseudomonadota > Alphaproteobacteria > Caulobacterales > Caulobacteraceae > Caulobacter. Next base: position 25,816 of record NZ_DATFAV010000185.1, on the reverse strand, counting down.
GTTCTTCCAGAGGGAAGATCAGGATCTTGCCGTTGTCGCCGATGACGGCGAGCTGGTCGCCGACAGCCTCCATGCAGAAGGCCGCGCCGGCGGCGTCGACGGTCAGGACCTGCTTGCCGGCCTTGCGATTGGCCAGGGCTTCTTCCTCGGGCATCAGGAAACCGTAACCCAGCTTCGAGGCCAGAATGCGCTTGCGACCCGCCTTGAACGGGAAGACGTCGATGATCTTCACCTTGTCGTCCAGTTCGATCATCATCCGGACCGGCTCGCCATGCCCTCTCGCGCTGGGAAGCTTGTCGCACCCCAAGGTGAAGAAACGACCATCGCTGGAGAAGATCAGCAGCTTGTCGGTGGTCTCGGCCGGGACCAGGAAGCCCAGCTTGTCGCCGTCCTTGAACTTCAGCTCCGAAGGATCGTCGATCTTGCCCTTGGCGGCGCGGATCCAGCCGCGTTCCGACAGGATGATCGTGATCGGCTCGCGCACGATCATCGCCTCGATGGCCGCGTCGGCGTCGACCACCGGGGCGTCGGCGAAGATCGAGCGGCCGGTGACGCCCGTCGGGCGAGCCTTGTCCAGCGGATGCTTGATCTTCAGCAGCGCCGCGCGGACCTCGCCCAGGCCAACACCGACCAGCTTCCACTGCTTGGCGTCGCTGGCCAGCATGGCCAAGATGCCGTCGCGTTCCTCGACCAGTTCGGCGTGCTCGCGGCGGATCTCCATCTCCTCCAACTTGGCCAATTGGCGCAGGCGGGTGTTGAGGATGGCGTCGGCCTGGATGTCCGAGAGCGCGAAGGTCTCGATCAGCTTTTCCTTCGGCTTGTCCTCGTAGCGGACGATCCGAATGACCTCGTCGAGGTTCAGATAGGCGATCAACAGGCCGTCCAGGATGTGCAGACGGGCTTCGATCTTGGCCAGGCGGTGGCGGGCCCGGCGGGTCAGCACCTCGCGCCGGTGCGCCAGGAAGGCCATCAGGGCCTGCTTGATACCCATCACGCCCGGCGTGCCGCGCGCGTCCAGCACGTTGATGTTGACCGGGAAGCGGCTCTCCAGCGCCGAGAGCTTGAACAGGCTCTCCATCAGCACCTCGGGCTCGACGTTCTTCGACTTCGGCTCGAGCACGAGACGAATGTCCTCGGCGCTCTCGTCGCGGACGTCGCCCAGCAGGGCGGCCTTCTTGCTATCGATCAGGTCGGCCAGTTGCTCGACTAGGTCCGACTTCTTCACCTGGTATGGGATTTCAGTGACGACGATCTGGTACGTGCCGCGACCGGTGTCTTCCTTCTCCCACTTGGCGCGGATGCGCACGCCGCCGCGACCGGTCTCGTAGGTCTCGAGCAGACTGGCGCGCGGTTCGACGATGACGCCGCCGGTCGGGAAGTCGGGACCCGGGACCTTCTCCAGCAGTTCTTCGGTCGTGACGTTGGGGTTGGCCAGCAGCAGTTGGCAGGCGTCGATCAGTTCGGCGGCGTTGTGCGGCGGGATCGAGGTGGCCATGCCGACGGCGATGCCCGACGAGCCGTTGGCCAGCAGGTTCGGGAAGCCCGATGGCAGGACCACCGGCTCCTCGTCCTGACCGTCATAGGTGGGCCGGAAGTCGACCGCGTCCTCGTCGATGCCGTCCAGCAGAAGCGTCGCCGCCTCCGTCATCTTGCACTCGGTGTAGCGCATGGCCGCGGCGTTATCGCCGTCGATATTGCCGAAGTTGCCCTGCCCCTCGACCAGTGGGATGCGTTGAGCGAAGTCCTGAGCCAGGCGCACCAGGGCGTCGTAGATCGACTGGTCGCCGTGCGGGTGGAAGTTACCCATCACCTCGCCGACCACCTTCGCGCACTTGCGCGCGGCGGACTCGGGGTTCAGGCGCATGTTGCTCATCGCGTAGAGCACGCGACGGTGCACCGGCTTCAAGCCATCGCGCACATCGGGCAACGCCCGCGAACCGATGGTCGAGAGCGCATAGGCCAGATAGCGCCGCGACAGGGCTTCGGTCAGCGGCTCGTCAAGGATGCGATCGCCGTCGTCGGGACCGCCGGGAGGAAGGACAGGCTTGTTCATCGAGGGGATTCGTTACTCCGGGCGCCGATCCTAGCAGACATCCCCCCGATGATTCGACCGGATAGAGCCCTCGCGAGGGCTCTATCCCCCATGTTTTGGCGCGCGACGGACGCCGAAACCGCTCACACTTTCGGCTGTCGCGCGGTTAGGCCTGGACGATCCCCGGTTTTCCGGCCTCCAGCGCCCATTTCGCCCGCGTCGAGAGCTTCCCGTCGCGCCGGGTGACCGCGTCCAGCACCTTGAACTCGGTGACGAAGGCCTTGGGCGTCACGTCGCAGATCGCGTAACCACGCTGGTTGTTGTTGAATTTCAGGATCGGGTTAGCGGCCTGGATCTTGGCGAAGTCGTCGCGTTGATCGTTCCCGTCGCCGCCCGAGCTGATCGAGGTGATCACGAATTCCGAGGCGATCGGCGCGCCCTCGTGCTTGGCCCCGTCGACATAGAGGTCACCCGCGAAGTTCTGGTGCTCGTCGCCGGTGAGAACGACGACATTGCCGACCTTGGCGTCGCGGATCTTGCCCAGCAGTCGGCCGCGCGGAATGCGATAGCCGGCCCAGCTGTCCGGATTGACCACCACGCCCGCCCCCGGATCGCGATCCAGGTCCATCATCATGATCTGCTGGGCCAGCACGTTCCAGGTCGCCTTCGAGTTCGTCAGGCCGTCCATCAGCCACTTCTCCTGCGCCGGGCCGACGACCTCGGCCTTGGGCGCGGTGACCCCGTCGCACCAGCTCTGCTTGTCGTTGCAGGGCTGGTCCGTGCGGAACTGGCGAGTATCGAGCAGATTGAGGTTCAGAAGCTGGCCGTAGGCCGCGCGGCGATAGATCTGCAGGCTGGTCCCGACCGGGAAGCTCGACGCCCGCAGCGGCATGTTCTCGTAATAGGCTTGCACGGCGGCCTGGCGGCGCAGGTTGAACAGCTTGGGGTCCGTGCCGTCCTGGTCCAGTTCGCCAACCCAGTTGTTGTCGGTCTCGTGGTCGTCCCAGACGACAAACCATGGCGCGGCGGCGTGGGCGGCCTGCAGGTCGGTGTCCATCTTGTACTGGGCGTAGCGGCGACGGTAGTCGTCGAGGGCGTAGATCTCGGACCCGAAGTGCTGGCGCACGTTCTCGGTCGGGCCGTTGGCGCCGTTCGCGGTGCGATTGCCGCGTCCTTCGTAGATGTAGTCGCCATAGCAGAAGACGAAGTCGGGATTGTCCTCGGCCAGGCGACGATAGGCCGTGTAGTAGCCGGCCTCGTAGTGCTGGCAGCCGGCGACGGCGAAGCGCACGCGGTCCAGGGCCGCGCCCAGGGCCGGCGTCGTGCGGGCGCGGCCGACGATGCTGCGCTCCTTGCCGACGGTAAAGCGGTACCAGTAGTCGCGGCTCGGCTGCAGGCCGCCGACCTCGACGTGGACGGCATGGCCGAGCTCCGGCGGGGCGATCGTCACACCCTTGGCGACGATGTTCTTCATGCCCGGCTGGTCGGAGACTTCCCAATCGACCGCCACCGGCTGCATCGGCATGCCGTAGCCGATCTCGAACGGCTCGGGCGCGATCCGCGTCCAGATCACGAAGCCATCCGGGGCCGGATCGCCAGAGGCCACGCCCAGCTGGAATGGATAGGTGCGGAACACCGCCTGGGCCAGGGCCTTGCCGCTATCTAGCGGGATCGACAGCGCGGTGACGGCCGCGCCCCCGAAGGCGGTCAGCAGATGACGTCGGCTGAGGGCGTAGCGGTCGAGAACGGACATGGCGGAACTCCGAAACTGGAGTTTCGCGATAGCTCCGCTTTGTGACGGTTCTTAAAGCCTACCGGCCTCGGTCAGACGATCCAGCAGCCAAACCCGCGCGGGCGGCAGCGGCTTGTTGAGCGGGCCGAACACGAACTGCTCGAGAAAATGGCCGGTGATGTCGAGACCCGCCTTCACGTCGCCCTCGGCCAAGCCGCCTTGCGACGACAGCATGAAGGGCGGCAGGGGCAGCAGCTTGTCGTGATAGGGCCGGCCGGCGTCGCGGCTGACCGCCCGTCCGGTGCGGGGACTGACATAGACCAGATCGTCGAAGGTTCCAGTCGCGGCGCACTTGGAGAGATCCAGGCCAAAGCCCAGCTCCTGCAACAGACCCGCTTCGTAGCGAACATAGACGGCCGGCCAGATTTCCGGGATTTCCAGAACCCGGATCAGCGCTTCCAGGGCATGGAAGGCGCCCGGGTGCGCCTCGCGTTCCGGTAGGGCGGCGGCGGCCACGGCGGCGGCGGCCGACAGGCCCGCCAGCGCGAGGCGATCATCGAATAGCGACGAGGGTCCCTCGCCCATCGGCTCCAGACTAGCCGATCCCAGTTGCTCCGAGACCCGCGCCCGATAGCGGACGATGACCCGCGCGCCTGGCTGCAGGAACGGCTTCATCCGCCGCGAAGCCGCGCCGGCGACATGAGCTGCGAACTTGCCGCGCTCCTGGGTCAACAACTCGACGATGGCCCCCGTCTCGCCGTGCGAGCGGGCCGAGAGGACGTAGGCTTCGTCCTCCCATTCCATGGTCAAGCGGGCGTTCCCCAGGCCACGACCTTCTCCAGCATCGGCTTCCAGTCGGTCTCGACCGGCAGGCCGATCACGTCGCGCAGGGTCGCCTCCAGCTCGTCGACCGAGAGGTCGCGTTGCTCGACCACGGCGCCGGTGACGTCGCGATGGGTAAAGCGGTTGTTCTTGAGGGCGTAGCGCGCGGTCGGCGTCGTGCGGCCCACCGTCATGCTCCAGGTGAAGTGCGAACTGGGGTGGGTGTAGGTGAAGAAGTTGGCCTGCTCGTAGTCGATGTCGGCCCAGCCGCCCTTGGACACCTGGTACAGCGGCGCCCAGCGTCCCGACAGGTCCGCCTGGACCTGACGCTCGGCCACGCCGCCCGTCTGCGCGTCGACGATGCGGAACTTGCCGTGCGGGCTGTCCTGAACCTCGTCCGAGAACAGGCGCAGCGGCGCGGTCAGCACGCAGCCGCCAAAGCCGGCGTCGGCCAGCCAGGTCTCGTCGTCGCCATTCTCTCCGGGCAGGGTGACGCCCAGCACCATGTGAGAGCGCGGGCGCGGCGGCGCGCCCTCCGGCGCCATCCACAGCACGCGCGCCATCAGGCCCTCGACCTGGAAGCCAAGGGTTTCCAGCACGCGCTTCAAGAGGCCGTTCTGCTCGTAGCAGTAGCCGCCGCGTCCGGCGCCAATCAGCTTGGCGTCGATCTCGGCCGGAACGATGCTGATCCCGCGCCCCAGCAGGACATCGAGGTTCTCGAACGGAATGGCGTCCGGATGCCGGTGGGCGATGGCCCGCAGCGCTTCCAGGGTCGGCTCGCGCGGACCATCGTAGCCGATGCGCTTGAAGTAGGCGTCGAGGTCCACCGAAGCGGCCACGGCAGGCGCGTCAAACATCGAAATCCAGTCCAATATCGCTGAACAGACCGCGCTCCTCGGCCCAGTTCTCCTTGACCTTCACGTGAAGGAACAGGTGAACCTTGCGGTCGAGGATTTCGCACAGCTCCTCACGTGAGGCCTGGCCGATCCATTTCAAGGTCTGGCCGCCCTTGCCGATCACGATGACCCGCTGGCCCTCGCGCTCGACCAGGATGGTCTGTTCGATGCGGACACTGCCGTCCTTGCGCTCCTCGAAGGCCGTCGTCTCGACGGTGGCCGCGTAGGGCAGCTCCTCGTGGACGCGGAGATAGACCTTCTCGCGGGTGATCTCGGCGGCCAGCAGGCGAGCCGGGAGGTCGGCGGTCTGATCTTCGGGATAGAGCCAGGGCCCCTCCGGCATCAGCGAGACCAGCTTGGCGGTCAGATCCTCGACGCCCGCGCCGGTCGAGGCGCTGATCATGAAGACGTCGGAATAGACGCCGGTGTCGAAGAAGTCCTTGGCCACGGCCAGCAGGGTGTCGCGCTTGATCCCGTCGATCTTGTTCAGCGCCAGGATCACCTTGCGATTGGCGGCCTTCAGGCCCTCGATGATGGTCTGGACGTCCTGGGCCGAGCGATATTCGCCAGGCGTAGCCTTGTCCGCGCGGCTGGCCAGCTCGGCCTGCACGTCGACCAGGTGGACAGTGGCCTCGGCGTCTTCCGACCCGGCCCAGGCCGAGCGGACCATGGCGCGGTCCAGGCGACGGCGCGGGCTGAAGATACCGGGCGTGTCGACCAGCACGATCTGGGTGTCGCCCTCGATGGCGACGCCGCGCACGGGGAAACGGGTGGTCTGGACCTTCTGGGTCACGATCGAGACCTTGGCCCCGACCATGCGGTTGACCAGGGTGGATTTGCCGGCGTTCGGCGCGCCGATGATCGCCACGAAACCGGCGCGGGTCTTGGACGAAGTTGGGGAGGTGGTGTCAGTCATTAGGCGTGCGTGTAGCACCGATGGCCGGGAAAATCCCCTACCGCCTCGCCTTGTGATTGCCGCCAAGCTGGGCATTGGTTTTCCTGCAACCGACGCAAGGGATTCGGGAAAGCCGCATGAGTTCGATCGAATCGGCCAAACCGTCGCGTCAGGTCCTGCGTGAGCTGGGTCCTGGACTGATCACCGGTGCGGCTGACGATGACCCCAGCGGCATCGCGACCTATTCCCAGGCCGGCGCGCAGTTCGGGCTGAACATGCTGTGGACGGTGGTGCTGACCTATCCGCTGATGGTCGCCATACAGTCGCTCAGCGCCCGGATCGGCCGCGTCACCGGTCATGGCCTTTCCACCAACCTGGCCAAGGTGTTTCCCCGCTGGAGCGTCATGTTGCTGGTGGCGCTGTTGTTCGTCGCCAACGCCATCAATATCGGCGCGGATCTGGCGGCCATGGGCGCGGCCGCGCGGCTGGTGACGGGCTGGAACCAGCATGTCCTGACGATCGGTTTCGCCGTCCTGACTCTCCTGCTGCTGGTCATGGTGCCTTACCACCGCTACGTGAAGCTGCTGAAGTGGCTGACCATGGCCCTCTTCGCCTATGTCGCCGTCGTTTTCACGGTGAAGATCGACTGGGCGGAGGTCTTCGCCCGAACCCTTTCGCCCCACCTGCCGGAGACGGGCTGGATCGTCGTCGTTGTGGCCGTGTTCGGCACCACAATCAGTCCCTACCTCTTCTTCTGGCAGAGCTCGGAGGAGGTCGAGGACGAGGAAGCCAAGGGCGAGGCGCCGCTGATCGAAGACGCCCACGACGCCCCCGAGGAACTGCGCCGCATCCGCCTGGACACCCTGGTCGGCATGGGATTTTCGAACCTCATCGCCTTCTTCATCATCCTGACGACCGCCGTCACCCTGCACGTCCATGGCGTCACCGACATCCAGACCTCCGAACAGGCGGCCGAGGCCCTGCGTCCGGTAGCGGGCGAGTTGGCCTTCTTCCTGTTCGCCATGGGCGTCGTTGGGACGGGGCTGCTGGCCGTGCCGGTCCTGGCGGGCTCGGTCGGCTACGCCCTGAGCGAACTGCGCGGATGGCGAAGCGGATTGGAACACAAGCCCACGGAAGCCAAGGCGTTCTACGCCGTGATCGCCACGGCGGTGATCGTGGGGTTGATCGTCGACTATTCGGGCCTTGATCCCATCCAGGCCCTGTTCTGGAGCGCGGTGATCAACGGCGTCATCTCGGTGCCGATCATGGCCGCGATGATGGTCGTCGCCACCCGTCGCGATCAGATGGGAGCCTTCATCGCCACCCCGCTGCAACGCGTCCTGGGCTGGGCGGCGACCGCGGTCATGGCGCTGGCCGTCGGGGGAATGTTCCTAGCCTGATCGGCTAAGCGGCCTTCTCGCGCTCGAGCAGGGCCCTGGCGGCGGCCTTCTCGGCCTCCTGCCGCGACCGACCCTTGGCGATGGCCGGATCGACGCCCTGGACAAGGACCTCGACGGTGAAGACCGGCGCGTGATCGGGTCCCGCGCGGTCGAGCACGCGATAGGTCGGCAGCGGCCGCCCCTTGCCTTGCGCCCACTCCTGCAAAGCCGTCTTGGGATCCCGCGGCCGCCCCTCGCCCGCCCGTTCGAACTCGTCGCTCCACAGGGCCAGGAAGACACGCCGGGCGGCGTCCAGACCGCCGTCCTGGTAGAGCGCGGCCATCAAGGCCTCCGTCGCGCCCGCCAGGATCGACTCCGTCTCTCGCCCACCGATCTTGCTGGACGAGGCCGATAGGCGCAAAGCCGGGCCCAGCTCGGCCGCGCGGGCCACGCGGGCGCAGGTCTCGCGGCTGACCAGGGCGTTCAGACGCGGCGCGAGCTCGCCCTCCTTGGCCTTGGGAAACCGCTGCGCCAGCGCCTCGGCCGCCAACAGGCCAAGCACCCGGTCGCCGATGAACTCCAGCACCTCGTTGTCGCGGACCTTCTTGGCCCCGTCGCCGACGCTGGCGTGGGTCAGGGCGCGCTCGAGCAGCTCGCGGTCCTGGAACTGATAGTCGATGCGGCGCTCCAGGTCGCCGACGGCGGCGACCCGTCTATCCATGACCAAGGATAATCCTCGCGATCACTTCAGCACGTGGAAGAAGCGGCTGGGACGCGCGTCCAGGAACCAGGTCCAAGGCTTGAACAGGCTGGCGTCGGCGTTCCACGACAGTAGGATGATCTGGGCGCGCCCGACCAAGTTCTCCTCGGGCACGAAGCCGACGCCGACCTCGTCGCCGATGTACTGGTCGAGTTCGTAGTCCCACTTGCAGGCGCTGGTCTTGAACGGCGAGACGCCCGGATCGAAGCGGCTGTCGGCCGAGTTGTCGCGGTTGTCGCCCATGAAGAAATAGCAGCCGGCCGGCACGGTGTAGATGCCGGTGTTGTCGCCTCGGCTGTCCGGGCCGAAGTCCTGGGTCTTGTACTGGCGGCCCTCGGGGTTGATCTCCTCGAAGCGCTGCACCTGCTGGGTGAAGCCGTATTCGGTGTCGACCAGGGCCGGCGCCAGCGGCTTGCGCGGCAGTTCCTTGCCGTTGATGTAGACCGCCCCACCCCGGACCTGGACCTTGTCGCCTGGCAGGCCGATCAGGCGCTTGATGTAGTCGGTACGGTTGTCGCGCGGCAGCTTGAAGACGATGATATCGCCGCGCTTGGGCGTGTGGCCCAGGATGCGCCCCTTGATGATTGGCGGGCTGAACGGGATCGAATGCCGGCTCCAGCCATAGCTGAACTTCGACACGATGATGTAGTCGCCCCGATACAGGTTCGGCTCCATCGAGGCCGACGGGATCGTAAACGGCTGGAACAGCAGGACGCGCAGCACCAGGGCGATGCCCAGGGCGTAGGCGACGGTCTTGATGATCTCGATGAGCTCGGCGACGGCGCCCTTTTCTTCGGGCGGCTTGGTCTCGGCGTCGGTCATGGGCCCCGGGGCTCTGGGTTGGAAAGTCGAAGACCCGCCTTGCTAGACGGGCGAGCGGCCCGGAGCAAGCGGCAGAGACGGCCTAGCTGGCGCTCATGGCCGGACAATGGCGCCGCTATCGACGACCGGCATGGCCTCGATGATCACGAAAGCCTGGGCGTAAGGGTGGTCGTCGGTCAGCGACAGATGGATCACGGCTTCCATGCCGGGCGGCGTCATTTCCTTCAGGCGCTCGAGCGCGCCACCGGTCAGGGCCATGGTCGGCTTGCCCGAGGGAAGATTGACGACACCCATGCCGGCCAGGTGCACGCCGCGCTTCAACCCAGTCCCCAGCGCCTTGGAACAGGCTTCCTTGGCCGCGAAGCGCTTGGCGTAGCTCGAGGCGCGGTCGGGCTTGCGCTCCGAGCGCTTGCGCTCGATCTCGGTGAAGACCTTGTTCGTGAACCGATCGCCGAAGCGCTCGAGGGATTTCTCGATCCGGCGGATATCGCACAGGTCCGAGCCGATCCCGATGATCACGCGACCGGCTCGAGTTCGAGGCGAGCGGCGTCCATCAGGGCGCGCATCCGGCGTATGGCCTGGGGCAGGCCCACGAAGATCGCCTCGCCAATCAGGAAGTGGCCGATGTTCAGTTCGGCGATCTGCGGGATGGCGGCGATCGGCTTGACCGTCGCATAGTCGATGCCGTGGCCGGCGTGAACCTCGAGTCCGAGATCATGAGCCAGGGCCGCGCCCCTCTTCAGTCGCTCCAGGATCGCCTCGGCGCGATCGGTCTCGCCCGCGCGGGCGGCGTCGCAATAGGCGCCTGTATGGAGTTCGACGACCTGGGCGCCGGCCTGGGCCGAGGCTCGGATCTGGTCGGGATCGGGCTCGATGAATAGCGAGACCCGCGCGCCGACGGTGCGCAGGCGAACGGTCGCGTCAGCGATGCGGTTCTGTCCCTTGACCACGTCCAAGCCGCCCTCGGTGGTGACCTCCTCCCGGCGCTCGGGCACGAGGCAGGCGGCGTGGGGCTTGGCGCCCAAGGCGATGCCGACCATCTCGTCGGTGACCGCCATCTCGAAGTTCAAGGGCTTGCCGCGCTTGTGGCAGAGGTCGGTCAGCACGGCGATATCAGCGTCGCTGATATGCCGGCGATCCTCCCGCAGGTGGGCGGTGATGCCATCGGCGCCGGCCGCCAGCGCCAGTTCGGCCGCCCGCACCGGTTCGGGATAGTAGGAGCCGCGCGCGTTCCGGATCGTCGCCACGTGGTCGATATTGACGCCCAGACGCAGCATGGGGATCAGCCCTTCAACCGGCGGCTGCCGGGATCCTCGATCGGGATCGCGGCCAGTTCGGGCGGCAGGGCGTCGGCGGGATAGGCCGGCACCTCCAGGCTCGCCAGGGCGATCAGCGGAACCCCAACATCGGCCTTGCCGCCCGAGCGGTCGACGATGCAGGCCGCGGCCACGACGTCGCCGCCAGCCGCCTTGATCGCCTCGATGCACTCGCGCGACGACAGGCCGGTGGTGACGATGTCCTCGACCATCACGACCTTCTGCCCGGGCTCCAGGTGGAAACCGCGACGGAACTTGAAGCCGCCGCCCTCGCGCTCGACATAGATGGATGGGACGTTCAGGTGACGGGCGGTCTCGTAGCCTGGGATGATGCCGCCGACGGCCGGCGAAACCGCCACGTCGACCTGGCCGACCTGCGCGATGATCTTCTGGGCCAGCGCCTTGCACAGGCGCTCGCAGCGCTCGGGGCGCATGAACACCAGGTTCTTCTGCAGGAAGACCGGGCTGTGCAAGCCGGAAGACAGCACGAAGTGGCCTTCGCGCAGAGCGCCGGCGGCGCGGAATTCGTCGAGGACGTCGTCGTTGGTCATGAGCGGTGGATATAGAAGCAGGAGCCTGAGTCTTCAAACGCTGGCTTGCCTCGCGGTGGCGTTTCGGGCTCTACGGCGGATTATGAGCGAAGAAGCGCAACGTCCCCGCGTCGGTTGCGGCGCGGCCGTCCTCGACGACCAAGGCCGGCTCTTGCTGGTCAAACGGGTCAAGAACCCCGAGGCCGACCATTGGGGCGTGCCCGGCGGCAAACTGGATTGGGGCGAGGCCGCCAGGACCTGCGCCGAGCGCGAGACCGAAGAAGAGCTTGGCATACGGATCAAGGCCGCCGGCGTCCTGGCGGTTACCGACATGGTGGCCTCGGACTATCACTGGGTGGCGATCACCTATCGCGTGGAGAGCTTCGAGGGCGAGCCGGCGATCCGGGAAGCGCACGCCATGCATGACTGGGGCTGGTTCGCCCTGGACGCCCTGCCCTCGCCGCTGACCGCCTCGACCCGCGACGCCGTGGCCGCGCTGAAGGCCTAGCCCCGCGTCCGGTCGACGGTCTCGACCGACGGGCAGGCCCGCAGGGCCGCCGAGATGTTGGTCAGGTGCTTGGCGTCGCGCACCTCGACATCGATGTCGGTGTCGAAGAAGTCGCTCTGCCGGTGGTGCATGCGCAGGTTGACGATGTTGCCGCCAGCCTCGCCGATGATCGTGCAGACCTGGCCCAGGACCCCGGGCGCATTCTGGATCGTGGCGTGCAGGCGGGTCAGCGAGATCGTCTGGCGCTCGGCCTCGGGCGTCCAGTTCAGGTCGCGCCATAGCTCCTCGCGATCCTCGAACTCGGCCAGGCGCGGGCAGTCGATGGTATGGACGTCCAGCCCCTCTCCGTCGTCACGCAGGATGCCGACGATGCGATCGCCCGGCACGGGGCTGCAGCAATGGGCGAAGTGCAGAGAGACGCCCGGCGTCAGACCGCCCCCGCGGACATACAGCGTCGCCTCCTTGCCGCCCTCGATCTTGCGGCGCGCCGTGGCGGCCTCGCGTTCGGAGTCCTTCATGCCGGGATAGGCGGTCTCCAGGACCTGGCTGGGCGAAACCCGGCCGCGGCCCACCGCGTCGAACAACGCCTCGTCGCCTTCCAGGGCGAAGCGCTCCAGGATCGGACGCAGGGAGACGTCCTTCAGCTTCTTGCCGGCCCGCTCGAACACCTGCTCCAGCAGGGCCCTGCCAAGGCGCAGGAACTCTTCCTTCTCGGTCTGGCGGATGTGGCGGCGGATGGCCGAGCGGGCCCGGCCCGTCACCGTCAGCGAGCGCCAGTCCGGCGGCACCACGGGCTTGGAGCCCCGCACCACCTCGACCACGTCGCCATTGACCAGCGGCGTGCGCAGCGGCTTCAGCTCGCCGTTGATCTTCACCCCGATGCAAGTATCGCCGACGCTGGTGTGGACGGCGTAGGCGAAATCCAGCGGCATCGCGCCTCGCGGCAGGCTGACCAGCTTGCCCTTGGGCGTGAAGACGAACACCTGGTCGAGGAACATCTCGAGCTTGGCGTGCTCGACCAGCTCCTCGCTGTCGCCGCCGTGTTCAAGCACCTGGACCAGTTGGCGCAGGTTGGCCAGCGGATCGCGGCCGCCGGCGGCCTCCATGCCTTCCAAGTCCAGGCCGTACGAGGCGTCCTTGTAGCGGAAGTGGGCGGCGACGCCCTCTTCGTTGACGCGATCCATGGCCTCGGTGCGGATCTGCATCTCGATGCGCATGCCGCGCGGACCCACGACCGTGGTGTGCAGCGAGCGGTAGTTGTTCCGCTTCGGCGTCGAGATGTAGTCCTTGAAGCGATCGGGCACGCTGGACCAGGCCCGGTGCACGACGCCCAGGGCGCGGTAGCAGTCTTCCTCGCTGTCGACGATCACGCGGAACGCATAGATGTCCGACATCTGCGAGAAGCCGATCGACTTGCGCTGCAGCTTTCGCCAGATCGAATAGGGCGATTTCTCGCGGCCGAAGACGCGAGCCGGCAGGTTCGACGACTCCAGGCGCGCGGCGATCTCCTGGCTGACCAGGGCCACCGCCCCGCCCTGCTCTTCGCGCAGCGCGTCCAGGCGGCGCAGAATCGCGTCTCGGGCCACCGGATTGGTGTGCTGGAAGGAAAGCTCCTCCAGCTCGACGCAGATGCGGTGACAGCCGATGTTGCGGGCCAGCGGCGCGTAGATGTCGCGGGTTTCGCGGGCGATCCGCTCGCGCTTGGCCTGGTTCTTGATGAAGTGCAGCGTCCGCATGTTGTGCAGACGGTCGGCCAGCTTGACCAGCAGGACGCGGACGTCCTTGGAGATGGCCAGGATGAATTTGCGCAGGTTCTCGGCCTGGCGCATGTGCTCGGCCTGCAGCTCGAGCTTGGAAAGCTTTGTGACGCCCTCGACCAGTTCGGCGATCTCGTCGCCGAAGAGCTTGGCGATCTCTTCCTTGGTGACCGGAGTGTCCTCGATCACGTCGTGCAGCAGCGCCGTGACGATGGTCGCGGTGTCCAGCCGATACTCGGTGAGAATGCCCGCCACCTCGATCGGGTGGGCGTAGTACGGATCGCCGCTGGCCCGGGTCTGCGAACCATGCATGCGCATGGCGTAGACATAGGCACGGTTCAGCAGCGCCTCGTCGGCCGTCGGGTCGTAGGCGTGGACCCGCTCGATCAATTCGTACTGGCGAAGGAATTTCGGGCGCGGCTTGGCCGGCGCGGGCGTCGGTTCAGCGGAGGGCTGAGACGACGACGCGCCCGACTCTGCCCCCGTGGGAGAAGAATCTGGCGCGCGTTCAGACGGAGCGGTCGGCGTGACCGCCTCGAGGGTCAGAGGGTCTGCGCCTTCGGGGCTCAGTACCGCTCCTCCTGGCCACCGTCGCGGTCGCTCTGCAGGGCGCGAACCAGTTCCAGTTCGCTCATCTGCATGTGGCTGGGATCGGCCAGCAGGGCGAGGGTCTCGGCCTCTTCCTCGGCTTCGGTGTGCTCATCGACGCGCTGCAGCGTGCTGATGAGGTGTTCCTTCAAGGCCTCGTGATCGATCACGTCGTCGGCGATCTCACGCAGGGCGACGACGGGGTTCTTGTCGTTGTCGCGGTCAACCATCAGGGCCGCGCCGGCCGAGATGCCGCGGGCGCGGTGCGCCGACAGCAGAACCAGCGAGAAGCGGTTCGGAACCTTCTCGACGCAATCTTCGACGGTGACGCGGGCCATGAATTCCTCGGGCTGCGGTTAGCTATCGCAAAATAGGCTTCCGTGCGGCGACACGCAACGCCGCGCACGATCATCAGCTTTCGCGAGCGGGCGCTTATGCCCGCTTCGCGCGCCAAAGTCCACCCTTGGTCAAATCCGGCCTTGGTCAACTCTGGCCTTGGTCAACTCCGGGCGGGCTGGCCAGGCCGCGCGTCCAGACCTACCGACGCGGTCGTGGCCAGCCGGAACGCCGGCTCGCCGCTCACCGGATGGATCCAACCGGAGGCGAGCTCCGCGAGCGGTCCCATGACGAACAGCCGCTCGTGGGCGCGCGGATGCGGCACGACCAGATCGCCGTCCTGGACCGTTCGGCCGTGCGCCACCAGGTCCAGGTCCAGGGTGCGCGGGGCGTTGGCCTCTCCCCGCTCCCGCCCGAACCGGGCCTCGATACGGTGCAGAGCTTGAAGGGTCTCGCTCGGCGACAGGCCGGTCCGCACGATCGCCACCCCGTTCAGATACTCCGGCCCCGAGGCGTCGGGCCAGGCCGCCGAGGTCCACCAGGACGACCGGGCGACCAGATCTAGCCCCTCCTCCGGCAGCGCGGCCAGGGCGGCTTCCAACAAGGCCTCGCGACTCGTATAGGCTCCCGGCAGATTGCAGCCGAGCGCCACGATCACGGCCTCGTCCAAGTCATTTCGAACGACCTGATTTTTCAAGGGATTACCGTGACCTTCTATCCAACCGACCGGCTGGCCCTGTTTATCGACGGGGCCAATCTCTATTCCGCCGCCAAGGCGCTCGGCTTCGATATCGACTACCGCAAGCTGCTCGACGAGTTCAAAAAGCGCGGCGTCCTGATCCGGGCCTATTATTACACCGCCATCGCCGAGAACGACGACTATTCGCCGATCCGCCCGCTGGTCGACTGGCTGGACTATAACGGCTTCACCCTGGTGACGAAGCCGGCGCGCGAGTTCACCGACAGCCAGGGCCGCAAGCGCTGGCGCGGCGACATGGACATCGAGATCGCGGTCGACATGCTGCAGATGGCCGAAACCGCCGACCATCTGGTGCTGTTCTCCGGCGACGGCGACTTCCGCGCCCTGGTCGAGGCCGTACAGCGCAAGGGCCGCCGCGTCACCGTGGTCTCCACGATGAAGAGCCAGCCGCCGATGACCAGCGACGACCTGCGCCGGCAGGCCGACAACTTCGTCGACCTCGCCGATCTGGGAAGCATCATCGGCCGTCCGCAACGGGTCCCGTCCCGTTCCGTGTCGGACAGCCGCACCCCGGCCGAACGCGAAGCCGACGACGAGTACTAAAGATGACCCAGGTTTCCAACATCGCCGGCGAGGTCGTTCCCAATCCCGCCGAGCCGCCGCGCGACTGTCCGCTGTGCCCGCGCCTGGTGGCCTATCGCCGCGAGAACCAGGCGCTCTATCCGGACTGGTTCAACGGCCCCGCCCCCTCGTTCGGCGACAAGGACGCCCGCCTGCTGGTCGTGGGCCTGGCCCCCGGCCGGAAGGGCGCCAACCGCACGGGCCGGCCGTTCACCGGCGACTATGCCGGGACGCTGCTCTACGAGACGCTGATCAAGTTCGGCTTCGCCACCGGCAAGTTCGAGGCGCGCCCCGATGACTCCCTGAAGCTGGTCGGCAGCGCTGTGACCAACGCCGTGCGCTGCGCCCCGCCCGGCAACAAGCCGGAAACCTCGGAAGAGAACACCTGCCGCCCGTTCCTGACGGCGCGACTGGAGATGTTCCCCAACCTGAAGGCCATCGTGACCCTGGGCGACGTCTCACGCCGCAACATGCTCAAGGCCCTGGGCCTGAAGGCCTCGGCGGGCGTCCCAGGCCACGGTTCGGAGTTCCAGGCCGGTCCCTATCGGATCTTCAACAGCTATCACTGCTCGCGGTTGAACACGAACACCGGCCGCCTGACCACGCCGATGTTCGAGGACCTGTTCGCCCGGGTGAAGGCCTATCTGGACGAAAACCCCTAGCGGCTTTGAGCCGGCCGCCGCCGGTCGATCGGTTGACCGGCAGGTTCGGCCGCGGCGAGGACGTCGCCTCTACAGCCTGATCGTCCGGCCCTCGCGGGCGGCGCGATAGATGGCCTCGATCAGGCGAAGGTCCTTGAGACCCTCCTCGCCGCCAACGATGGGCTCCTGGTTCGTCAGGATGCATTCGGAGAGATGGTCCAGCTGGGCCGAGAACTGGTTCTTGGGCTGTGGCGCCGGTTCGCGCGGCGCGGGCGGCCCGCCCAGCTGGACCCGCATCGATTGCCCCCTGTAGCTGGTGGCCGGATCGATCTCGACCCAGCCCTTGGGCCCGGTCACCCGATAGCGATTGCAGTTGGCGCTGTAGGCCGAGACGCAGTTGGCCGTCGCCCCCGACGGGAACAGGAGCTGGAAGTTGATGATGTCCTCGACCTCCTTGAAGCGGATGTCGCTTCGGTCGGTGGACTCCATGGCGTTGACGGCCACGGGCTCTTCACCGGTCAGGTAGCGGGCGGCGTTCAGGCTGTAGATGCCGATGTCCATAAGGCTGCCGCCGCCGGACAGCGCCTTGTTCAGCCGCCATTGCTTGGGATCGCCGATCGTGAAGCCGTGGTCGGTCACCACGGTCCGCACTGGTCCCAGCGCGCCCTCGCGGACCAGCTTGATAGCTTCGATATTGTGCGCCTGGAAACGACTGCGATAGCCGATCATCAGCTTGCGGCCGGCCTTCTTGCAGGCCGCGATCATCGCCTGGCAGTCGGCCGCCGAGGTCGCCATCGGCTTTTCGCACATCACGTGCTTGCCCGCCTTGGCCGCGCGCTCGGTGAAGGTCCGGTGCAGACTGTTGGGCGTGATGACATAGACGATGTCGACGTCCGGATTGTCGACGATCCGGTCGAAGGTCTCGTAACTGTAGCGATGGCTTTCCGGGATCCCGTACTGCTCGCCGAACGTCTTCAGCTTCTCGGGCGTGCCGCTGACCAGGGCGACCAGGCGCGAGTGCTCGCACTCGGCGAAGCGCGGCATGATGATCTGGGTCGCGTAGTATCCCAGCCCCAGGATCGCGTAGCCCAGCTTGCGGCCAGGCTCCGCCGCCATCACGCCCAGCGGTAGGGTCGCCGCGCCCGCCGCGAGGCCGGTCGCCAGGAAGGTTCGCTTGCTGATCTCGCTCATGGGAACTCCCGTCAGGCCAGGCCGGACGTCTTGGTGCGCAGGCGCGCCACGACGTGGTTGGAGGTGAGGAATAGGGTCTTGCCGTCCTCGCCGAACACGCAGTTGGCGATCGGACCACCGGTCTCGATGACGCCCAGCAGCTTGGCCCCCGGCGTCAGGATCATGATCCCGCCAGGCCCGCTGGCGAACAGGCGTCCCTGGGCGTCGACCTTCATGCCGTCAGGCAGGCCCGGCCCGCCGGTCTTCAGCAGGTCGGAGGCGTCGAAGAACACCTTGGACGCGGTTGGCAGACCGTCGGCGCCCAGGTCATAGGCCATGATCACGGGCCGCTTCGGGTCCGAGATCGAGACGTAGAGCCGCTTGCCATCGGGTGACAGGCCGACACCATTCGGGAAGCTCAGCTTGTCGTCGATCAGCGCCACCTCGCCGTTCGGGCGCAGCAGGTAGACGCCGTTGAACGCCATCTCCTTGGCCGGCGACGCGTCCAGTCCCTCCAGCCCATAGGGCGGGTCGGTAAAGTAGAGCGAGCCCTTCAGCGGTCCGCCGCGCACCTCGACCAGATCGTTGGGGCTGTTGAACTTCTTGCCCTGGAATGTGCTGGCCAGGACCGTCTTCTTCTTGGTCGTCAGGTCGACCTTGGCCAGACCCCGGTTGCCGCAGTCGCAGACCAGCAGTTCGCCCAAGGCGCTGATGATCGCACCGTTTGTGCCGGCTTCGCGGAAAATCTTGGTCGGCGGGCCGTCATAGCCGGACGGTCGCAGGAACTCGGTCTTGCCATCCTTGGCGCTCCAGCGATGCATGACGTTGCCCGGCACGTCGGAGAACAGCAGATAGCCGCCGCTGCGGACCCAGGCCGGCCCCTCGGCCCAGGAGATCCCGTCAACCAGCTGCTCAATCACGGCGTCCGGCGCGATGATGGCGTCCAGCTCCGGCGAAAGGCGGCGGATGCGGCCGATCTTCGGAAAAGTCTCCGCCGCGAACCCCTGCCCGGCGACGATCAGAGCCGCGCCTGCGCCCAATACGGCGCGTCGGGTGGTCATGGCGGCCTCCGCTTCTCGTTATCGCTCGCGCCTAGAGATCATGACAGCGATGTCGTCACAACCAGAGTTCGACTAAAGTCGCATCCTCTTAAAGTCTCACCCTGGGCACGGCGTCGAGCCAGCGGGCATAGGCCGCCTCACGCTCGTGCGGCTTGATCGACGGCGTCAGGGTCTCGGCCGCCGGACTGACCTTGGCCGCCTCCTCAACGGAGTCGTAGAGTCCCGCCCCCACGCCGGCGAACAGGGCCGCGCCCAGAGCCGTCGTCTCCTGATAGCTGGCGCGGCGCACGGCGATGCCGGTCAGGTCCGCAAGGCGTTGCGAGAACCAGGGGCTCTTGGACATTCCGCCGTCGATCCGCAGTTGCGCGGCGTCGCCGAACGCCGACGCCGCGTCGGCGCGCATGGCCTCGATCAAGTCGCGGCTCTGCAAGGCGCAGGAATCGAATGTCGCCGCCGCGATCTCGGCTAGCCCGACGTCACGGGTCAGGCCGAAGATCCCGCCCCGGGCGTTGGCGTCCCACCAGGGCGCTCCCAGGCCCGTGAAGGCCGGCACCACCACGACGCCGTGATCGGGCTTGGCGGCCTTCGCCAGGGCCTCGGCGGCGCGCGGACCGCCCGTGATCCCCAGCCCCTCGCCAAGCCATTGGATCGCCGCGCCCGCCACGAAGATCGACCCTTCCAGCGCATAGGTCGTCTTGCCGTCCACACGCGCCGCCACCGTGGTCAGCAGCCGGGCCCGCGAGACGCATTTCTCCTCGCCCGTGTTGATCAGCATGAAGCAGCCCGTGCCGTAGGTGGCCTTCATCTGTCCGGGCGCCACGCATCCCTGCCCCATCAGCGCCGCCTGCTGGTCGCCCGCGACGCCCCGGATCGGAACCTCGCGTCCCAGGATCCTGGCCTCCGTCGCGCCATAGTCGTCGACGCAGTCGAGCACCTTTGGCAGCAGGTTCGCCGGCACATCGAACAGTTCGAGCATCTCGGGCGACCAAGTCTGGGCGCCGATGTCGAACAGCAGGGTGCGCGAGGCGTTCGTCGCGTCCGTGGCGTGCGTCGCTCCGCCCGTCAGGCGCCAGATCACCCAGCAGTCCATGGTGCCCGCCAGCAGCTCGCCCGCCTCGGCCCGGGCTCGCGCCCCAGGAACCCTGTCGAGGATCCAGGCGATCTTGGTCGCCGAGAAA
Organism: Caulobacter sp.; assembly: GCF_035254145.1. Lineage (GTDB taxonomy): Bacteria > Pseudomonadota > Alphaproteobacteria > Caulobacterales > Caulobacteraceae > Caulobacter. The sequence goes on along the minus strand of NZ_DATFAV010000185.1, from coordinate 6,072 downwards.
TAGGGGTCCAGCAACAGCCCCGTCACGTCCGCGACGCGCGGCTCGTGGCCGTCTTCCTTCAGCCTGGCGCAGACGTCGGCGGTGCGACGGTCTTGCCAGACGATCGCCGGATGGATCGGCCGGCCGGTCTTCCGATCCCAGACGACAACGGTTTCGCGCTGGTTGGTGACGCCGATCGCCGCCACCTCGGCCACGCGTCCGGACGCCTCGACCGCCTCGCGCAGGACCGCCACGCAAGCGGCGTAGATCTCCTCGGCGTCGTGCTCGACCCAGCCGTCCGCCGGATAGCTCTGGCGCAGGGGGCGCGAGGCTTCCGCGAGCGCCTGGCCGGCGCGGTCGAACAGGATGGCGCGGGTGCTGGTCGTGCCCTGGTCCAAGGCCAGGATCAGGTCTTGCGCCATTCAGGCGTCCTCCGCTCGCTTTCACGCCGTCCCGGCGGGCTGATCGGCGCCGCCGCGAACGCCTCTTTTAAGCATGTTTTCATTTGCCCCCCGCAAGGTCATCCTGTTCGGGTCTTCAGGATTCGAGGAGGCCGGCCATCCAAGCCGTCGAAATCGCTTCGCTCATGACGCTGGCCCGCAGCCGCGAGCCGGGCGATCGCGAGCGCCTGCTCACCGGCATCATCGATCTCTGCGAGGCCGGTCGGGCCCGCGGCGAGCCGACTCATCCCGACGTCCAGGCCCTGCTCAATTCGATCTTCATGACCCTGGTGGTCGAGGCCGAGCGGGATATCCGTCATCGCCTGTCCGAACGCCTGGCCGACGCCGACTGGGCGCCTTCGGCCCTGATCAACATCATGGCCCTGGACGAGATCGAGATCGCCCGGCCGATCATCGCCCGCAGCCCGGTGCTGAACGATCACGATCTGGTCCGCCTGCTGGTCCAGGCCACCCTGGAACATCAGATCGAGATCGCTCGTCGGCCGCGGCTATCCGCTCCCGTCGTCGAAGCGATCCTGGGCCGCGACGAGCCGGCGGTGTTGACGGCGCTCGCCTCGAACGAAACCGCCGAGATTTCGCCGGACGCCATGCGCCAACTCGTGGAGCGGTCGCGCGATGTCGTCGCCCTGCGCTCGCCTTTGGCCCGCCATCCCAAACTCTCCAGCGAATTGGCCGAACAGCTCTACCTGCTGGTCGGCCTCGCCCTTCGCGAAGCCCTGGCCGCCCGTTTCTCGCTGGACCCCGCCCGCATGCAGAGCGCGGTCGAGGAAGCCCTGCGGGCCGTCCATCGTGGCGAAACCGAGCCCGAGATCGGCCCCGTGGAGCAGGACGAGGACCGAGAGGAGATGGAGCGCTCGCTGATCGAGAAGCTCGACTCCGCCGGCCAGCTTCGACCCGGCTACCTCTTGCGGGTGCTTCGCGAGGGCCGGTTGCAGCTTTTCGTCATGGCCCTGGCGCGCCTGGGCAAGTTCGAGCCCCCTCAGATCCGGCGCGCCATCGACAGCGCCAAGCCCGAACTCCTCGCCCTGGCCTGCTCGGCCGTCGGCATCGACCGCAGCGTGTTTCCGACGATCCTGGAGCACGTCCGCCAATTGAACGGCGGACGACCGGGCGGCGGCGAGGAAGGCGTACGGCGCGCCGCCAGCGCCTTTGGTCCGTTCACGCCCGACATCGCCGGCATGGCCTTCCGCCAAGCCGTCGGGGTGGTTTGACAAGCAAGCGCGCTTCCCGCCTCTTGGCGCCATGTATCAGCCGCAACCGTTCGTGACTCGCCTGGCCTTCAAGTGCAGCGACCGGCCCGAGGCCCAGGAGGCCCGCGAGCGGCTGGCCGCCCGTTATGGAGACGTCGGCGAGAACAACGCCCAGGTCATCGTCGCCTTGGGGGGTGACGGCTTCATGCTGGAGACCCTGCACGAGGCGATCGCCGGCCAGACCCCGATCTACGGCATGAACCGCGGCTCCGTCGGCTTCCTGATGAACGAGTACAGTGAGGACGACCTCTTGGAGCGGATCAACGCCGCCGAGCGCGCCGTCATCCATCCGTTGGCCATGGTGGCGATCGATTCCCGGCGCACCCAGCATCGGGCCCTGGCGATCAACGAGGTCTCGCTGCTGCGCCAGACCCGCCAGACCGCCAAGCTGCGCATCTCGATCGACGGCAAGGTGCGGATGGGCGAGCTGGTCTGCGACGGGGTGCTGCTGGCCACGCCGGCGGGATCGACCGCCTACAATCTTTCCGCCCACGGCCCGATCATCCCGATCGACGGCCATGTCCTGGCCCTGACGCCGATCAGCGCCTTTCGTCCCCGCCGCTGGCGCGGGGCCCTGCTGCCGCAGTCGGCGCGGGTGACCTTTGAGGTGCTCGAGGCCGACAAGCGGCCAGTCAGCGCCGTCGCCGACAATTTCGAGGTGCGCGACGTGATGGAGGTCCACATCTCCGAAGACCGTGGAACCTCGCTTTCCATGCTTTTCGACGCCGGCCGCAGCCTTGAGGAAAGAGTTCTAGCTGAGCAATTCTCGGCCTGAGACGTTGGGTCGCAGACTAGGTGCGGTCTCACTCAATGTTAACGCCTGCTATGCTACCGCCTCTCGACTATCCGCCGATGGGGAGGCGACCGTGACGAACAAGACCACCGCCGAGGTGATCCAGGTGCCGAATATGCTCAAGCTCAAGGTGGGCGGGCGTGGCGGCATCGACATGGCCGCGATCGCCAAGGCCGAGGCCGCGCTGAAGAGCCTGTCGGGCAATTTCGCCCAGTGGCTCGACGACGAGATCGTCAAGCTCGAAGCCGCCCGCCAAGCCGTCCGCACCGAGGGCCTGACCGCCGAGACGGTGGAAACGCTCTACCTCCGCGCCCACGACCTGAAGGGCCTGGGCGCGACCTACGAGTTTCCGCTGATCACGCGCCTGGCCGCCTCGCTGTGCAAATTGATCGACGACCCGGAGACCCGCCTGTCGGCGCCGATGTTCCTGGTCGACGCCCACATCGACGCGATCAAGGCCTGCGTCCGCGACGACATCCGGGTCGACACCCACCCGGTCGGTCGCCCCCTCGTCACCGAGCTGGAAGCCCGCGTCGCCGAGCATCTGGGCCCCGCGGCCTAGCTGAGGCCGAAAAGGCCCTTCAGGTACGGATTGAGCATCCGTCCCTCCGGATCCAGCTCGCGGCGCACCGCCAGGAAGTCGTTCCAGCGCGGATAGATCACCTGCAACTGCTGCCCCCTCAGCGTGTGCAGCTTGCCCCAATGCGGCCGGCCGTCGTAGCGCCGGAAGATCGGCTCGACCAATTCGTACAGAAAGCTGAAGTCGTCGCGGTAGTAGGCGTGCACCGCCACCGAGCCGCGCGGACCGCCCTGGAACGGCGACAGCCAAGCCTCGTCCGGCGCGATACGCCGCGCCTCGATCGGGAAGAAGACGTCGGGACGCTCCTTCTCGATGGTCCTGACCACTTCCGCCAGCGCCTTCAGCTGGTTCTCGACCGGCAGATGGAACTCCATCTCGTTGAAGCGCACCGGCCGCTCGGTCGACAGCAGCTTCCAGCCCTCGTCGACGGCCGTCTCGGGCTTGGCGGTCGACAGCAGCGCCTTGGCGGCGGCCTTTCGCAGCGGCGTGGAAAAACCCAGCAGATTGCGCAGGCCCCGTAGCGCCTCGAGGAGCTCGGTGTCCTGGTCGGGGCCGCGCGGCGCGACCGGCTCGTCGGTCTCGTCATGGCTGATATTGGCCGCGAGGCCCGTGAACGGCACGGCGAAGAATTCGAAGTTGCGATGCTTGGCCCACCGGGCCTCGGCGTTGGCCAAGGCCTCGTCGAACGATTCCAGCCAGACGTGGCGGCGCAGACGGCGGTTGGCGCTCGTCTTGATCCGCACCTGGCTGATCACGCCCAGCGAGCCCAGCGAGACGCGGGCGGCCTGGAAAACCTCGGGATTGTTCTTAGCGTCGGCGTCGATCATCTGGCCCGAGGGCGTGATCAGGCGCAGGCCGGTGACATCGCCATGCAGGGCGCGGATCGTGGCCCCCGTGCCGTGGGTCGCCGTGCCCAGAGCGCCGCCCAGCGACTGCTTGTTGATGTCGGGCAGGTTCGGCAGCGCCCTGCCCTTCTCCGCCAGCATCGGCCCTAGCGCGCCCAGCCGGGTCCCGGTGCGGACGATCGCCTCGTCGCCCTCCCAGCCGACGATCCCGGACATCGCGTCCAGCGAGACCAGCGCGCCCGAGGTCGGCGCCAGGGCGGTGAACGAGTGCCCCGCCCCCACGGGGCGGATCGGCGCGGGAGCGGTCTTCAAAGCGGCGGCCAGTTCGGCCTCGTCCTTGGGGGCCAGTCGCTCGGCGGGATAGGCGTGCTGGACGCCCGACCAGTTGCGCCAGAGCAGCTTGCCGTCGGCGTTCACCGAGGCCGGCGACGGCGGCTCGGGCTTGTCTCCGGTGGCGACCTTGTAGGCGGCCGCGCCGCCCGCCAGCACCGCCACCCCGGTTCCGCCCGCGACCAGGGCTCCACGCCTCGAGATCATGCTTTCCCCCGCTGGTTATTTCGCGGAGTCTTCGCGCCCCGCCATGAAGCGTATCAGGGCCTTGAAATCGTCCGGCGCGCAAGTCGCGCACTGGCCCGTCGCCGGCATGGCGTTGAAGCCCTGGATCGCGTGGTCCAGCAGAACGCCCTCCCCCTGCTTCCAGCGCGGGTCCCAGGCGGCGCGGTCATGGACCAGCGGCGCGCCCGTTCCCGGGATCGCATGGCAGGCATGGCACGAAGTCTCGTACAGCCCCGCCAGCCGCGCATCGGCCGGACGCAGCGCCAGCGCCTGCTCCGGCGTGGGCGGCGGCGGGGGCTTGGCCCCGCAGGCGGAAAGGATGAGGGCGGACGCGATCAGGACGGCCACCCGGCGCATCAGGCGATCCCCGACTGGCGCTTGGCGGCCGTCAGCGTGTTGGCCAGGAGGCAGGCGATGGTCATCGGCCCCACCCCGCCCGGCACCGGCGTGATCGCCCCGGCCACCTCGCGCACCTCGTCAAAGGCGACGTCGCCGACCAGGCGGGTCTTACCGGCGGCGGCGGCGGCCGGATCGCGGGCCGGATAGCGGGTGATGCCGACGTCGATCACCGTCGCCCCCGGCTTGATCCAGTCGGCCTTGACCATCTCGGCCCGTCCGACGGCGGCGACCACGATGTCGGCCTGGCGGACGATGGAGGGCAGGTCCTTGGAGCGCGAGTGGGCGATGGTCACCGTGCAGTCGGCGGCCAGCAGCATCTGGGCCATCGGCTTGCCCATCAGGTTCGAGCGGCCGATGACCACGGCGTTCTTGCCGGAGAGGTCGCCGACCACGTCCTTCAACAGCATCATGCAGCCCAGCGGCGTGCAGGGGGTCAGGGCCGGCAGGCCGCTGGCCAGGCGTCCGGCGTTGGTCACGGTCAGGCCGTCGACGTCCTTGTCGGGCGACAGGGCGGCCACGACGTCCATCTGGCTGATGTGCGGCGGCACCGGGAACTGGACCAGCACGCCGTGGATCTTCGGATCGGCGTTCAGCTTGGCGACCACGGCCAGCAGCTCGTCCTGGCTGACCTCGGCGGGCAGACGGACGGTTTCGGAATGCATGCCCGCCGCCAGGGTCTGTTCGCCCTTGTTACGGACATAGACCTGGCTGGCCGGGTCCTCGCCGACCAGCACGACGGCCAGACCCGGCGTCACGCCGTGCTTGGCCTTCAACTCGGCGACCTCCTCGGCGACCCTGGCCCGCAGATCGGCCGCGAAGGCCTTGCCGTCGATGAGTTTGCCCTGCGCCATGTCGGTTCTCCTGCCTGATGCGTCCCTAACCGCTCGAGGCGCGCCGCGCAACGCCGCTTCCGAGGGGTTGACCAGAGCCCGTCGGGGGCGTTTTCCAGACGCATGACCCAGTCCTTCCCGACTCCCGCCGCCCACGCCCGCGACCTGCTGGACCGGCTCGGCGTTCCGGCCCTGCCCGCCGACGCGGGCCTGCCCGTCCGCAGCCCGATCGACGGCTCGGTCCTGACCCATGTCGCCTTCGACGACGCCCGGGAGATCCAGGCCAAGATCGCCGACGCCTGCCGCGCCTTCGACGCCTGGCGCGTCGTTCCCGCTCCGCGTCGCGGCGAGCTGGTCCGCCTGTTCGGCGAGGAACTGCG
>NZ_DATFAV010000184.1:0-12984 GCF_035254145.1 Caulobacter sp. | reverse complement strand
GTGGTGACGCAGCGGACTGCAAATCCGTGCACGCCGGTTCGATTCCGGCCCGGGCCTCCACCACTTTCAAACACTTAGCTCCTTTGGCTATCGACCAGTTTGCAGGTCGGTTTGCAGAATTCGTTCCCGGTTCAGCCTCGCGCGAGGCGCGCGCTGGACCGTTGAGCGGTCACCCCGGCGATCGCGTCACGGTCAGCGTAGGTGTCCAGCGAGGCCGGATCGCGCAGGGTATGACCGGTGCATATGGCGACTTCTTGCGTCGTCCAACCCTCGGCCAACAGCACAGTCGATCGCCGCTTTGACATCTCCGGCGGCCCGGCGCCAACAGCTGCCGTTGGCTTGCCTCCAGAAACGAGCCGTTCGCCTCCCAACCGCGGAGGCGGCTCACGACCCGTTGCGGACTCGTGATTGACGAGCGAAGATCAGACGACCCGGTCTCGCGCGATCTAGGAGGTTCTCTTGGTCAAGGTGCGCGGGCTTACCCCGTATTTCGAAGTCTTCGATATGAATGCTTCGCTCGCCTTCTACCGCGACCAACTCGGCTTCGAGGTGCTGTTCGCGAGCCCTGAGGTCCAGACTGCGGAAGGCCGCTTCTCCCACTTCGTCCACTTGGCCCGTGATGGGGCTGAGTTGATGTTGAACACCGCGTACGATTCGAACGAACGGCCTGCGCAGCGAAGCGAGCCGCGTTGGCAGGGGTGTCGGCACACGGCCCTGTATATCGCCTGCGATGATGTGGTCGGCATGCAAGCCGAGATCACGGCGAAAGGCCTTAATGCTCCAACTCCCGCGACCACGGGATACGGCTTTTTGGCCTTCTCGATTTCCGATCCGGACGGACATGGTGTGGTCTTCCAGCAGCCCGGTTCAGCTGCCCTCGCCTAGGTTGGCTGTCCGCAGTCCCCCTTCCCGGCCGATCCGAAAATCTGTGTCGCCGGCCGCCGTCGCACCCTTTTCCGCCGTTGACGCACCTCCAGAAAAGCGACGTTCGGCTCCTGACCGGCGAAGGCGGCTCATCACCCACGCTCGAGGTCCGCGCGAAGGCCGCGGCCCATACCCTTTGGGGCGCGTCGAGCTTGGGCGGTTCACCAAAGGCGGTGATCCGGAGCGATCTCGTTTGAGGCGTGCGGGCCGTTCCGTCGTCGTTAAGCGCAGGACGTATCAAGGAGGGCGCCGTGAGCCTCTCTCGCATCGATCGCCGCACGCTGATAGGCGCGATGGGCGCCAGCCTGGCGCTGGGCGCGACGGCCAGGGCCCAGGGTTCCGCCCTCGCCTTCCTGGCGCTCGGCGACTGGGGCCAGCAAGGGGGCGCGACCCAGCGCCAGGTCGCCGCGGCCATGGGCGCGACCGCCCTCGATCACGCCAGCCGGTTCGTCGTTTCCGCGGGTGACAACTTCTATCCAGCCGGCGTGACCTCGACCGCGGACGCTCAATGGCGACTGTCCTTCGAGGACGTCTACACCGCGCCAGCTCTCCAGATTCCGTGGTTCTCGGCGCTGGGCAATCACGACTACCGAGGCGACGTCCAGGCCCAGATCGACTACTCGCGCCTGAGCGATCGGTGGCGCATGCCCAACCGCTATTTCAAGGTGGAGGGGGCGGCGTTCGGCGCGGGGTTCGTCGACCTGTTCGTCATCGACACCTCACCCATGGTGGACGGGCGCAATTACGACGAGTGGCTTCAGCAGCTGGCGCGCGGGCGTCATCCGTCGCATGAGAGCGCCCGACAATTGGCGTGGCTGGATCAGGCGCTGACGAACTCGACGGCCGCCTGGAAGATCGTCGTCGGCCACCACCCCGTCTATTCGGGCGGCCATGGCGACAGTCCCCACCTTGTGGAGCGCCTCGCGCCGATGCTCGAAGCCCGTGGCGTGCAGCTCTATGTCAATGGGCACGATCACAGCCTGCAACACATCCGCCGCGGCGCTGTCGACTATGTGTGCACCGGCAGCGGCGCGGAGGCCAATGACGGGCTACGCTCGGTCCAAGGAACGCGCTACGCCGCCTCGATGCCGGGCTTTGCGGCGTTTCGGCTTACCCCCGACGCGCTTGCGTTCGAGTTCCGCGACCAGTCGGGCCTGATCGTCTATCAGGCCGACCGCCGCCTCGGACGCGATCAAGGCTAGAACCAGCTAAACAGGCTCTATTTTCTTACACTTAGAGCGCATTCGAGCGGCTTGACCGCTCACACCTAAACCTAATGCGCTCTAGTCGGGCGCGAAGGCCGCCATGAAGGTGCGCACGGCGGCGTTGACCTCGGCGTGGATCGTCTCCGGGGTGGGTTCGCCGACATAGTTGACCAGGCGGGCCTTCAAGAGGCGGTTCTGGCACAGCCCGATGAACTGGTGAGCGGCCGCGACGGGATCGTCAATTTCAATGCGCCCCTCGGCCTTCATTCGCGACAGGAAGTCGCCGAGGATCTGGGCGCCGCGCAACGGCCCGGCCTCGTAGAAGGCGCGGCCGAGATCAGGCGACCGCTCGGCGGCGGCCACGATCAGCCGGAAATGGCTCATGTTCCGATCCGACAGCACATTGGTGAGATAGCGCTGGCCGAGATGGGTAAGGGCGCTGCGTAGATCCGCCCCCTCGTCGAGCAACTGGAACATCGCCTCGCGTTGCCAGCTGCAGTAGCGCTCGATATGCGCCACGAAGATTTCTTCCTTGCTCTTGAAGTAGTTGTAGAGCGTGCTCTTCGAGCCGCCGACCCGCGCGGCGATGGTCGACATCGAAGCGGCGTCGAAACCTTCTTCCAGGAACACCTCGGCGGCGACGTCGAGAATGGCTTCGCGACGGGCGTCACGATCCAGGCGGGGTTTGGCTTCCATCACGTAAAATTCCTCGACCGTACGGTACGGTCGCCTTGACTGTAGCGCAGGACGAGCCTACTTGCACTCCGGCATATGACTATACCGTACGGTAACATCAAGGCGTCTCCCCATGCCGACCTTTCCTTCCCGACTTAGCGCGCCGTATTTCGCCGCCGCCAGCGCCTTGGTCCTGGCGGCCTGCGCCAGCCTGCCGCCCGCCCAGTCCGCGCGCGTCGCCAAGTCGCCCCAGGCCTATGCGAGCGCCCAGACCTTGGCCGCGCCGGTTGCGGACTGGCCGGCCGACGCCTGGTGGGTCGGCTATGGCGATGCTCAGCTGAACGCCCTCGAGGACGAGGCCTTGAAGGGCTCGCCCAGTCTGGCGGCCGCCGAGGCCCGCCTGCGCCGCGCCCAGAGCCTGGTCGCCCAGGCCAGGGCCGCCGACCTGCCGCGCGTGGGTCTGGGCGCCGACGTCGCCGAGAGCAAGCAGAGCTACAACGCCGGCATCCCCCCGGCCTTCGTCCCGCACGGCTATAACGACACCGGCCGCATCGCCCTCGACTTCAGCTGGGAGCTGGACTTCTGGGGCAAGAACCGCGCGGCGGTGGCCGCCGCCACCTCCGAGGCCAAGGCCGCCCAGGCCGACGCCGCCCAGGCTCGCCTGACCCTGTCGACGGCCATCGCCTCGACCTATGCCGAGCTCTCGCGTCTTTATGCCCAGCGCGACGTCGCAGAGCAGGCCGTGCGCCTGCGCCAGGAGACCAGCGATCTGGTCGCCAAGCGCGTCGCCAACGGTCTCGACACCAAGGCCGAGAGCGAGCAGGCCGCGGCCGGGCCGCCGGCCTCCAAGGCCGAGCTCTCCGCCCTCGACGAACAGATCGCCCTGACCCGCAACGCCCTGGCCGCCCTCGTCGGCGCGGGTCCCGACCGCGGTCTGGCCATCACACGTCCCACCAACGCGACGATCAAGCCGTTCGGTCTGCCCGAAAATCTGCCGGCCAACCTGATCGGCCGCCGCCCCGACGTGGTCGCCGCGAAATGGAGAGCCGAGGCGGCTGTGGCTCGCACCCGGCAGGCCAAGGCGGCCTTCTATCCGGACATCAACCTGAGCGGCTTCGTCGGCGTGCAGTCGCTGTATCTCGACAAGCTGTTCTCAAGCGGCTCGGACATCGGCCAGGTCGGGCCAGCCCTGCGCCTGCCGATCTTCGAGGGCGGGCGGCTGCGCGCCGGCCTGCGCGGCGCCGAGGCCGATCGCGACGCCGCCGTGGCCAGCTACGACGCCGCCTTGACCCAGGCCCTGCGCGAGGTGGCCGACGCCGCGGCCAGCGAGAAGGCGCTCGCCAGCCGTCTGGCGGACGCCCGCGCGGCCCTGACCGCCAACGAGAACGCCTATCGCATCGCCCGCCTGCGCTACGAAGGCCAGCTCTCGACCTACCAGTCGGTGCTGCTGGCCGAGCAGTCGGTGCTGGCCCAGCGCCGGGTCGTCGCCGACCTGGAAAGCCGCGCCTTCGCCCTCGACATCGCCCTGGTCCGCGCCCTCGGCGGCGGCTTCATCGGCGCCTGAGCCCCATTCTCACAGCATTCGCTCGCCTAGGACTCTCTCCCATGTCCGATTCCGCCCAATCCGCTCCCCAAGCCGCCGCCAACGCCAAGCGCCGCCGCCAGCTGACCCTGCTGGGCGGCGTAGTCGCCGTGGGCGTGGTGGCCTATGGCGCCTGGTGGCTGGCCTTCGACTCCCACTTCGTCGAGACCGACGACGCCTATGTCGGGGCCGAAACCGCCCAGGTCACCGCCCTGTCGCCCGGCCCGGTCGCCAAGATCTTCGTGGTCGAGACCCAGACCGTGAAGGCTGGCGACCCACTGGTCATCATCGACGACGCCGACGCCCGCATCGCCGTGGCCCAGGCCGAAGCGGCCCTCGGCCAGGCCGAACGCAAGGTGAAGGGCTATTTCGCCAGCGACACGGCCCTGGCCGGCCAGTTCGACGCCCGCCAGGCCGATGTCCAGCGCGCCGACGCCCAGATCACGGCGGCCAAGGCCGACGTCGACCGCGCCCGCCTCGACCTCTCGCGCCGCCAGGCCCTGGTCTCCCAAGGCGCCGTCTCGGGCGACGAGCTGACCTCCGCCCAGAACCGGTTCGCCAACGCGCAGGCGGCGCTGACGGCGGCCCAGGCCGTTCGCGCCCAAGCCCTGGCCAGCCGCGCGGCCGCCATCGGCACGCGCGAGGTCAACACCGTGCTGATCTCCGGCGCCTCGGTCACCGAAAACCCGGAGGTGAAGGCCGCCCAGGCTCGGCTCGACGCCGCCCGCCTGGCGTTGGCCCGCACCGTGGTCCGCGCCCCGACGGACGGTGTCGTGGCCCGCAAGTCGGTGCAGGTCGGCCAGCAGGTGGCGATCGGCGCGCCGATGATGGCCGTGGTTCCGACGCGGGAGGCCTATGTCGACGCCAACTTCAAGGAAGTGCAGCTGGACAAGGTGGTCCCTGGGCAGCCGGTGACCCTGGTCTCCGACCTCTATGGCGGCCGCGTGAAGTTCCACGGCAAGGTGCGCGGCCTGGCCGGCGGCACCGGCTCGGCCTTCTCGCTGATCCCGGCCCAGAACGCCTCGGGCAACTGGATCAAGGTAGTCCAGCGCGTGCCCGTCCGCATCACGCTCGACCCCGCCGAGCTAGCCAACCATCCGCTGCGGGTCGGCCTGTCGATGAAGGCCAAGATCGACGTCGCCAAGGGCGCCCGTTAACCGCTGCCTGAAGGAGCGCCCATGGCGTCCGAACAAGCCGAGGCGGCCGGTCCGCCGCCGATGACCGGGATCCTCCTGGCCGTCACCTCGATCGCCCTGGCGCTGGGCACCTTCATGCAGGTGCTCGACTCGACCATCGCCAACGTCTCGATTCCCACCATCGCCGGCAATCTGGGCGTCAGCTCCAGCCAGGGCACATGGGTGATCACCGCCTTCGCCGTGGCCAACGGCGTCTCGGTGCCCCTGACTGGCTGGCTGATGGGCCGCTATGGCGTTGTCCGAACCTTCGTGGTCTCGGTGGCGCTGTTCACGATCGCCTCGCTCCTGTGCGGCGTCTCCTGGAACCTCAGCTCGCTGATCTTCTTCCGCATCCTCCAGGGAGCGGTGTCGGGCCCGATGATCCCGGGCTCGCAGGCCCTGCTGATCATGATCTTCCCGCCGAACAAGCGCGGCACGGCCCTGGCCATCTGGTCGATGACCACCCTGGTGGCGCCGATCTGCGGGCCGATCCTGGGCGGCTACATCTCCGACAACATTTCCTGGCCTTGGATCTTCCTGATCAACGTCCCCGTGGGAATCCTGTGCGCCGTCCTTTGCTGGCGCAACATGGCCAGCCGCGAGACCCCGACCCGCAAGCTGCCGATCGACCGAACCGGCTTCATGCTGCTGCTGGTGTGGGTCGGCGCCCTGCAGGTGATGCTCGACACCGGCAAGGAAGCCGACTGGTTCTCCTCGCCCGCCATCGTCGTCGAGATGTGGATCGCCATCATTGGCTTCGTCGCCTGGGTGATCTGGGAGTTGAACGAGAAACATCCGATCGTCGACCTGTCGCTGTTCAAGTCCAGCAACTTCGCCATCGGCACCATCGCCTTCTGCCTGGGCTATGCGGTGTTCTTCGGCAACAACCTGCTGCTGCCGCTGTGGCTGCAGACCCGCATGGGCTACATCGCCACCTGGGCCGGCCTGGTGGCCGCGCCGAGCGGCGTCGTGGCGGTGTTCCTGACGCCGTTCACGGCCCGGCTGATGACCAAGATCGACGCCCGCTGGCTGGCGACCCTGTCCCTGGCGGCGTTCGGCCTGTCGTTCTTCATGCGCTCCGGCTACACGCCCGACGCCAGCTTCGGCGTGCTGGTCCTGCCGATGCTGGTGCAGGGCGTGGCGATGAGCACCTTCTTCATCTCGATGGTGACCATCTCGCTGAACGGCGTCCCGCCGCACCAGACGCCGCAGGCCTCGGGCCTGTCGAACTTCTCGCGGATCACCGCCGGCAGCTTCGCCGCCTCGCTGGCCACCACCATCTGGGACCGCGGCGAGGCCGTGCACCAGACCCGCCTGGCCGAGACCATGAGCTCTGGCAGTCCGGCTTGGCTCGACGCCGTGGCCAAGCTTCAGGCGACGGGCATGAGCCACCTGCAGGCGGTCGGGGCGATCACCCAGCAGACGGTGAACCAGGCCTATCTGCTGGCGGCCCTGGATTTCTTCCGCGTCTCGGCCTGGTTGTGCGTGATCCTGATCCCGCTGATCTGGCTGACCCGCAAGGCCCGCGGCGGCGGCGGCGCTCACGCGGCCGCCGATTAGGAGGGCGCTACCCGTCGCCAGCCGAAGGGGGTTCGTGGAACCACGGCCTCCAGACCGCGCGCCAAGAGGCGATCTCGTCTGCTCATTGCGGTCATCATAAGCGCCCAATCGCGCCTATTGGCATCGTTGGAGCCCCCGGTTCAACGACCGTTGCTATGCTGCACCGCAATGCGATACGATCGCTGGGTTTATGGGGGAGTACTCTTATGCCCGTCGCAATTGTCGGCGAAAATTAGTTCGGGCAGCAAGTGGGGGCACGTTTGGAAGATGCTTACAGTGCAATCACACGCATGGGCGAAGACTCCTTAAAATCTTGTGCGGAGCTGGTGTGCATGTGGAAGCGCGTATCATGCCAAAAATCTATTTTCCGTGGACGCTTCCTTCATAATTTTTCACGTCATAAATGACATGGACGCTCACCCCTATTCTCAGCACATCATTCGATCACGCCTCAAATTTCGAAGAAAATTTACATGAGCGAATCCGTGAATACGGCAAAAACACTCAATTCTTCTGAAATGAATGCGCCTCGCAAACTTGCCTTTATTATTTATCAAGCTGGCGCTCAGGCGGATGGTGGGCTGAATAGCATCACCGAACTGGTCACGGAATTGGCGCCCGGCAACCGCCTTCTCGTCTTCACCAATCGAGAAGGGCGATTCACCACCGCCTGGCGCGATGCAGGATGCGAAGTCGCCGTGGTTCCCATGCGAGAGAGCCAGTTTCACGAAGGAGACGGGGCGCGCGGTGGACGCGTGGGCCGCTTCCTAGGCCGACTGCTGACCAATTGGCGGATCGCGCGGCGGCTGCGGGCGGAATCCTTCGATCTTCTTCACGCGAACGACAACCGCAGTTTCTGGAGCGGACTGTTCGCGGCCCGGCTGACCGGCACCCCGATCATTCTCAACGTCCGTGATGCGTTGCCGCCGCGATACGCCACGGCTCCGCTCCGTTGGCGGCTGGCCTACGCATTGTGCGACCGCCTATTGGTGCTCTCACGCGACATGGAGCGCTATTGGCGTAATCTATTGAACGAAAAAGGGGCCGGAAAGGTCAGCTATCTCTACAGTATCGTGAGGCCGGAGGTCACCGTCCCCGATGCCGCCGCACGGCGCCGGGAGCGCGCGGCGCTCGGTCTGCCTGACAATGCGTTCGTCATCAGCTACGTCGCCAGCTTCCATCCCAAGAAACGTCAGGCGGAGTTCCTGGAGCACGCCGCCGGCCCCATCCTCTCACAGGCTCCGGAAATCCGCATCGTCTTCGTCGGCGACTGCGATCCCGCGACAAACCCCGCCGCCGCCCGTGCTGTCGAGGTCGCAAATCAGCTGGACGCGGGCGAACGCATCCAGTTTTCCGGCTTTACGCGCGAACCCTGGCGTTGGTACGTGGCCAGCGATCTCGTCCTTCTGGCCTCCGAACGTGAGGGCCTGCCGCGCTGCCTGATCGAATCCCTTTGCTATGGCACACCGTTCGCGAGCTTCGCCGTGAGTTCGGCTCAGGAACTCGCCGATCTGTCGGGGGCTGGTTCCGTCGCGCCATTGGGCGATTATCCGGCCCTGGTTGAGGCGGTCGCCGAGCGTCGCCAACTCGCCGCTTCCGACGCTTCGCTGCGCGATCGCCGCGCCGCCGAAGCCCGGGCCCGCTTTGAAGCCACCGCCGCCCGCGAGGGCTATCTCGCTCTGCTGAACAGTCTCACCCGATGAAGATCGCCCACGTCATCACACGCTTCGTCCGCGGCGGAGCGGACGAAAATACGCTGTTGAGCTGCAACGCCCAGGCCGACGCCGGTCACGAGGTGATCCTCATCCATGGCCGCGACAGCGCGCCGTCGCTCCTCGCTCAACTGCGACCTCAGATCGCGGTGATCAAGGTCGAGAGCTTGGTGCGCGAGATTGATTTGATCAGGGACGGGACCGCGCTTCTGGAGTTGCGCGATCATATCCGGAACGCCAGGCCGGACATCGTGCACACCCATACGAGCAAGGCCGGGATCTTAGGCCGCGCCGCCGCCTGGCTCGCTGGCTGCAAGACAATCGTTCATGGCGTGCACATCTTGCCCTTCTTGAACGTCTCGCGCCTGCAGGGCGCCGTCTATCTCGTGCTTGAGCACGCGGTCGCCCCCGTGACTTCAGCCTTCGTGAACGTCAGCACCGGAATGAGGGACGCTTGCGTCGCCGCAGGCCTCAAGGCCGATCGACAGCACGTGGTGCCTAGCGGCATGGACGTTTCACGTTTCGCCACAGCCGAACCGCTCTCCGACGCTGAACTGGCCGCCGCTCTGGAGCGGACCGAGGTCTCATCGATCGAGCTGCTGGTGATGGCCGCTGCGCTCGAACCGCGCAAGCGTGTGCGTGAATTCGTCGAGGTCTTCGCCCAAATCGTCGCGAAAAGACCCGGCGCGGTTCTCGCCGTGTTGGGAGAGGGGCCAGAACGAAGCGCGATCCAGGCCTGCGCCGAACGGTTGGGCCTGGCGGATCGTGTGCGACTGCTCGGCTTCCAGAATCAGCCTGAGCGCTGGATGAAGCGAGCGGACGTCTGCGTGCTGAGCTCGGAGCGCGAGGGCCTGCCGCGGGTCATCATCCAGTACGCTTTGTGCTCGCGCCCGATCGTCACGACAGCCCTACCCGGCGTGAACGAGATCGTCCGGCCCGACTGGAATGGGTTTCTGGTCCCGGTCGACGATCTCTCGGCCATGGCCGAGCCGATCACGCAGCTTCTCGCAGACCGCGAACTGGCGGCCCGGATGGCTGGAAACGCTGCAAGGCTGGATCTTTCCGCCTGGAGCGTCGAGGGCATGGCTTCACAGCTTGAGCGGATTTATGGTGACCTATTGCGAAAGGGCGAGAACAGGCGACCGCCCCCGGCACCCCGCGACACTTCCCTGTCGATGAGATCGTGATGAAACTGCTCTTCGCCGTTGATCACCGTTTCGAGATCAGCGCCGACGGCGCAATCTACACCTTGGGCGGCAAGTGCCCCTATCAGCTCTGGCTGGAGTACCTGGAAGCGTTCAGCGAGGTTGTGGTCGTGTGCCGGGGCGGCCCCATGACCTCGCCGATCGAACGTCTTTCCCTGTCATCCGGGCCCCGCGTCCGTCACGTACCGGTAGGCAGCCGGCGCGGGATCAGGCGGCTGCCGGAGCTGATGAATCTGAAGAGCACGCTTACGCCTCTGGTTCGCGCTAGCGACGCCGTGGTCGCACGCCTGCCCGGAGAACTGGGCTCAGCCGCATGCGCCCTGGCCCGCCAAGAACGACGTCCTTATTTGGCCGAGGTGGTGGCCAGCGCCTGGGACGCCCTCTGGGGTCACGGCTCGCTCGCCGCCAAGGCCTACGCCCCAATTCTGGAGCGGCGGACGGCCAGCGCCGTGGCCAAGGCTCCGCTGGTCCGCTACGTGACCGAGGCTTTCCTTCAGAAGGCCTACCCCCCAGTTGGGCGAACATTCGCGGTCTCGGATGTCGCCCTCTCGCCCGCGGATCCCCGCGTAGCGGTCGAACGCAGCGCCCGTATCCAAAGCGCGCCCTCGCCCCTGGTGTTTGGCACGATCGGCTCCCTTGTATCGCGTCTGAAGGGCGTCCACATCGCGCTCGAGGCCCTGGCGGCACAACGCGACAGCCTGCCGCCCTTCGAGTACCGCGTTCTCGGCGAGGGCGATCCGACGCCGTATCGGGCGCTGGCTGATCGCCTTGGCCTTTCCTCGCAGGTCCGCTTCGACGGCGTTCTGCCCGCTGGCCCCGCCGTCATGGCCTGGCTGGATGGCGTGGACATCTACCTCCAGCCCAGCTTCCAGGAAGGTCTGCCCAGGGCGCTGATCGAAGCGCTGAGCCGTGGCTGCCTGGGCATCGGCAGCACCGCTGGCGGCACGCCGGAACTCCTGCCGCCCACCAGGCTCCACCGCCCCGGCGACGTCGCCGGGCTGGGCCGTCTCATCGTCGAGGTCGCCACCCAACGTCCGGAAGACAGCCTTTCCGAGAGCCAGGAGAGCAGGAGGACGGCCGAACGCTACGACTATGCCCGCCTGGCGACAAAACGACGGGAGTCCATCGCGGCGCTGGCGGAACTGGCTTCCCGACGTGGGGGAGACATAAGTACGATCGTCCCTCCACTTTCGAGGGCCTCCTGAGTGCGAGACCCGCCCCCCTCTCTGTTTCATCCTGTCTGGCTGGGGGGCGACGGAGCGGGGCGCGCCGTGGCCAGTCTCTCCAAAAGCATGGCTTCCCAGTTCAAGCGGATCTACGGCGACCCGCTTGGCGACGACAACAGCCAGCAGCCGCCCATATCACCGGCCCGCGAAGTCTCTTCGTCAGCGGGATCGTGATGAAGTCGTTTTTCGGTCGATCATAGGTTCGAGTATGAAGTTGCTTTTTTCGGTCGACCATAGGTTTGAGATCGGCGCCGACGGCGCTGTCTACACCCTGGGCGGCAAATACCCTTACCGGCTTTGGCAGGAGTACCTGGAGGCGTTCGATGAGGTTGTGGTCGTGTGCCGCGGCGGCCCCATGACCTCGCCGATCGAGCGTCTTTCGCTGTCGTCCGGCTCCCGCGTCCGCCACGTGCCGGTAGGCGGCCGACGCGGGGTCAAGCGGCTGTCGGAGTTGGCCAACCTGCAAAAGACACTCGCCCCGCTGGTTCTCGCCAGCGACGCCGTGGTTGCACGCCTGCCCGGCGAGCTTGGCTCGGCCGCCTGCGACCTGGCCCGCCGGAACGAGCGCCCCTACCTGGCCGAGGTGGTGGCTAGCGCCTGGGACGCCCTCTGGGGTCACGGCTCGCTCGCCGCCAAGGCCTATGCGCCCATACTGGAGCATCGGACGGCCAAGGTCGTCGCCCGGGCTCCCCTGGCCCGTTACGTGACCGAGGCCTTTCTTCAGAAGGCCTACCCCACGGCGGGACGAACATTCGTGGCTTCAAACGTCGCTCTGGCGCCCATAGATTCCGGCGTCGCTGTCGATCGGGACGCCCGCATCCGGAGCACGCCCTCGCCACTCGTGTTCGGAACGATCGGCTCCCTCGTCTCGCGAATGAAGGGCGTCCACACGGCGCTCGAGGCCCTGGCGGCCCAGCGCAACAGCCTGCCCCCCTTCCTGTATCACGTCCTTGGCGAAGGTGATCCGGCTCCATACCGAGCGCTGGCCGAACGCCTCGGCCTTTCCTCCCAGGTCCGCTTCGACGGTGTTCTGCCCGCTGGCCCCGCCGTCATGGCCTGGCTGGATGGCGTGGACATCTACCTCCAGCCCAGCTTCCAGGAAGGTCTGCCCAGGGCGTTGATCGAGGCGCTAAGTCGCGGATGTCTGGCCGCCGCCAGCACCGCCGGCGGCACGCCGGAACTCCTGCCGCCCGCCAGGCTCCACCGTCCCGGCGACGTAACCCAGCTAGGCCGGCTGATCCTCGACGTCGCCACCCAATCCCTTGAGGACAGCCTGTCCGAAAGCCGGGAAAACATGCGGACCGCGCAACGCTATGACGGGGCTCACCTCGCGATGAAGCGACGCGAATCCGTCGCGGCCCTGGCCAATCTGGTTTCCAATCGCGGGCGAAATGCGAGCGCGAACGTGGACGCCCCATCAGCTCTGAAGGAACTCTGAGTGCGAGATCCAACCAATCGCCACCTCTGCTTCATCCTGCCATCGTTGGGAAGCGGCGGGGCCGAACGCGCCGTGGCCAATCTCTCCAGCAGCCTGGCCGATCGCGGGCACCGCGTGACCGTGCTCGTGCTGCGAGGCGGGGGAGCCTATGAGGCGACCATGAGTCCGCGCGTGACCGTGGTCAATCTGGGCATCGGCAACGCCCGCCGGGTCATGCCCCGGCTGGCCCGGGAAGTTCGCGAACGCCAGATCGACATCGTCTTCTCGGCCCTCTTCCACCTC
>NZ_DATFAV010000183.1:0-4357 GCF_035254145.1 Caulobacter sp. | reverse complement strand
GGAAGCCTCGCGGAGGCTATCCGGGACCCAGGGGCCAGCGGCGGCGCGGCGGCCCCTGGGTCCCGGCGCTCCAGCCCGCTATGCGGTCCTCCGGCCGGGATGACGAGAGGAAATAGCTTTGACTTCGTAGGGCGTGAGGTCCTGCCTCGCCGACACCTTCTCCCGCAAGGGGAGAAGGGTTAGATGACATCGGGGGCTGAAGGAGTTTCGATGGCCGCGTCCAAGTCCGCTCTGTCCGCCCTCGCCCTTTCCCTGACCTTGTCGGCCTCGGCCCTGGCGCAGACGGCTCCGCCGCCGCCGACGGTGGATCTGGGCCAGGCTCCCCCCCAGGACGAGAGCGCGGTGGTCGCCGAGCTGACCGTGATGGCCAAGCCGCCCGGGCCGGCGATCTGGCTGGTCGAGCGGGACGGGGCCAAGCTCTACATTCTCGGGTCGGCCACCCCCCTGCCCCATCAGCTGAAATGGTCCAGTCCGCGCCTGGAGAAGGCGCTGGACCGCGCCAGCCTCGTGCTGGTGCCGCCCGAGGCCTCGGTCGGGGTCACCCAGATCGCCAGCTTCGTGCTGCGGTTCGGCGGCGGCCTGCGCCAGCCGCTCGGGAAGTCGCTCGAGGACCAGCTGCCGCCGGACCTGAAGGCGCGCTTCACGGAGTCCCGTCTCCAGGCCCGCAAGGGCGCGGGCGAATACAAGAACTGGAAACCGGCCGTGGCGGGCTTCCTGCTGCTATCGGATTTCCGCCAGGCGGCGGGGCTTTCCGAGGCCAAGCCCGTCAGCACCATCCAGCGCATGGCCAAGGTGCGGAAGCTGAAGGTCAAGGCCGTCGGCCAGTACCGGATGAGCGCGGTGACGACGATCGCCTCCAAGCTTTCGCCCGAAGACCAGCTCTATTGCCTGCGGGTGGCGCTGGACGAGATCGCCTTTGACGGCGCCAACTCCACGACCATCGGCCGCGACTGGGCCGAGGGGGACCTGGCCTCGGTGCGCGCCCGCTATCGCGCCAGCGCCGCCCAACGCTGCCTGGTGCACGCGCCCGGCGGGCCGGCCCTGCTGGAAAAGGGCCTTGTCCAGACGACCGAGTCGATGACCGAGGCGCTGAGGCGTCCCGGCGTCACCGTGGCGGTGGTGGATCTGGGCTTCCTGCTGCCCGCCAATGGCGTGCTCGATCGTCTGAAGGCCAGCGGCGCGACGATCACCTCGCCGGTCGAATAGCGGCGGCTTGACGGGCGGGCGTCGACCCCGTCAGCCTCCTCCCTCCCGGGAGGAGCCCAGCCATGAGACCGATGATGATCGCGGCCGCCGGCCTGGCGCTGCTGGCGACCGACGCCGCCCGCGCCGAGGTGGTCGATGCGTCGCCGAACGGCTTCGAAGTGAAACACGAGGTCGTGCTGAACGCGCCGGCCGCCACCGTCTGGGGGCTGCTCGTGCAACCGTCGAAATGGTGGTCGTCGGCCCACACCTGGTCGGGCTCGGCCGCCAATCTGTCCCTGGGGGCGGCCTCGGGCGGCTGTTTCTGCGAGCGGTTGCCGAACGGCGGCTCGGTGCTGCACATGACCACGGTCCACGCCGCGCCGGGGACGAGACTGGTGCTGTCGGGCGCCCTGGGCCCGTTGCAAGCCTCGGGCGCGACAGGGGCCCTGACTTTCGTCTTGGCGGAGAAGGACGGCAGGACGACGGTGACCGTCACCTACGATGTCGGCGGCTATCTGAAGGGCGGCCTCGACAAGATCGCGGGCGGCGTCGACGCGGTGATCGGCCAGCAGGTCGCCGGACTGAAGGCGGCGGCGGAGGCGAAATAGGAAAAACCCTCGTCATCCCGGGCGGCGTAGCCGACCCGGGACCCAGGGGCCGGCGCGGTGCGCTTGGTCCTGGGTCCCGGCTCTCCGCTTCGCTGCGGCCGGGATGACGAGGGTTCTTTGTCGTGGGTAGGTGTTTAGCCGACCTCGGCCAACCCATCGTCGCTGGCGCCCAGCAGGGCCATCTGCAGGCGCGAGCGGTCGCGGCGGGCCGCTTCCAGGGCGCCTTCGGCCAGGGCGTTTTCCGAGGTGAGGCGCTCGATCGTCGCCTGCAGTTCGGAGAGCTTCTCCTCGTGTTCGCGACGGATCTGGTCCTGGGCTTCCTGCATGGCGTCGAGACGGGCGCGCAGTTGCTGGGCGCGTTCCTCGGCGCGCTTGAGGGCCTTGTCCTGGGCGACGCCGCTCTTGGCCAGCTGGTCGGCGCGTTCGATGGCGGTGGCGCGAGCCGTGTCGACACCGGCGTGACGCTGGCGCAGGCTCTCGGATTCTTCTTCCAGGGCGCGGATACGTTCCAGGGCGCGTTCCAGCGCGACGTTGAGGTCGCCAGCGCGACGTTCGACGGCCTTCTGGTGAGCGCTGGACTCGGCCAGGCGGCCCGAGATCTGGGTGTTCATCTCTTCCAGCTTGTCGGCGCGGCCGGTGGCGGTCTCCAGGCGGGTCTGCAGGGCCGAGATCTCGGCGCGGCTGGCCTCGACCTGGCTTTCCAGGCCGCGGATGATACGGCCGCTGTCGGTCTGGTGAGCGGCCAGGGCGTTTTCCAGGGCCTGGACGCGGGCGCGCTCGCCGGCGATCTGGGCCTCCAGGTCGGTCTCGATGCGCGACAGGCGGGCCAGGTCCAGACCGGCCTGGTCGACGCGCTTCTTGAGCGTGGCGGCTTCCTCGCCCAGCAGGGCGTTGTCTTGGTTGGCGCGGGCCAGGGCGGCCTCGGCGTCGCCCCGACGGGCGTCGATGTCCTGGGCCTGGGCGCGCAGGCCCTCGACGTCCTGGACCAGATGTTCGATGCGGGCGTTGGCGTCGCGCAGGGACGCGTCGAGACTGGAGACCTTGAGATCCGACTGCAGCAGGGCGTTGCGCAGACGATCGATCTCGAGGGCGTTGTCCTCCAGCGTCACGTCCTGGCTCTGGCGGCGGGCTTCGGACTCGCCAAGAGCGGTTTCGGAAGCGGCCAGACGGGCGCTGACCTCGCGCTCCTCGGCTTGGATCTGGGCGATCTGGCGCTGGGCCTGGTCGAAGTTGGCGCGCAGGGCGATCAGCTCGGCGTGCTCGGCGCGGCGAGCCTCGAACTCTTGGCCGACCGGGCCGCGGATCTCGGCGATCAGCGGCTCGATGGCCTTCAGGTGCTCCATCACGCGGCCGATGCTGTCGAGACCGCCATGGATGGTCTCGTAGCGCTGGCCGATCGCCTGGGTGGACTCGATCTGGTGAAGCATGGCCTCGCTCCGGGTGTCGTCACCCAGAACGGCCGGCTTCGCGTTCTTATCCCGAGAAGTCTTCGACAGCAGTCTCATCTCGCCCACCTTCGCCCCGTGCGTGTTCGCCGCGTCCCTCGGGACGCTGGGGCGAACGCCGCGAATCTCTTACCCAGAGGTTAACAACCTAGTCCACGGACAAGATGAATGTCGAGGGGCCGGAACCGCGACCGGGCGTCGCGGATGGGCGGCGAATCCCCGATTTCTGGGGATGGGGAAGCGGCCTCGACACAGCCGCTCTCTAGTTATCCTCTCGATCGGTCATGGCTATTCGATAGATCGCGCCTATATTCGAGCCATGCTGCCCACCCTGCGCCAACTGCAATATCTGAAGCTGCTCTCCGAGCACGGCTCGTTCAGCCGCGCCGCCGAGAACGCCCACGTCACCCAGCCGACCCTGTCGGCCGGCATCCAGGAACTGGAGAAGATCCTGGGCGCGTCGGTGGTCGACCGGGCGCGTTCGGGCGTCATCCTGACCGCCGCCGGCCAGGAGGCGGTCCGACGGGCCGAGGATATCCTGACCCGGGCCGAGGACCTGGTGCAGGCCGCGCGCGGCGCGGGCCAGCCGCTGGTCGGGCGGTTCCGGCTGGGGGTGATCCCCACCGTGGCCCCCTATCTGCTGCCGCGCGCCCTGCCCGTTCTGCGCGACCGTTTTCCCAAGCTGCGCCTGTTCCTGCGCGAGGACCTGACCCACCGGCTGATCGGCGCCCTGAAGAGCGGGGCCCTGGACGCGGCGCTGATCGCCCTGCCCTACGACATGAGCGGCCTGGACTGGGCCCATGTC
The DNA here is from genome assembly GCF_035254145.1 of Caulobacter sp. Lineage (GTDB taxonomy): Bacteria > Pseudomonadota > Alphaproteobacteria > Caulobacterales > Caulobacteraceae > Caulobacter. The sequence goes on along the minus strand of NZ_DATFAV010000183.1, from coordinate 314 downwards.
GAGGACGACGAACTGCTGGCCGCCGCCCCGGCCAACCACCCGATGGCGGCGTCGATACGAGTGGATCCCGACAGCCTCAGAAACGATGACCTGATCCTGCTGGAGGACGGCCACTGCCTGCGCGACCACGCCCTGGCCGCCTGCGGGCTGGAACCGCCCCCCCGTCATGGAAATGGGGGCGTGGGCGACGAGGAGAGCTTCGCGGCCACCTCCCTGCCGACCCTGGTGCAGATGATCGGCTCGGGCCTGGGCGTCTCGTTCCTGCCGGCCATGGCGGTGCAGGCGGGGCTGACCGACCACGCGGCCGTGACCGT
>NZ_DATFAV010000182.1:0-9462 GCF_035254145.1 Caulobacter sp. | reverse complement strand
AAGCGCTATTCCAGTTGCCCGCAACTGCTGGAGGACGTGGTCGACGGCCTGTTCCACATCGCCAAGGCCGATGGCGTGGTGACCCAGGACGAGCTGGCCTATCTGGAGCGGGTGTCGAAGCTTTTCGGCATGTCGCCGTTGGCCTTCCGTCGCCTGCGGGCCACCCATCTGGGCGTCGGCGCCGACGACCCTTACGCCATCCTGGAGGTCCCGGCCGACGCCGACGACGCCACGGTGCACAAGGCCTGGAAAATCGCCCTGACCAACGCCCACCCCGACCGCGCCCGGGCGCGCGGTCTACCCACCGAGTTCATCGAGGTGGCCGAGGCCAAGGCCGCCGCGATCAACGCCGCCTTCTCGACGGTCATGCGCGAGCGCCGGGAGCTGGGGCTGGCGGTGGCGGGCTGAGCCGAGACAATTGGTCTCGCCCCCGGGGAGCTTCAGTGGGCTGGAAAAGGCTTTTCATCCATGTCTCGTGGGTGTTCAGTTGACGTTCAGCGCTTATGAACCACCTGATTTGATTATGAGCGTGATGAGAGGACGCCGATGACCAACACCGCAGCTGTCTCGCCCTGGCGCAATCTGGCCTGGATCGCGGGCGCGCTCGCGACGTCGGCGGCCGTGGTGATCGGCGCCGTCCTGGCCGTGGTGTTCGCCGCCACCGTTGTGGTGGTCGGCTTCATTGGCAGCGCGCTCTTTGGCTTGGCGGCCTTCACGTTCCGTGGCCGCAAGGTCGGCCAGCCCCGTAACGCCGACCCTGGCCTGATCGAGGCCCGTAATGTGGGCGGCCATTCGTGGGTCGCCTATGGCTGGAACGAGCGGCCCTGATGATCCCTCTCTCCTAGAGAGAGGGAGGGTTCAAAGACCCTTGCTCCCCGCGCCCACCTCCCTCATCCTGCCTTTCAAACAAACGTTGGGAGGCAAGCATGATCGGTGTCGTCGCGACCTTGAAGGTCCAGCCGGACAAGTCCGCTGAGTTCGAGAAGGTGTTCCTGGATCTGGCGGCCAAGGTGAAGGCCAACGAGCCGGGAGCTCTCGTCTACCAGCTGACCAGGTCGAAGACCGAGGCCGGCGTCTACAAGGTGCTGGAGCTGTACGCCTCGACCGACGCCCTGAAGCATCACGGCGGAACCGACTACTTCAAGGCCGCCGGCGCGGCGATGGGGCCGTTCATGGCCGGCGCGCCGAACATCGAGTACCTCGACGCGGTGGAGTAGGGCGCATGGACCTGGCCTTCTCGACCGAGGACCTGGCGTTCCAGACGGAGGTCCGCGACTGGATCGCGACCGCCTATGACGACGACATGAAGAAGCAGATGGCCCAGTCCAAGAACGGCTATCTGGACAAGGCCGGGCAGGTCGCCTGGCAGAAGAAGCTGTTCGAGCGCGGCTGGGCGGCGCCCGACTGGCCGGTGGAGCTGGGCGGGGCGGGGTTCACGCCCTCTCAGCGCTACATCTTCAACATGGAGATGAGCCTGGCCGGCGTGCCGACGTCCTCGCCGATGGGGCTGAAGATGGTCGCGCCGGTGATCATGGCGTTCGGCTCGGAAGAGCAGAAGGCCCAGCACCTACCGCCGATCCTGCGCTCCGACATCTGGTGGTGCCAGGGCTATTCCGAGCCCGGCTCGGGGTCGGACCTGGCGTCCTTGCAGATGAAGGCGGTCAGGGACGGCGACGACTACGTCCTGAACGGCTCGAAGATCTGGACCACCCATGCCCAGTGGGCGGACTGGATGTTCTGCCTGGTCCGCACCTCGACGCAGGGCAAGCCGCAGGAAGGCATCTCGTTCCTGCTGCTGCGGATGGACACGCCCGGCATCCAGATCAAGCCGCTTCCGACCCTGGACGGCCCGCCGGACGGCGAGCAGGAGATCAACCAGGTCTTCTTCGACAATGTCCGCGTGCCGATCGCCAACCGCATCGGCGAGGAGAACAAGGGCTGGACCTACGCCAAGTACCTGCTCGAGTTCGAACGCGGCAACGCCTACGCCCCCGGCCTGATGAACATGCTGGGCAAGGTCAAGCGCATCGCGGCGCTGGAGCGGGCCGATGACGGCGGCCGCCTGATCGACGACCGGGCCTTCCGCGAGAAGATCGCCAATCTGGAGATCCAGGTGGCGGCGCTGAACGCCACGGAACTGAGGGTGTTTTCGGGCCGCACCGCGGGCAAGGCCATCGGTCCGGCCTCGTCGATGCTCAAGTGCGTGGGCTCCGAGCACCAGCAGGCCATCACCGAACTGACCCTGGAGGCGGTCGGGACCTACGCCGCGCCGTTCGTTCAGGATCCGTGGAGCAAGACCAACGAGGGCCGGGCGGGGCCGGACTACGCCGCGCCCGCGGCTCCGGCCTATTTCAACTATCGCAAGGCCTCGATCTACGCCGGCTCGAACGAGATCCAGCGGAATATCATGGCCAAGATGGTGCTGGGGCTGTGACCTAAATCCTCGTCATCCCGAGCGGCGAAACCGACCCGGGACTCAGGGGGGGCCAAGCGCAATGCGGCGCCCTCTGGGTCGCGGCTCTCCGCCGCGCTGCGGCCGGGATGACGAGAACTGGAGTTGTTCCAGTTTTTCTGGTTGGCGTGGCGTCCAAACGAATGTTTAAATCGCGCTCGATCTTTTCCTGTCCACGGATTTCTCATGTCGCTCGACGCCCTGTTCAAGCCCTTCGAATTCAAGTCGCTGAAACTGCCCAACCGGGTGGTGATGGCGCCGATGACGCGATCTTTCTCGCCGGGCGGCGTCGCTACCGACGAGGTCGCGGCCTACTACCGCCGGCGAGCCGAGAACCAGGTCGGACTGATCGTCACCGAGGGCACGGGCGTGGCTCGTCCCGCCTCGCTGAACGACGCCAACGTGCCGCGCTTCCACGGTGAAAAGGAGCTGGCCGCCTGGAAGAAGGTGGTCGACGAGGTTCACGCCGCCGGCGGCCTGATCGCCCCGCAGCTGTGGCACGTGGGCTCGGCCAAGGGGAAGGACGTGCTGGGCAAGGTCGATAGTCCCTCGGGCCTTTCCAAGGCTGGCGGCGAGCCGTTCACCGAGCCGATGACCGACGCCGACATCGCCGACACCATCGCCGCCTTCGGCCGCGCGGCGGGCGACGCCAAGCGCCTGGGCTTCGACGCCGTCGAGCTGCACGGCGCTCACGGCTATCTGATCGATCAGTTCTTCTGGGAAGGCACCAACGTTCGCACCGACAAGTGGGGCGGTCCCACGATCGGTGAGCGCGCCCGGTTCGCGGCCGAGATCCTGAAGGCGGTGCGCGCCGCGGTCGGTCCCGACTATCCGGTGATCATCCGCCTGTCGCAGTGGAAGCAACAGGACTACGCCGCCAAGAACGCCAAGACGCCCCAGGAAATGGAGGCCTGGCTGCAGCCGCTGGCCGACGCCGGGGCCGACATCTTCCACTGCAGCCAACGCCGCTTCTGGGAGCCGGAGTTCGAGGGCAGCGACCTCAACTTCGCCGGCTGGGCCAAGAAGCTGACCGGCGCCCCGACCATCACCGTCGGTTCGGTGGGCCTGTCGGGCGAGTTCATCGCCGCGTTCGGCGGGGAGGGCAGCCAGCCCGCCTCGATCGACGGCCTGCTCGAGCGCCTGGAGCGTGGCGACTTCGACCTGGTCGGCGTCGGCCGAGCCCTGCTGCAGGATCCCGAGTGGGTCGTGAAGATCCGCGAGGGCCGCAACGCCGAGCTGAAGAACTTCGAACGCCAGGCGCTGGGGGTGCTGTACTAGGGCGGCGCTCCCGATCCTCCCCCTAACGGGGGAGGTGGCGCGAAGCGCCGGAGGGGGAAGTTCCGCCGACCTTGCTTCTTCCCCCTCCGTCGTCTCTGCGAGCCGACCCCCCCCCCTAGGGGGAGGATTTTCGTCAAGCGATCGTCGTCACCAGGCCGCCCTCGGCCTTTAGCGACGCGCCGTTCGTCGCCGCCGACAGCGGGCTGGCGACGTAGGCCACCAGGCTGGCGATCTCCTCGGGCTCGATCATCCGCTGCAACAGCGACGAGCTGCGATGCTTGGCGAAGAATTCGGCCTCGTGCTCGGCCGTCGTGCCCTCGGGATTGCTCGAGACGCTCTTCAGGAAATCAGCGATGGCCTCGGCGCGGGTCGGGCCCGGCAGCACCGAATTGACGGTGACGCCCGTGCCCTTGGTCGCTTGCGCCATGCCTCGCGCGACCGCCAGCTGGGCGCTCTTGGTCATGCCGTAGTGGACCATCTCCCCCGGCGTCGCGAGGCCCGACTCCGACGAGATGAAGATCACCCGGCCCCAGTTGCGCTCCAGCATGCCGGGGAAATAGCCGCGCGACAGGCGCACCCCGCTCATGACGTTGATCTCGAACAGGCGCAGCCAGTCCTCGTCTGGAATATCGACGAAGGCCTTCATCTCGTAGGCGCCGAGGTTGTTGACCAGGATGTCGACGCTGGGGACGGCCTTGAGGATCGCCGCCGCGCCCTCCGGGGCGCCCGCATCGGCCAGCACGCCCTCGACCTTGCCGCCGATACTCGCGACGGCCTTGTCCAGCTTGTCCCGGCTACGGCCGGTGACGAACACCTTGGCGCCTTCGGCCGCCAGGGCGCGGGCGATCGCCAGGCCGATGCCGGCCGTCGCGCCGGTCACCAGGGCGGTCTTGTCGTTCAGTTTCAGATCCATCGTGGGCTCCGTGGGTTGACGGAGCCTTAGATGGGGCGCCGGCCCAGCCAGATTAGGCCCTGACTGGAACCAACTCTTGTGAATTCAGGTCGTGAATTCAGGTCATGAATTCAGGCGTTGAAGTTCAGCTTCAGCCCCGGCCGCGGCCAGCGCGCCTTGTAGAGCTTGCCCGTGCCGGACGCGGTGATCCAGGCGTCGCGCATGTCGGCCCCGCCGAAGCAGATGTTGGTCACGATCACGTCCGGGAAGGCGTAGTGCTCGGTCGAGCCGTCCGGGTCGAAGGCGGTGATCCCGCCGTTGATGATCGTCGCCACGCAGACCTTGCCGCCGGCCTCGACGGCCAGGCTGTCCAGCAGCTGGTAGCCCGGCAGGTTGCAGACCACGTTCCCTGGCTGCAGCGGCGCCGGATCGGCCAGCACGCCGGGCGAGGTCACCTGGAACGACCAGAGGCGGCCCAGCATGGTGTCGGCCATGTAGACGGTCCTCTCGTCGGGGGAGAGGCCCACGCCGTTGGGCGAGACGAAGTGGTCGCGCCAGCGGGTGATCTTCGAGCCGTCGGCCAGGGCGTAGTAGAGCGCCCCGTACTTGCGGCCATCCGGCGTCGAGCAGCCGTGGTCGGTGAACCAGAAGCCGCCCTGCCTGTCGAACACCAGGTCGTTGGGTCCGACCAGGGGCTTACCGTCGCATTCCGTGTAGAGCGTCGCGACGGCGCCGGTCTTCAGGTCAATCCGCTGGATGTAGCCACCCTTGTGCTCGGGCGGGGTCGGGCCGGGAATGTTCAGGCCATTGGCCTCGAAGAAGGCGAAGCTGCCGCCGTTGTTGGTGACATAGAGCGCGCCGTCGGGCCCGATCGCCGCGCCATTGGGGCCGCCCCCCGTCTGCGCCACCGTCTCCTTGCGACCGTCCGGCCAGACGCGGGTCAGGCGCTGGCCCTGGATTTCGGTGACGATGACCGAACCGTCCGCCATGGCCACGGGGCCTTCGGGAAATTGCAGACCTTCGGCGACCAGTTGAATGTCCATGGTGTCTCCTCCGCGCCTCTGCTGGGCGTTGGCGAGGACTATAAACACCCGTTTGAACCTGGCGAGGGTTCCGTTCGGCCAACCCCGTCGCGCTCGCGGACTGTCGCGCGCGATTGAGGGCTTGTGCCCGGCGAGGTTCGCCGTAAGCGTGGGGCGAAGTACGAAAAGGGATTCTGGCGATGTGGAGATCTATGGCGGCGGTCGCGATGGTGGGCCTGATGACGACGGGCTGCGCGATCCAGGTCCCTCTGCTGGCGTCGAAGCCCCACCCGATGCCGACGCGGCCGAGCTGCCCGGCGATGACGACCGAGGTTTGGAAGCCGGTGGTCGACGGCGCAATCCACAAGACCTTCGACCGCGAGCTTCAGAAGCGGTTCGGCGACACCGCGGTCCATAGCCGGATCGCCTGGAGCAAAAACGACAAGGGCGACACCGTGATCACCGCCCTTCGGGTGGGGCCGGCTAAATTCGCGATGCCCGAGCCCGGCAAGGGCGGCGAGGTCGAGGTCGTGTTCCAGCCCTGCACCGGCAAGCACCTGAAGACGCACAAGCTGGCCAATCTGGAGAAGAAGCCCAGGCTGGTGTCGGACGAGAGCGTTCCGGCTCCCGAACAGCGTCCAGCGCCGCGAAAGCGGGGATTCAAATGGCCTTGGAAATCGTAGCGGGCGGACGCTAGGGCCCGCCCTAGCGCCGCTCCAGCACCCGGAACGTGAAGGCGTGGTCATCGCCTTCGCCGGCCGGGTGTTCCTCGCGACGCACCTCCGTCCAGGCGCTTTCGTCGAAGGCGGGGAAGCGGACGTCGCCGTCGACCTCGGCGGCCACCTCGGTCAGGTAGAGCCGCTTGGCCTTGGGCAGGGCCAGTTCGAACAGGGCGTGGCCGCCGATCACGCAGACCTCTTCGGCGCCGTCGTCGGCCGCCTGCTCCTTGGCGATCTGCACGGCTTCCGACCACGTCTCACAAGCCACCGCGCCCTCGGGTTCGAAGCTCTGGTCGCGGGACAGGACGATGTTGGTGCGGCCGGGCAGGGGTTTCCTGGGCAGGCTGTCCCAGGTTTTGCGGCCCATGATGATCGGCTTGAACAGGGTGTTGGCCTTGAACAGGGCCAGGTCCGACTTCAGCCGCCAGGGCAGGTCGCCGTCGCGGCCGATCACCCCGTTGGCGGCGCGGGCGACGACGATGGCGAGGGTGGGCGTGCTCATGCGTCCTGATTAGCGAGCCCGAGCGCGACGCGCCAGACATGGCGGCTTGATCTGGACCTTATCGTTGATCAGTCTGCGGCGAGGCGGAACGGGAGGGCGTGATGGCGGCGACGGCGTTCGAGATGCACATGGCCCGCACGGGCGGGGTCGAGGTTCTCAAGGGCCGCGAGGTGAGCTTGTCGCCGCCGGGGCCGGGCGAAGTTCAGGTGGCGATCGAGGCCGCCGGCGTGGCCTTCGCCGACATCGTCATGCGCACGGGCCTCTATCCCGGGGTGAAGGCGCCGGTGACGCCCGGCTACGACTTCGTGGGCCGGGTCGAGGCGCTGGGATCCGGCGTCGAGGGTTTCGCCGTCGGCCAGCGGGTGGCGGCCCTGACCGTGACCGGCTCCTACGCCACGCATCGCAATGTCGAGGCCCGCTTCCTGGTCGCCGCGCCCGAGGACGCGCCCGCCGAGGCCTTGGTCGCGGGCGTGCTGAACGGCTTGACCGCCTGGCAGATGTTCCATCGCGTCGCGGGCTCCGTGGCCGGGGAGTGTGTGCTGGTGCACGGCGCGGCGGGCGGGGTCGGCGGCCTCTTGCTGGAGCTGGCGCGGTTGGCCGGGGTGAGGGCGATCGGAACCGCCTCGGCCGGCAAGAAGGCCGAGGTCGAGGCCAAGGGCGGCGTCCACGTCGACTATCGCGCCGAGGCGGTGGCGGCGCGGGCGATCGCCCTGTCCGACGGCGGCGTGGTGGCGGCCTTCGACCATGTCGGCGGTCCGCACCTGAAGAAGGCCTCGCTGGCGGCGCTACGCGACGGCGGGACGGCGGTGCTGTACGGCGGCTACGACGCCACCCGCGGCGGCAAGGCGCGGCCCGACGCCCTGTTGCGCATGGTGCTGGCCGACAGGCTGTCGGCCCTGGGCCTGTTCAGCGGCAGCCGTGGCGTGGTCGGCTACAACGTCACCTCCTGGCGCAATGCGCGGCCGGAGCCCTATCGCCAGGATCTCGCCAAGGTGCTGGGCCTGATCGCCCAGGGCGCGATCCAGCCGAGGATCGCCAAGGTGCTGCCGCTGGCCGAGGCGGGGGAGGCCCAGGCGCTGCTGCAATCGGCCAAGCTGGCCGGGAAGATCGTGCTGAAGCCGTAGGGGGCATGACGCGGCGGGTTCAGCGGCCGGTGAAATGCCGTGCGGCGCCACGAAGTGTCCTCAAGCGCTTTTGCTCCACCGGGCCGACAGTTCGGCAAGTCGTGGCGGTGGCTCCCACCATTCATCGGCCAAGTTCAGTGGCGCGAAATAGACAGCTGCATGTTCCCATACGCTCTTCACGGTGGCCGCCAAAATGGGACGAGCCCGTTGTTCGTCGATTTCGCCAGCTAAGACCGCATCTGCGAAGCTCTCCAAGAACGTGAAGACCAAAAGAAGCGCTTCCGTAGCGGAGCCATCTTCGTCTTCCATTCGATGCAGAGGTATGCCTCGGTGGAGCACCTCGCGTGCGGCCTGCAGGTTCGGGCCGTCCCAGGTTTTCAGGAAATAGCCCGTACGATCCATCCGTGATGGCGGTGGCGCCTTCATCGCCGGCGCTTTGACGCCCAATTGGCGGAGCGCCCCGCGAACCTTGTTCGCGGCGGGCCCCAACGCTGCGACGAGCCGACCATCGGATCTTTCGGCGTCATAAGTAAGAGGCGTCAATCCCAGGAGATCGCTTGGCAGGGCTAAGGGTTGGGCCGATCGCGGCGACACGAAAAAGCATCGCTCGACCCCCAAGGCGCCCATGAAAAGGCCAAGCTCAAAGATGACATTGTCGCGAGGGATTGATGCTCGCTCGCCTCGCATCAACCGCATGTCGTCCGGCGTGAAGGCGAAGATGGCGAAGTCGGTCTTCGCCGCTTCGCCTGCGAGCGCCTTCAGGGTCGATTGGCTAGGCGTGAAGATATTTTGCGACCATACCGTCGGCTCTGCGTCGTATTCGAGATTTTCCTGAAGGGCGTAAGCGACATCCAGGCCTTCAACGGACGAGCCGATAAAGGCGGACGGTCTCGCCAATTTCATTTCGAGACCTTCGCTGGGATATGCGGATGGGCCACATAATTCTCGATCTCGAAATCCCCGTACTCGAACGCGAACAGGTCGCGCTTGTCAGCGACCTTCATCGTCGGGAAAGGATGGGGTTCGCGGACCATCTGCAGGCGAGCCTGCTCCAAGTGATCGAGATAGAGGTGGGCGTCGCCGAAGGTGTGGACGAACTCGCCCGGCTCCAGGCCGACGACCTTGGCGACCATCAGGGTCAGCAGGGCGTAGCTGGCGATGTTGAACGGCACGCCCAGGAACACGTCGGCGCTGCGCTGATAGAGCTGGCAGCTCAGCTTGCCGTCCGCCACGAAGAACTGGAACAGGCAGTGACAGGGCGGCAGGGCCATGTCGTCGACGTCGGCCGGGTTCCAGGCCGTGACGATGTGCCGGCGGCTGCTGGGGTTGGTCTTCAGGTTCTCGACGAGGTTGGCGATCTGATCGATCACCCGCCCGTCGGGCGTGGCCCACGAGCGCCATTGCTTGCCGTAGACGGGGCCGAGGTCGCCGTTTTCGTCGGCCCACTCGTCCCAGATGCGCACGCCGTTGTCC
>NZ_DATFAV010000181.1:0-11193 GCF_035254145.1 Caulobacter sp. | reverse complement strand
ATCACCAAGGCCGCGCAGAATGCCACGTTCAACGGCGTCAGCCTCGTCGCCGCCACCGTCAAGCCGCTGGTCTTCTTGGCCAACGCGGACGGCGGAACCTTTACGGTCAACGCTCAAACCCTGGGTCTGCTGGGCCTTGGCCTGTCAACGACGACCACGACCTTCACCACGGCGACCGAAGCCAAGGCGATGATCTCTGACATCGCCGATGCGTTGCTGACCGCGACGAACAAGCTGTCGGCTCTGGGCACGGCCTCGACGGGCCTCGACACTCACCTGACCTTCATCGGCAAGCTGCAAGACAGCCTGGACGCCGGTGTTGGCAACCTGGTGGACGCCGACCTGGCCAAGGAAAGCGCCAAGCTGCAGTCGCTGCAAACCAAGCAGCAACTGGGCATCCAGGCGCTGTCGATCGCGAACCAATCCACGTCGTCGATCCTGAGCCTGTTCCGTTAAGGAGCCGGAGGAGGCGGGCTCTTCGGGGCCCGCCTCCGCCTTTTCGTTGGACCGAGGACAAGGAGATTAAGAGAGGAGCGCCGCAAGTCGGCGAAGAGAAATGGACCCCAAGGCCGCTTTGTCGGCGATCAGAGATTTCATCGCCCCCGTGAACGCCCCGGACCAGTCCGAGGGCGCTAAAGTTGTTTCAGGTCTGGCCGCCTACGCGGCTTCGGCCGTCCAAGCCAAGTCCGCGGAAGATGCGCGGGTGTCACGCGTGTCCGACGACAAGTCCGACAAGCCCGTGGACAAGGGGCCTCAGCCCGGCGATCTGCGGCTGGTGATCGAGCAGGACGGCGACACTGGCGACTACGTCTACAAGACGGTCGACCGGCGCACCGGTGAGACCCTGCAGCAGTTTCCCCGCGAGGAGATCCTGAAGCTGCGCCTCGCCACGCGCTACGTCAGCGGGGACGTGTACGACGGCAAGGCCTGACGGGCGGCTGACGCCGCGCTGAAGGCGGCGTGCGACCTCCGGCCGCATGCGTAAACGGACATGGTTTATAGACGTTAACCATGTTCTTACTTTCTGAGCCCAATTTCGGCGGCGATTAGATCGCACGCCGAATCGCGTGCGGTCGCAACCAACGGCAAAATCGCCGATCGGAGGCCGCGCATGACGCTGAGCGTCAACACGAACCAGCCCGCGCTGATCGCGCTGCAGAACCTGAACCGCACCAACGACGACATGCAGTCGGTGCAGACCAGGATCAATACGGGCCTGTCCATCTCCACCGCCAAGGACAACGCCGCCGTCTGGTCGATCGCCCAGGAGCAGCGCGCCGACATGAGCGCGCTCGGGGCCGTCAAGATGAGCCTGGACCGGGCGACCTCGATCGCCGACGTGGCCCTGGCCGCCGGCGAGTCGGTCTCGGACCTGCTCAAGCTGATGCGCGAAAAGGTGGTCGCGGCGAAGGACACCTCGCTGACGACGACCTCGCGGCAGTCGCTGAACGCCGACTTCCAGGGAATCCTGAAGAACCTGTCGCAGGTCATCAAGAGCGCCGTGTTCGATGGCGCCAACCTGCTGGACGGCAGCCAGGCCGCCGACATGACGTTCCTGGCCGACGCGGACGCGGCTCAGGCGATCACGCTCAGCCTGCAGAACCTGTCGCTGGGCGGGACCATCAACACGCTCCAGCCGACCGACGACATTCTGACGCCGGCCAACGCCACGGCCGTGCTCGCGAACCTCGACACCACGATGAGCGCGGTCAACCAGGCCGTGGGCAATATCGGCACCCAGGCCAAGCAGATCGACGCCCACCACTCGTTCGTCTCCAAGCTCACCGATGTTCTGGAAACGGGCGTGGGCAATCTGGTCGACGCGGATCTGGCCAAGGAAAGCGCCCGCCTGCAGGCCCTGCAGGTGAAGCAGCAACTCGGCGCCCAGGCGCTGTCGATCGCCAACGGCGCCCCGCAAATCATCCTGTCGCTGTTCAAAGGCCAGTAGTCCCCAGTAACCCTAGGTGGCGCGGCGGCGCCGGGCTAAACTCTTCCTGTACGGAACGGGGATTCGGCGGCGGGTATGATCGAGTTGCGTGACTTGATGGACGAGGACGAGGCGATCCTCTTTCAGTGGCGCTCGGAGCCCGAGGTCGACCGCTGGATGTCCGACGCCGATCTTCCTAGCCATGAGGCGCACGCCGCCTGGTTCAAGGCCCTGCGGACCGATCCCGACATGCGCGGCTGGATGATCACGCGCTCCGGAGCGCCCATGGGGTTGCTGACCTTGACGGGTCTGACCAGTCATCACCGCCGCGCCAGCTGGAACTGGTTCCTGGGATCGGCCGAGGCGCGGGGCAGGGGCGTGGGACGAGCGGCCCAGGTCCTGGGGCTCGACCGCGCCTTCGGAGAGCTTGGCCTGCACAAGGTGTTCGCCGAGGTCATGGCCGACAATGACGCGGCCCTGAAAGCCCAGTCGGCCGCGGGGTTCCGTCGCGAAGGCTATCTGCGCGGCCACGTCCTCAAGGATGGCCAGCCGCGCGACGTGGTGTTGCTGGGAATCCTGGCGTCCGAGTGGGGCGAGCTGCGCGAGGGCGCGCGCCGGGCGTTGTCGGAGGCGAATCTTATCGCCGCTTAACGCCAAGTCTTAACAAGGCGTCAGCGGTGTTTGGGCGAATGTACGAGCGGGGGACTCCGAGTCCCCATTAGGACAGGCCGTGATCACGTTCGATACCAACACGCTGCTCAGCTACTATCAGGCCCGCGCGGGCCTGACGGGGACGGCTGCGTCTGGAACGGCGACGTCTTCTTCATCCTCGTCCGGCTCCAAGGCCGTGGTGCCCTCCGCGCCTTGGCTTAGCGGCGCGGCGCCCGCGGCCAGCGAGTTGGTCCGCTCGGCGCTGAACGGCCGCAAGTTCGTCGACGAGGGGGCCAGCACCACCAGCCTGAAAGGCGCGAGCCCCGACTACGCCAAGCTTTTCGCCACCTACCAGGCGCTGAACACCCTGTCGGCCGTGGCCGCGCGGGCTGGCGAGAAGAACGTCACCGACGGCGAGATCGCCCACCTGCAGACGGCCCTGACCAAGGGGCTCGGCGAGATCAGCACCTACGTCCAGGGTTTGTCGCTCGACCAACTACGCCTGAGCACTGGCAAGGTCATGACCAGCGACAAGGGCACGGTCGGTGTGCCGAAGGCGAACTACACCTACATCACCGACAAGATCTACAGCGGCCAGGTCGACGACCCGATCCCCCAGTTCCAGGGAAATGTCTCGTTCGACATCTCGGTCAAGAGTTTCGGCGCCACCAAGACGGTGACAATGAACCTGAACGACATGGGCTCGACGCCGCGGACGATGTCCAATGTCGTCACCTACATGAACGGCCAGATGAAGGCGGCGGGCTACAACACCTCCTTCTCGGTCCAGCGAACGGCGGGCGAAGAGCGCACCGTGCAGGTCAGCGGCAAGCCCGTGACCTTGCCGGCGACTGGCGACGACTTCGCGCTGCGGGTCAACGGCGACATGTCCGAACAGATCGCCTTCAGCGCGCCGACCACGGCGCCGGCGGTCTATGTCACCACCAAGGCCGGTAATCCAGACCCGGACAAGAACACCACGACCGACGATGGCGTCTTTGAGACCACTCTGACCAAGTACAGCGCGGACGGAACCGGCGGCGGCGCGGGCGCCGGCGCGCCTGGCGGCAGGGTGTTCACCGAGACGCTGCAAGGCACGATCTCAACCGTCCGCAAGTCGGTGACCGGCACGGACGGCTCGGTCTACATGCTGGCCGACGTCGCTACCCAGGTCGACGGAAAGCTCGACGTCAACGGCCAGACGATCAAGGGCGACAGCGACGTCGCCTTGCTGAAGTACGACAGCGCGGGCCATCTGCTCTACGCGCGGACGTTGGGGGCGACGGACAACGCCAGCGGCTTGTCCCTGGCCGTCGCCGACGACGGCAGCGTGGCCGTGGCTGGCTCGGTCAGCGGGCGGTTGCAGGGCGCGGTCAACGGGCCGATCAACAACAGCGATACGTCGACGACCACCGACAGCTTCGTCACCCGCTACGACGGCAACGGCGACGAGCAGTGGACGGTGCGCCGCGGTGGCCTGCAGGAAGACGAAGCAACCGCCCTGGCCTTTGGCTCGGACGGCGTGCTGTATGTCGGCGGCCGCAGCAAGTCGGATCTCCCGGGCGCCACGGGCTCGGACCCTAGCGGCGGCTGGGACGCCTATCTGTCGGCCTTCGCCACCGATTCCGGCGGCAAGCCCAAGGCGCTGTTCACTCAGAAGTTCGGCAGCGCCGCCAATGACTCCGTTTCGGACATCGTGGTCAATGGCTCCCAGGTGATCGTCGGCTCCAAGGAGAACGGCGAGGCGATGCTGCGCAGTTTCGACGTCGCGACCTCGGTGGTGACGGAGAACGTCACCCAACTGAACAAGTACGGCGCCTACGAGTCCGTGCCGGTCACCTACACCAAGACCGCGACCTTGACGGCTGGCGCGACCCGCGACCTGGGCTCGCTGAAGGGCGGCGACCTGGTCGGCCTGAAGATCGACAACGGCCAGCTCTATGTCGGCGGCTACACGGCCAACAACCTGATGTCGATCAACGGCGCGACGACCGCGCCTTCCGGCGGCATGGACGCCTTCGTGGGCCGCATGTCGCTGGATATCTCGGACAACACCGCCGACGCCCTGACCTACTATGGGGGCTCGGGCGACGATACGGTCACTGGCTTCGACGTGAAAAATGGAACGGCCTGGCTGGTCGGTTCGGCGGGCGCGAACCTGGACGGTCAGGCCACGATCGGCGCCAAGGACGGCTACGTCGCCCAGGTCAACGTCGGGACGGGCGCGGTCGACTGGAGCCAGCACCTCACCGGCAAGGACGGCTACGCCACCCCAACCTCGGTCGCGGTCTCGTCCACGGGGGCGTCGGCTCTCGACGCCTTCGGCCTGCCCGCCGGTGAGATGAAGTTCACCCAGTCGGATCGCATCGTCTCGGCCACGACCGCGCGCGCCGGCGACACGTTCCAGATCCGCACGCGTGAGCGGGGACCGCTGACCACGATCACCATCGAGGCCAACGACACCCTCGAAACCCTGGCGGACAAGATCAAGCGCGCCTCGAGCTTCCGCGCCAAGGTCGAGACGGCCAGCACCGGCAATAGCCGGGTTTTGAAGATCAGTCCGGCCACGAACACTTCGACCATCGAGATCGTGGCGGGCAAGGGCGGTACGGACGTGCTGGAAGCCCTGGGTCTTGCCGGTGGCGTGGTGCGCGCCACCAAGACCGACAACGGCAAGACCGTCTCGGCCGATGGCGGGGGACCAGTCTACGGCCTTCAGTTGCCCCCCGAGTTGGATCTGACCACCGAGGCCGGCCGCAAGAACGCCAACGTGGTCATCACGCGCGCCATTTCGCAGATCCGCACCGCCTATCGCGAGGTCTCCGACAAGGCGATGGGCATCGACAACAGCAGTACGAAGACCTCGGGGAAGACCGGCGGCACGGCGCCGAAATATCTGACGGACCAGCTCGCCAACTACCAGGCCGCGCTCAACCGGCTCACCGGCGGCGGTTAGGGTCTGACACCGGGTCCAGGCGGTTTCCCCGGCCGTTACGCTTGAAAGCGTCATCGACGCGTCGTAGCCAGGGGCCATGGATTTTCTCAAAGATCGACGGATCATCGTCTTCGGCGGCGGCGCGGCGCTCGCGTTGCTGGCGGGTCTGGGCATCGCCGTGGCTCTGCTGGCGGGCCACGACCAGAAGCCGACCGAGGCGCCGCCGGCCTCGCGCGCCGGCCTGATCGTCGAGACCGGACGCGACGACGACACCAAGCTGGACCCGGCGCGGCCTCTGCGCTGTTTCGTCGGCGGCGCCTTCGTCGGCGAGATCACCCTGGCCGAATGCGCCAAGAAGAACGGCGTGGCGACCGGCGCCCTGGACGTCGGGGTCGACGAGACCGGCGCCCTGGCCGCCGCGGATCAGGCCGGAACCGTGCTGACCCCGCTGCCGCCGCCCACGGTGGAGGCGCCGACGGCGGTCGTGAACGGGACGCCGTCCAGCGCCCCCGCGACATCCGCGTCCGCATCCGCCAACGCGCCCCTGGCCGCCTGCTGGCGCTACGCCAGCAACGAATGGCGACGCCTGCCGGGCGAGATCACCCTGAACGCCTGCGCCCAGCAGCTGTTCGGCGGGCGCTGCGAGAAGGCGGGCGGGGCCACCTATGGCCGTTGGGGCGAGGAGACCTTGCGCCTGTCGCCCGGTCGCGTGGAGATTTCGTCGGACAACCGCACCTTCCACACCGCGTTCGAGCAGGGCCCCAACTGCTCTATCCCGAACGCGGGATAGGTTTATAAGTGTAATCCATGAAGAAGACCGTCCTCGCCGCCGCCGTCGTTCTCGCCGCCTCGGGCCTTGGGCTCGCCGGCTGCCAGAAGGAGATCAAGCCCCCGTTCGAGACCGGGGTCTGCTTCCACGTGGCGACCAACAAGGACGGCACGCTTCGCTACAATCCCGTGGCCCGCAACGTGCCGAACATGGAGGAATGCGCCGCCACGCTCGAGGGCATGCGCATCCGCTTCATCCGCATGGGCAGCCCCAATCGCAGTCTGGTCGGGGCGTACCAGGGCTCCTTCATCTTCATCGAGAAGGAAGGCATCTACCTGGGGCAGACCTACGACGGCCCGCGGTTCATGTCGCTGGTCCGCACCGGTGACGGTCGCCTGGCCGTTCCAGGCGCCATCCGCCAGGTTCCCGCCCAATAGGGCCGAGTGAGCCAATCGGGCCGAGTGAGAAGGGCCGGCGGATGTTCCGTCCACAGCCGTCTTTCTCGTCCACAAGAACATATTGAGAACAAAACTTGCGCGCGCTTGGCGCCTTCGTTAACGTCTCGCTCCAGATTCCGGCGCATGGGTCGCCGGGCGAGAGCAAGGTCAAGCGATGGCGGGCAGCGTCAACAAGGTCATTCTGGTGGGCAATCTCGGCGCCGATCCCGAGATCCGCAGCCTGGGTTCGGGCGACCGCGTCGCCAATCTCCGCATCGCGACGTCGGAAACCTGGCGCGACCGCAACAGCGGCGAGCGCAAGGAAAAGACCGAATGGCACCGCGTGGTCATCTTCAACGACAACCTGGTGAAGGTCGCCGAGCAGTACCTGAAGAAGGGCTCGACGGTTTACATCGAGGGCGCGCTGCAGACCCGCAAGTGGACCGATAACACCGGCCAGGAAAAGTACTCCACCGAGATCGTGCTGCAGAAGTTCCGTGGCGAGCTGACCATGCTGGGCGGGCGCGGCGACAGCGCCGGCGCCTCCTCGGGCGGCGGCGACGAGTACGGCGGCGGCTATTCGGGCGGCGGATCCAGCTTCGGCGGCGGCGCGGCGCGCAGCCAGCCCAGCGGCCCGCGCGAGAACTTCTCGGCCGATCTGGACGACGAGATTCCCTTCTAGAGCTAGTGGAGGGCCGTATCGCGGCCGCTTAGAGCCAACGACGGCGCCTCCACGGGGGCGAGCGGCGGGCGATCCGGGGACGGTCGCCCGCCGCTTTCGTGTTGGCCTGTCATCCGGCCAAGGCTCTAATGCCCGAGCAACGTCTCGGGGCGTTCCCATCGATAGCGGACGACCTCCACGGCGCGGCCGCCGGGAACGGTCTCGGCGTAGCGCGCGATTTCCATGCCGCCTCGCGCCCTATAGAAGCCCAGCGCCTTGGCGTTCGGCGCGTAGACCTCCAGGTGCAGCGGCGCGCCGTCGTGCTCCTCGGCCAGCCAGCGGGCCACGCCGGCCAGGAGCCGGGTTCCCAGGCCGCCGCCCTTACGCTCCGGCGCGACATGCAGGTTGTCGAGCAGGGCGCCGACCTCGGGGTTCAGCCGGAAAGAGGCGTAGGCCAGGCCAACCGGCGCCCCGTCCTCGATCGCCGCCAGAATCAGATCCGAGGTCGGATCGAAATCGGCGAACCGGGCGCGCCACGTCGCGCGCGAGACGTCAAACAGCTCATGATCCAGATAGGCCTCGCCATAGAGTCCGCGATAGGCGACCTGACGGCTGCGCGTATGCAGGTCCGCGATCGCATCCGCGTCATTCTGGCGCGTTCCCAGTCGCGTCAAGGTTGCTGTCATATTCCTATTGGAAAGCGTTTCGCGCGGCGAAGGCAATCGATCTCCTTCGATGTTTCTTCACGGCGAACACGGATTCGACGAGATTTAGCCGAAACTTGGCCAGAGCCGTCGAGCGGACAGCGTTGTCATTGGAATTATTTACCGAATTCAATCGTTATCGCTCGGAACGCGAAGCGCCAGTGGACGCGTTCTTGGGCTAGGTGCTACTGAGGCCCCGGATATTGCACTGCGGGATTATAATACAGCAGCGCTGTTCCAAGGTGAGACGACCCCCGTCAGAGGGGCGCGGCCTTTTCACTTATCGCAGGGTGAATTTCATATGCCGGTTGAGACGCTGACCAAGGCTCGTTGGGTTTATGCATTTGGCGGAGGCGGCGCGGACGGCGACGCTTCGATGAAGAATCTCCTGGGAGGCAAGGGCGCCAATCTCGCGGAGATGTCGTCGCTGGGCTTGCCGGTGCCGCCTGGCTTTACGATCACCACCGAGGCCTGCGTCCACTATTACGCCAACGGCAAGCAGTATCCGACCGAGCTGACCGATCAGGTCAAGGCTGGCCTCGCCAAGGTCGAGGAACTGACCGGCAAGCGGTTCGGCGACGTCGGCAATCCGCTGCTGGTCTCGGTGCGCTCGGGCGCGCGGGCCTCGATGCCGGGTATGATGGACACGGTGCTGAACCTTGGCCTCAACGACGAGACCGTCGAGGGGCTGGCCAAGCTGTCGGGCGACCGCCGTTTCGCCTATGACAGCTATCGTCGCTTCATCCAGATGTACTCGAACGTCGTGCTGAACCTCGAGCACCATATGTTCGAAGAGATCCTGGACGACCACAAGGAGCGCCTGGACGTCACGGTCGACACCGGCCTGACCGCCGACGACTGGGCCGAGGTCATCAAGGACTACAAGGCCGCCGTGCGCGACCACCTGGGCAAGCCCTTCCCGCAGGACGCCCAGGAGCAGCTGTGGGGCGCGATCGGCGCGGTGTTCGCCAGCTGGATGAACGACCGGGCCAAGTTCTATCGCCGCATGCACGACATCCCCGAAAGCTGGGGCACGGCGGTGAACGTCCAGTCGATGGTGTTCGGCAACATGGGCGACACCTCGGCGACGGGCGTGGCCTTCACCCGCAACCCGTCGAACGGCGACAACCGCCTCTATGGCGAGTTCCTGATCAACGCCCAGGGCGAGGACGTGGTGGCCGGCATCCGCACGCCGCAATCCCTGACCAAGGCCGCCCGCGAGGAGATGGGCGACGTCGCCCCCTCGATGGAAGAGGCGATGCCGGAGGTGTTCGGCCAGTTCAAGTCCGTGGTCGAGACGCTGGAGCGTCACTACCGCGACATGCAGGACATCGAATTCACGGTGGAGCAGGGCAAGCTCTACATGCTGCAGACCCGCAACGGTAAGCGCACGGCCAAGGCCGCGCTGAAGGTGGCGGTCGACATGGCGGGCGAGGGCGTGATCTCCAAGGAGGAGGCCGTGGGCCGGGTCGAGCCCGCCTCTCTGGACCAACTGCTGCACCCGACCATCGATCCCACCGCCCATCGCGACGTGATCACCACGGGCCTGCCGGCCTCGCCCGGCGCGGCGACCGGCAAGGTCGTCTTCGACAGCGACGCCGCCGAAAAGGCCGCCGCCGCCGGCGAGAGCGTGATCCTGGTGCGCGAAGAGACCTCGCCCGAGGACATCCACGGCATGCACGCCGCCCGCGGCATCATCACGGCGCGGGGCGGCATGACCAGCCACGCCGCCGTCGTGGCGCGCGGCATGGGCCGGCCTTGCGTCTCGGGCGCCGGCGACGTGGCGATCTTCGAGAAGGAAGGCCTGTTCCGCGCCAAGGGCCGGGAGTTCAAGGCCGGCGAGATCATCACCATCGACGGTTCGACCGGCGAGATCCTGGCCGGCGCGCCCAAGATGATCGAGCCGGAGCTGACCGGCGACTTCGCCACCCTGATGGGCTGGGCCGACCAGGTCCGTCGCCTGAAGGTTCGCGCCAACGCCGAAACGCCGCTGGACGCCAAGACCGCTCGCCAGTTCGGCGCGGAAGGCATCGGCCTGTGCCGCACCGAGCACATGTTCTTCGACGACACCCGGATCGCCGCCGTGCGCGAGATGATCCTGGCCGACGACGAAAAGGGCCGCCGCGCGGCGCTGGCCAAGATCGCTCCGTTCCAGAAGGCCGACTTCGTCGAGCTCTTCACGATCATGGAAGGCCTGCCGGTCACCATCCGCCTGCTGGACCCGCCGCTGCACGAGTTCCTGCCGCACACCGAGGAAGACGTGGAAGCCGTGGCTCAGGCCACCGGTCTCGACGCCGCCAAGCTGATGCGCCGGGCCAAGGAACTGCACGAGACCAACCCCATGCTGGGCCACCGCGGCTGCCGCCTGGGCGTCTCGTACCCCGAGATCTACGAGATGCAGGTCCGCGCCATCCTCGAGGCCGCCTGCGAGATCGCCAAGTCGGGCAAGGCCGCTCCCGTCCCCGAGATCATGCACCCGCTGGTCGCCAAGGGCGAGGAGATGAAGTACCTGCGCGACCTGACCGACCGCGTCGCCAAGGCGGTGCTGGAAGAGCAGGGCGTGGACCTGAAATACACCGTCGGCACCATGGTCGAGCTGCCCCGCGCCGCCCTGCGGGCCGGGGATCTCGCCGCCAACGCCGAATTCTTCAGCTTCGGCACCAACGACCTGACCCAGACGACGTTCGGCATCAGCCGCGACGACGCCGGCAAGTTCCTGGGCGCCTATATCGACAAGGGCATCTTCGAAAAGGACCCCTTCGTCAGCCTGGACCAGGACGGCGTCGGCGACCTGATCCGCATCGCCGCCGAGCGCGGCCGCGCGGCCCGTCCGGACGTCAAGCTGGGCATCTGCGGCGAGCATGGCGGCGACCCCGCCTCGATCAGCTTCTGCGAGAAGGTCGGCCTCGACTACGTGTCGTGCTCCCCCTACCGCGTGCCGATCGCGCGCCTGGCCGCCGCGCAAGCCGCGCTGGCCAACAAGGGCTAAGCGCGGACCGACATTCAAATCCGAGACATTCCCCCTATCCGCTCATCCCCGCTTTCGCGGCGATGAGCGGTTGTTTGGACGGGCAATGCGCTGAATGTCGATCCGTCCTAAGCACCGGCC
>NZ_DATFAV010000180.1:0-4933 GCF_035254145.1 Caulobacter sp. | reverse complement strand
CGTGATCAGCACCCCCGCGCCCTGGTAGTAGATGTCCAGGAAGTCCTGCAGGTTCGAGAAGGCGTAGGCCGCCCGGATCTCGTCCACCGACTTGTAGGGCAGGGTGATCCCGTTGCGACGGGCCAGCTCGAACATCAGCTCGGGCTCGAGGCTGCCCTCGATGTGCATGTGCAGCTCGGCCTTGGGCAGGCCGCGAACGAATTGGGCGAAGGCGGTGTCGGTCATGGGGGAGTTATGGGCGCGGCGCTCCCGCTCTTTCAACCGTCATCCTGCGAACAGGTCGCGGGATGACGGGTTTTGTGTCTCACGACATCGAATTGGCCGGTGGCGGAGGCCCTTCCGGCAGGGGGATGAACTCGTCGTGGTCGAGGTCGGGCAGCTTCATGCGGCCGGCCTTCCAGTCGGATTTCGCCTGCTCGATGCGGTCCTTGGACGAGGAGACGAAGTTCCACTCGATGAAGCGCGGGCCGATCGGTTCGCCGCCCATCAGCATGACCGTCGAGCGCTCGATGGCCTTGAAGACGATGGTGTCGCCGGGCGCGAAGACGGCCATCTGGGTGGCGGCCAGCTCCCGGCCGTCGACCTCGACCCGGCCCTCGGCGACATAGGCGGCGCGCTCGGAATATTCCGCCGGCAGGGCCGCGATCGTCCCCGGCTCCAGCTCCCAGTGGACGTAGAACAGCGGCGAATAGACCGGCACGTTCGACTTGGCGCCGAACGCCTCGCCGGCGATCAGTCGCGCCTTCAGCCCGCCGTTCTCGTAGTAGGGAAGGTCCTGGGGGCCTTCGTGGTGGGTGAAGCTGGGCGCGATCTCCTCGAACTCCTGGGGCAGGGCGACCCAGGCCTGCATGCCGTCCATCCGGCCGCCGTGTTCACGCAGCCCCTCGAAGCGTTCGGAGTGGGTGATCCCCGACCCGGCGGTCATCCAGTTGACCTCGTTGGGCTTGATCACCGCCAGCGAGCCGACGCTATCACGGTGGGTGATCTCGCCCTCGAACAGATAGGTCAGGGTGGAGAGGCCGATATGCGGGTGCGGGCGCACGTCGGCGCTCTTGGAGAAGCCGGGCTGGAAGGCGGCCGGGCCCATGTGATCGAGGAAGGTGAACGGCCCGACCATGCGATGGGCGTGGAACGGCAGCACCCGCCCGACCTCGAAATTGCCGAGGTCGCGGCGGCGGGCTTCGAAGACGAGGTCGATCATGGGGCGCTCCGGCGAGTGTCGCGCGGAACTTAGCCGGGAGTTGCCATTTCAGTCTTGCTCAATTCGTTCCCTATCCGCTCATCCCCGCGAAAGCGGGGATGAGCGATGTTAGTATGGCGCTAGAGCGCGTCCGCCCGCTTCAGCGGCCACAGCGCCAGCAGGCTGATCGCGCCCGCCGCGGCCAGGTAGAGCCCGACCAGCTTCAGCCCGCCGTGGGTGGCCAGGGCCTGGGCGATGGCGGGGGTCATACCACCGCCGATCACCCCGCCGACATTGAAGGCGATCGACGAGCCGGTATAGCGCACCCGCGCCGGGAACAGGCTGGGCAGCCAGGCGCCTAGGGGGCCATAGACCAGGCCCATCACCACCAGCGCCAGGGACAGAAACACCCCGATCAGCCACAGCGAGCCCGAGCCCATCATCGGCGCCAGGGCCGCGCCGGCCACGATGGTCAGCAGCGAGCCGGCCATCAGCACGCGCCGGGGGCTGGCCGCGTCCGACCAGTAACCCGCCCAGACGATACCGGCGGCCATGAACAGGATGGCGATCAGCAGGACGCCCAGGAACAGCTGCCGCCCATAGCCCAGGGCGGTGACGCCATAGCCCAGCGAGAAGGCGGTGGTCAGGTAGAAGAGCGCGAAGCAGGCCACGACCGCGAAGGTGCCGCCGATCGTCTCGCGGGCATGGGTTCGGAACAGCTGGGCGATGGGCACGTGCGGCGGCGGGGCCGCGTGGGCGGCGGCCTGGAAGGCGGGGGTCTCGGTCAGCTTCAGCCGGATCCAGAGCCCGACCCCGACCAGCAGGATGCTGCCCAGGAACGGCAGGCGCCAGCCCCAGGCCTGGAATTGCTCCGGCGTCAGGAGGACGCCCAGCAGAAGGAAAAAGCCGTTGGCGGCGATGAACCCCACCGGCGCGCCCAACTGCGGGAACATGCCGAAACGGGCGCGAAAGCCGGGCGGGGCGTTCTCGACCGCCAGCAACGCGGCGCCGCCCCACTCGCCGCCCAGGCCGAAGCCTTGGCCAAAGCGCAGGAGGCACAACAGAAACGGCGCGAGCCAGCCGGCCATGGCGTAGGTCGGCAGGAAGGCCACCAGCAGGGTCGAGCCCCCCATGATCAGCAGCGAGGCCACCAGGGTCGACTTGCGCCCGATCCGGTCGCCGAAGTGACCGAAGACGATCGAGCCCAGCGGCCGAGCGATAAAGGCGACGCTCAGGCTGGCGTAGGAGGCCAGCAGCTGCATGGCCGGCGAGCTGGCGGGAAAGAACAGCGGCCCGAACACCAGGGAGGCGGCGGTGGCGTAGATATAGAAGTCATAGAACTCGACCGCCGTGCCGATCAGGCTGGCGGCCAGCACGCGTCGCGTCGACGCGCCCCCGGCGCTCGATTGGGCCATGTGGCCACTCCTTGGACTAACTAAATTTCGCTCATCCCCGCGAAAGCGGGGACCCAGGCCGAGTTGGACGATCTATTCCGAACCGCGCCGCACACTGAAATTCAGCTTGGGTCCCCGCTTTCGCGGGGATGAGCGGTTTAAAGGCCCTAGCCCAGCGGGCTCACACCATTTTACGCTTAGGACTACGTCAGCCCAGCGGGCTGACGTAGGGGCTGATCAGGCCCAGCGGCACGGCGGTCGAGTTCTTGACGCCGCGGATCACGATGCGGCTCTCGATGTTCGACACCAGGCCCAGCGACAGGAGCTTGTCGCGCAGGAACTCGTCGAAGGCGCGCATGTCGCGGGTGACGATGCGCATCTCGTAGTCGGCGGCGCCGGTCACGGTGGCGCACTGGACGACTTCCGCCCACTTGGCGACGGCCTGTTCGAAGGTGTCGAGGTTTTCCTTGGTCGGCAGCGACAGCTTGACCGTGCAATAGACCTCGAAGCCCAGGCCCAGCTTCTCGCGGTCCAGGATGGTCACGCGGCGCTGGATGACGCCGGCGTCTTCCAGGCGCTTGATCCGCCGCCAGCACGGGCTGGACGACAGGCCGACACGTTCGGCGATTTCGGCGACGGACAGTCCGGCGTCGTGTTGGATGAGATCCAGGATCTTGGCATCCACGGCGTCGAGTTGTTCGGACAAGAATTCCTCCCCCCAGCGGGCGTTGACGCTCACTTCTTGCGCAAAACGACCCTGAGTCGGGCACGCCTTGGGCAAACAATTTCCGCGCTTCTATAAGATATTGCGTAGCGGGCGGGAAGACCCGGGAGGAAAATTTTTGCTATGCGGCACTCGGAAGTCACGCTCGACGACAAATATGTGCTCGAAGATGGTCGCGCCTTCATCACTGGCGTGCAGGCGCTGCTCCGGGTCCTGCTTGATCGCAAGCGTCTCGACCGCAAGGCTGGGTTGAACACTGCGGGCTTTTTGTCCGGCTATCGCGGCTCGCCGCTGGGCGGCCTCGACCAGCAGGCCGCGCGCATCAACAAGCTGCTGACCGCCCACGACGTCGTCTTCAAGGAAGGCGTCAACGAGGACCTGGCCGCCACCGCCGTGTGGGGCAGCCAGCAGGCCAACCTGTTCCCCGGCGCGCTTTATGATGGCGTGTTCGGCATGTGGTACGGCAAGGCCCCCGGCGTCGACCGCACCGGCGACGTCTTCAAGCACGCCAATTTCGCCGGGACCTTCCCGACCGGCGGCGTGCTGGCGGTGGCCGGCGACGACCACGGCTGCAAGAGCTCGACCCTGCCGTCGCAGTCGGAATTCGCCTTCCAGGATTTCGAGATGCCGGTGCTGTCGCCGGCCGACGTGCAGGAGGTGCTGGACTACGGGATCCTGGGCATTTCCATGTCGCGGTTCTCCGGCCTGTGGACGGGCATGATCGCCCTGGCCGACACCATGGACAGCGGCGTCACCATCGACGTCTCGCTGGACCGCCACCAGATCGTGGTCCCCGACTTCCCCATGCCCCCCGGCGGCCTCGGCATCCGGCTGAAGGACCAGCCGATGGAGAAGGAGCGGCGGATGCGGCTCCACAAGATTCCCGCCGCCCTGGCCTTCGCCCGCGCCAACCATATCGACCGCGTGGTGCTCGGATCCTCCCACGTGCGGGTGGGCAAGGCGCGGCTGGGCATCGTCTGCCAGGGCCAGGCCTACAAGGACGTGCTGGAGGCCTTCACGGCCATGGGCATGACCCTGCAGGAGGCCGCGGACCTGGGCGTCTCGATCTATAAGGTTGGCATGCCCTGGCCGCTGGAGCCCTTGGGCCTGCGCGCCTTCGCCGCCGGCCTCGAGACCCTGATGGTCATCGAGCACAAGCGCGCCCTGATCGAGCCGCAGGCTCGGGCCGCGCTCTACGACCTTCCCGCCCAGGCGCGCCCGCGGGTGATCGGCAAGACCGACGAGAAGGGCGGGCCGCTTCTTTCGGAACTTGGATCCCTGTCTGTGGCGGAAATCGCCCTGGCCATCTACGACCGCCTGCCCGACGGCCCGCACATGGAACGGGCCCAGGCCTATCTGAACCGCGTCTCGGCCGCCGGCGTCGCGGCCGTCAGCCTGGCCGCCGACCAGGCCCGCAAGCCGTTCTTCTGCTCGGGCTGCCCGCACAACACCTCGACCAAGCTGCCGGAAGGCAGCCGCGCCCTGGCCGGCATCGGCTGCCACTACATGGCCAGCTTCAACGACCCCTCGACGGACCTCAACACCCACATGGGCGGCGAGGGCCTGACCTGGGTCGGGGCCTCGCCGTTCACCAGCGAAAAGCACGTCTTCCAGAACCTGGGCGACGGCACCTAC
>NZ_DATFAV010000179.1:0-2084 GCF_035254145.1 Caulobacter sp. | reverse complement strand
TATGCAACAAGGCGAAGGCCCGCCTCCCGGCCCGCCGCCGGAAGGCCCCCCGCCTCAGAACTGATCGGCCGTCCGCGACCGATGTCGACGCCGCCCGGCCAGTCCGCCGGGCGGCGTTTCGCGTTTCGGCTCCCGGTCAGTGGGAGCCCCTGAAAGGCTAGAATTTACAGGGCGTTCTCCATCCAGCGCGGCGCTTTGTCGCTGGAAGGACGCGATGACTTGGCCATTCGCGCAGGGCATAATTTCGCAACCCTATGTCGTGATCGCAAGCCAACCATGACTTCCAAGCGAGCCTCCTTGAGCATCTGTGATGATCCGCTCGCCCTGGCTCTCGTGCAGCAAGCGTCGCGCAACAGCATGGCGACCATGGGCGTGCAGGCCGCCGCGGCGATCGGCGTCACCCTGGCCACCTTGCCGAGCGAGCGGCCGTTCTACTGGATCTGGCTGGCCGTGACCCTAACGGCACTGGTGGCGCGGATCGTCACGAGCCGGCTGCTGGCCAGCGCCCTGCGCGATCAGGTCTCCGGCCGCCGGCTGAACGCCATCGTTGTCGCCTTCTCGGCCGGCCTACTGGTCAGCGCGGCCCTCTGGGCCTTCCTCGCCTGCGTGCGTTTCCCGGTCGACAGCCTGCGCACGCGCTATGTGATCATCGTGGTGCTGTCGGCCCTGGCCGGCGGCGCGACGGGCGTCCTGTCGCCGCTGAAGCTGACGGGACGCATCTACATCTCCCTGATCCTGCTGCCGCCCTCCCTGGCCCTGATGGCCAGCGATCTCATCCTCGGGTCGCTGGGCGTCGCCTTCTGGCTGGTCATGCTGACCGGTCATCGCAACAATCACGCCCTGCTGGTCGACTCCGTCCAGCTGCGAGACCAGAACCGCGACCTGGTCGAGGCCTTGGGCCGCCGGAGCCAGGACCTCAACAGCCTGAACCAGGATCTGGAGGCGCGCGTGGCGCTGCGCACCCGCCAGCTGGAGGAGGCCACCCTGCGCGCCCAGACCGCCAACCAGGCCAAATCCCGGTTCCTGGCCACCGTCAGCCACGAGATGCGCACGCCGCTGAACGCCATCCTGGGCATGGGCCAGATCCTGGTGCGCTCGAACCTGACCCGCAAACAGCGCGATCAGGTCGTGGAAATGAAGGGCGCGGCTCGACGGCTGCGCATGATGATCGACGACGTCCTCGACCTCTCGCAACTGGACGACGGCGCCCTGGAGCTCAAGCCGCGCCCTTTCCGGCTGGCCGCCCTAGCCCAATCGCTGGACGACCTGCATCGCCCCACGGCCGAGGAACGTGGCCTGCGCCTGACCCTGATGATGGAGGCCGGACCAGACGAGACGCGTCAGGGCGACGTCGACCGCCTGCGCCAGGTGATCAGCCTGCTGATCGACAACGCTCTGAAGTTCACCCAGGAGGGCGGCGTCGAGTGCCGCATCGTCGGGGCGGGAAACGACCTTCGGATCGAGGTCACCGACACCGGGGACGGCGTCGCGCCGGAGAAGATGGCGGTCATCTTCGAACGCTTCAGCCAGATCGACGACTCGACCAAGCGCTCGGCCGGCGGCATCGGCCTGGGCCTGGCGCTGTGTCAGGGGCTGGTGAGCAAGATGGGCGGCGCCATGTCGGCCTCGTCCAAGCCCGGCGAGGGCTCGACCTTCACCATCAGCGTCCCCTGCCCCGTGATCGCGCCGTTCGCGCCTGCCCGCCTGGAATCCGCGGACGGCGGCGAACACGAGCCGCACACCCTGCTGGTCGTCGACGACAACGCCATGAACCGCAAGATCATCGCGGCCCTGGTCGAGCCGTTCGGGATCTCATGCGGCTTCGCCGCCGACGGGCGCGAGGCGGTCGAGGCCTGGCGGCGCCAACCCTGGGACGCGATCTTCATGGACGTCCACATGCCGGTGATGGACGGGGTGGAGGCGACGCGGACCATCCGCCTGGAGGAAGGCAGCTCCGGCCGGCCGCGTGTGCCGATCGTGGCCGTCACCGCCAGCCTGCTGGAGCAGGAAACGGCCGGCTACCACGCCGCGGGCATGGACGACGTGCTGCCCAAGCCTATCGAGGCCGCCGCCCTGGCCGAGAT
>NZ_DATFAV010000178.1:0-2884 GCF_035254145.1 Caulobacter sp. | reverse complement strand
GCCTTCACGCTCATTGAGCGCTTGGAAGCTAAACTGGAGCAATATCCCGACCAACTGGCGCGGGCCTGCGTGGACCTGGCCAAGGACTGGCGGACCGACCGCTATCTCCGTCGCCTGGAGGCCATGCTGCTGGTGGCCGACCAGACCGCCATCTACACCGTCACCGGCGTCGGCGACGTGCTCGAGCCGGGCGAGAGCGCCGGCGGAGCGGCGGTGGCGGCCATCGGCTCGGGCGGCAACTACGCCCTGGCGGCCGGCAAGGCCCTGATCGACCATGATCTCTCGGCCGAACAGATCGCGCGCAAGGCCATGGGCATCGCCGCCGAGATCTGCGTCTACACCAACGGCAATCTGACGGTGGAAGTCCTGCAGGGCGAAGTCCTGTAGGGCGAAGTCCTGTAGGGCGAAGTCCTGTAGGCTTTCGTCGCAAACGCGATGCGCGGCAAAATATCCTGGCGCTTGGCTAGCGTCCGGGAGGATCCTGCCATGTTGAAGACCGTTTCGTTCGCCGTCGTTGCGCTGATCGCCGTTTCCCCTGCATGGGCCGGTCCCACCGCGCCGGCCGTCCAGATCGAGGCGGCCGAGCGCGCCTTCGCGGCGGATGGTCTGACCTTGGGGATCCGGGGGTCGTTCCTCCGGCACATGGCCGACGACGCCATCGTCTTCGATCCGTTTCCCGTCAACGCCAAGGCCCTCTACGCCGGGCGATCCGGCGCGGGCGAGCCGAAGCTGGAATGGTGGCCGGCCTGGGTGGTCGCCGCGAGATCGGGCGATCTTGGCCTGTCCACCGGCCCGTCCAGGGTCAACGGCAAGCCTGGCGGCTGGTACGCCACCCTCTGGCGCAAGGACGCCGACGGTGTCTGGCGCTGGATCTATGACGGCGGCGGCGCGGCCGACGGGTTCTCGGCGCCCGGCCAGGACGCCGCGGCCACGATCGGACCGGTGGCTCGCGACGGCCTGCCCTCGCCCGCCGAGGCTTTCGAGGCGGTGCGGTCGGCGGAGACGATTCTGGCCCAGGCCGCGCGCGACGACGCCCCGGCCGCCTACCGGGCTGCGCTGAGCGCCGACGCCCGCCTCCTGGGCCCCTGGGAGACCCGCGCCTTCGCGCCCACCGCCCTGTCAGAGCGTCTGGCCCTGCGCCCAAGCGGCATGGACCTGACCCTGCGCGGCGGCGGCGCCTCGCGCGGCGGCGATCTGGTCTGGACGCGGGGAGAGGCGCGATGGACGGGGGCGGGTCAAAAATCCGCCGCCGCGCACTATATGCATGTTTGGCAGAAGCGCCCCGAAGGGTGGCGCCTGATCTTCGAGGCCCTGATCAACGACCGATGACCGAATTTTCCCCGCGCGAGATCGTTTCCGAACTGGACCGCTACATCGTCGGTCACACCGAGGCCAAGAAGGCCGTCGCCGTCGCCCTGCGCAACCGCTGGCGCCGCCGCCGCGCTCCAGCCGACATCCGTGACGAGCTGACGCCCAAGAACATCCTGCTGATCGGCCCCACGGGCGTCGGCAAGACCGAGATCGCCCGGCGCCTGGCCAAGCTGGCCCAGGCCCCGTTCCTGAAGGTCGAGGCCACCAAGTTCACCGAGGTCGGCTATGTCGGCCGCGATGTCGACCAGATCGTCCGCGATCTCGTGGAAAGCGCCCTGGCCATGGTCCGCGACAAGCGCCGCGCCGCCGTCCGCGCCAAGGCCGAGGCCGCCGCCGAGGACCGGATCCTGGACGCCCTGACCGGTCCCGGCTCGACCGCCGCTCGCGAGGCGTTCCGCAAGAAGCTGCGGGCCGGCGAACTGGAGGACAAGGAGATCGAGTTGCAGCTGGCCGACACCGGCGGCGGCCAGACCTTCGAGATCCCCGGCCAGCCCGGCGCGGCGGTGTTCAACCTGTCGGACATGATGAAGTCGTTCGGCGGCGGGCGCACCAAGACCCACAAGACCACGGTGGCCGGCGCCTGGGCGCCGCTGATCGCCGAGGAAAGCGACAAGCTGCTCGACCAGGAGGCCCTGACCCAGGAGGCCCTGGAGCTGGCCGAGAACCACGGCATCGTCTTCCTGGACGAGATCGACAAGGTCGCCAGCGCCTCCCAGCGCTCGGGCGCGGACGTCAGCCGCGAGGGCGTGCAGCGCGATCTCCTGCCTCTGATCGAAGGCACGACGGTCTCGACCAAGTACGGCCCGGTGAAGACCGACCACATCCTGTTCATCGCCTCGGGCGCCTTCCACGTGGCCAAGCCCTCGGACCTGTTGCCGGAGCTGCAGGGCCGCCTGCCGATCCGCGTGGAGCTGAAGGGCCTGACCCGCGACGACCTGCGCCGCATCCTGACCGAGCCGGAGGCCAACCTGATCCGCCAGCACCAGGCGCTGATGGCGACCGAGGAGGTCACGCTGGTCTTCACCGACGAGGCCATCGACGCCCTGGCCGACGCGGCGGTGGCCGTCAACGCCTCGGTCGAGAACATCGGCGCCCGCCGCTTGCAGACGATCCTGGAGAAGGTGGTCGAGGAAATCAGCTTCACCGCCGCCGATCGCAGCGGCGAAACGGTGACGGTGGACGCGGCCTATGTGACGGAGCGGGTCGGGGCGCTGGCCGCGAACGCGGATCTGAGCCGGTTTATTCTGTAGTTTGAAACCTTCTCCCCTGGGGAGAAGGCGGGACCCACGCCGCAGGCGTGGGGGGATGAGGGCTTACAGCGGTCGACGCCTTACCCCCTCCCTCCCATCGCTTCGCGACGGGCCCCGCCCTCTCCCTCTGGGAGAGGGAATCTCTGCGTCGCCTCCATCCCCAGCATCGCCGCCTTGCGGGCCAGGCCCCAGTGGTAGCCGGTCAGCCGGCCGCTCTTGGCGATGGCGCGGTGGCAGGGGATCAGCAGCGAGATCGGATTGGC
>NZ_DATFAV010000177.1:0-7141 GCF_035254145.1 Caulobacter sp. | reverse complement strand
ACGGCTACTTTGTGATGGCCGACGCCTTCCTGACCAACCGGGTCGGGATCGCCGGCAATCTCAGCATGGTGGTGTTGAGCCTTGGCCAGGTGGCCGAGATCTTGACCATGTTCTTCCTGGGCCGTGTGCTGGCCAAGCTGGGCTGGAAGGTGACGATGATCATCGGCGTGCTGGGCCACGCGGCGCGCTTCGCGGTCTTCGCCTTCTTCGCCGACAGCATCCCGGTGATCGTGGCCGTGCAACTGCTGCACGGGGTTTGCTACGCGTTCTTCTTCGCCACCGTCTATATCTTCGTCGACGCCGTCTTCCCCAAGGACGTCCGCTCCAGCGCCCAGGGCCTGTTCAACCTGTTGATCCTGGGTGTCGGCAATGTGGTGGCCAGCTTCCTGTTCCCGTCGCTGATCAGCCGTCTGAGCACCAGCGGTCCGGGCGGAACGGCGACCGTCGACTACACCACCCTGTTCCTGGTTCCGACCGGCATGGCCCTGGCCGCCGTGTGCCTGCTGGCCGTCTTCTTCCGTCCGCCATCGCGCGGCCCGGTCGGCGAGACCGATGAGCTTCCCGCCACCGCCAGCCCCGCCCAGGTCTAGCTCCATGCAAAAGGAAAGCCTCGTGCGCTCAAACGCTTACGAAATCCGAGCTGTCGCCGACCTTTCGCGGCGCGGACTGCTGGCCGCCGGCGCGGCGACTTTTGGCGCTGCCTTCGCCGGCGCCGCGGGCGCGGCCGAGGCGCCGTTCTTCCAGCGCCACAAGCTGCCGGTGGGCATACAACTCTACAGCCTGGGTCCGGACCTGGCCAAGGAGTTGGACGCCCAGCTGGCCACCGTCGCCAAGATCGGCTTCAGGTCGGTGGAGCTGGCCGGCTATCTGGGCCGCACGCCGGCCGAGTTGCGCGCCGCCTTCGACAAGGCCGGCCTGGTCTGCCCCAGCGCCCACATCCAGCCCAAGGGGCCCAATGGCTTCAGTGGCGATCTGGCCAAGCTGGCCGACGACCTGCATGTGATCGGGGTGAAGTCGGCGATCATGCCGATCCTCTACATCCCGGACCGCTTCACGGGCGCGGACCTGCGCCAGGCCGGCGGCCAGATGACCGCCGACGACTGGAAGTGGAACGCCGACTTCCTGAACGAGAAGGCCGCCGTGCTGAAGAAGGCGGGCGTCGTCACCGGCTACCACAACCACAATTTCGAGTTCGCGCCGCTTGGTGACACCACCGGCATGGAGATCCTGCTGAAGGGCACGGATCCCAGCCTGGTCACCTTCGAGATGGATGTGGGTTGGGTGACGGCCGCCGGCCACGATCCGTTCGCCATGCTGAAGGCCTATCCCGGGCGCTTCACCCAGATGCACGTCAAGGACATCAAGGCGACCACCAAGACCAATTTCGAACTGCGGCAGGATCCGACGGAAGTCGGCGGCGGCATGATCGACTGGAAGCGGTTGCTGCCCGCCGCCTACGCCGCCGGTGTCCGGGGTTTCTACTACGAGCAGGAGCCGCCGTTCGCTCACGCCCGGCTGGAGTCGGCGAAGATCAGCTTCGACTATCTCGCCAAGGTCGTCGCCTGATGGCCTTGCGGATGGCCATGGTCGGGGGAGGGCCCGGCTCGTTCATCGGGCCCGTGCACCGCATGGCCGCCGAGCTGGATGGACGTATCCGGCTGGTCGCCGGCGTGTTCAGCCGCGACCCGGCCAAGAACGCCAAGGCCGCCGCCGACTGGGGCGTCGCCCCCGATCGGGTCTATCCGGACCATCACGCGATGATCGCGGCCGAGCGGGCGCGGGGTGACGGCGTCGATCTGGTTTCGGTCGTCACGCCCAACCATCTGCATTTCGACGTCTCGGCGGCCGCCTTGCGGGGCGGGCTGCACGTGATCAGCGACAAGCCCGCGACGCTCAGCCTGGCTCAGGCTCAGGAGCTGGCCGAGGTGGTCACTGCCTCCGGCAAGCTCTACGCCCTGACCTACACCTACACCGGCTATCCGATGGTCCGGGAGGCGCGCGAGATCGTGGCGCGTGGCGATCTGGGCGCGGTGCGCAAGGTCGTGGTCGAGTACTCGCAAGGCTGGCTGTCCAAGCCGCTCGAACGCGACGCTGGCAACAAGCAGGCCAGCTGGCGCGCGGATCCCGCGCAGTCCGGCGTCGGCGGCTGCATCGGCGACATCGGCGTCCACGCCTTCAACATCGCCGAGTTCGTGACCGGTCAGCGCGTGAGCCGCCTATGCGCCGACGTCGCCACCGTGGTTCCGGGCCGGGCCCTGGACGACGACTGCAACGTGCTGCTGCGGTTCGCCAATGGCGCGCGCGGCGTGCTGATCGCCTCGCAGATCTCTGCCGGCGCCCGTAACGGCCTCACGCTCAGCGTCTATGGCGAGAAGGGCGGCCTGACCTGGTCGCACGAGGATCCCAACGTGCTGACCCTGGACTGGCTGGAAGGCCCCAGCCAGGTGCTGCACGCCGGGTCCGGCTATCTGGGGCCGGCGGCGCGGGCCGTCACGCGGTTGCCGACAGGCCACCCCGAAGGTTTCATCGAGGCCTTCGCCAACATCTATCGCGATTTCGCCGACGCCATCGCTAGCGGTCGGGCCGGCGGGCTCGTTCCCGACATCGCCGAGGGCGTGCGCGGCATGGCTTTCGTGGAGCGCGCCGTGGCCGCCAGCCGCGATGACGCCGGCTGGGTCGGGCTGGAAGGAGAGGGGCGATGAAGACGCTCAAAGGACCGGCCATCTTCCTGGCCCAGTTCATCGGCGACACCCCGCCGTTCGACAAGCTGGAGACCATGGCCAAGTGGGTCGCCGACCTCGGCTATGTCGGGGTGCAGATGCCAACCGGCGGGGCGGACTCGTTCTTCGACCTGGCCCTGGCCGCCGAGAGCCAGACCTATTGCGACGACGTCGCGGGGCTGCTGGCCGAATACGGCCTCCAGATCACCGAGCTGTCGACCCATCTGCAGGGGCAGCTGGTCGCCGTGCATCCGGCCTATGACGAGCTCTTCGATGGCTTCGCGCCGCCCGAACTACGCGGCAAACCCCAGGAGCGCCAGGCCTGGGCCGTGGGACAGCTCAAGGCGGCGGCGGTCGCCAGCCGGCGTCTGGGACTGAAGGCTCACGCCACCTTCTCGGGCGCGCTGGCCTGGCCCTATTTCTATCCCTGGCCCCAGCGTCCCGCGGGTTTGGTCGAGGAAGCTTTCGCCGAGCTGGGCCGTCGATGGAAGCCGATCCTGGACACCTTCGAGACCGAGGGCGTCGACGTCGCCTATGAGATCCATCCGGGCGAGGACCTGCACGACGGCGTCACCTTCGAGCGCTTCCTGGACGAGGTGGGCGGACACCCGCGCGCCAATATCCTCTATGATCCCAGCCACTTCGTGCTGCAGCAGCTGGACTATCTGGGCTACATCGACCGCTATCACGAGCGGATCAAGGCCTTCCACGTCAAGGACGCCGAGTTCCGGCCCTCGGCCCGGTCGGGTGTCTATGGGGGCTACCAGGGCTGGGTCGACCGGCCAGGCCGCTTCCGCTCGCTGGGCGACGGTCAGGTGGACTTCAAGGCGATCTTCTCCAAGCTGGCCCAGTACGACTACGACGGCTGGGCGGTGCTGGAGTGGGAATGCGCCCTCAAGCATCCCGAACAGGGCGCGCGCGAAGGCGCGCCGTTCATCCGCGACCACATCATCCAGGTCACGGACAAGGCGTTCGACGACTTCGCCGGCAGCGGGTCCGACGCCGGCCGCAATCGCCGGCTATTGGGCCTGTAGGCCGCCGCCAGACCTTTGACGGAGTTTTTGATGAAGTTCCCGCTTACGCTCGCCGCCATCCTCACCGGCATGGCGACCAGCGCCGTCGCCCAGCCCTCTGGCCAGCAGGTGTTCGAACAGCGCTGCACAGTCTGCCACTCGCTGCGGCCGGCGCCGGGCAAGATGGGGCCGCCTCTGGCCGGCGTCGTCGGCCGCAAGGCCGCCAGCGCGCCTGGCTTCGCCTATAGCGCCGCGCTGAAGGCCTCCGGCCTCACCTGGACCCCCGACCAGCTGGACGCCTTCATCAAGGCGCCAGGCAAGACCGTGCCGGGCACCAAGATGCTGCTCGGCGCGCCGGACGACGCGCAGCGCGCGGCGGTGATTCAGTACCTGACGTCGGTGAAAAAGTAGCCTGCCTTCCCAATCCGCCATCCCTACGCGCGAGGGATGGCGGTGTCTGGAGATCAGGGCGCTGTCAGTTCCTGGATCTGGATGTCCTTGAACTCGATCGGATGGCCCTCGCTCTGTAGGGCGATATAGCCCTCGGTCACCGGTTGAGCGCCGTGCGCCAGGATGTAGGGTTTGGCCCCGCCCGCCACGGTGTCGTCGGGATCCAGGGTGACATCGGCGTAGTGGTGGACGACCACGCTATCGATCTTTTCGAGAACCTCGCCGTTGGGACGGACCTCCAGCTCCACCTTGGTCCAGGTCCCGTTGGGGATCGTCGGCGCATTGGCCGAGGGCGTGCAGTGCTCTTTGACCTTCGCCCCGTCGATGGTGATGGTGGTCCCGGGCGTGCAGACCGCGGCGGTGGGGCGGGGGGCGTCGCCATCCTTGCCCAGGAGCTGGAACTCGACCGAGACCGGGAACGGCTGCTCGACCGTCATGCTCTCCGGGCTCTGGCTATGGAACATGACCCCACTGTTGCTGCGCGCCCAGGCCGGCGTGTCCGGCAGGCCGCCCTCCGTCAGGAAGCGATAGGTCAGGCGCAGACGATAGGCCTTGAATGGCGCCTTGTAGAACAGGTGCCCGAACTGGCCGTCCATCTTGTCGTAGTGGGCGTAGGAGACGCGGATCACGCCATGGTCGGCGACGAAGGTCTGGCGATAGTTCTCGCCGACCGGATGCTTGGCGACCTTGGCGGTCCAGCCGTTCAAGGTCTTGCCGTCGAACAGCGACCGCCAGGGGCCAGCCTTCACGTCCTCGGCGCTGGCGACGCTTCCCGCGCAAAGCGCCAGCAGTATTCCCGCGGCCATATGGCTCGCGCGGCGCGTGCAGAAGGGGCGCGCGCCCACGATCGGTCCGGTCATGATGGGTCGTCCCTCCCAGGCGTTCGGCGATTTGGTCGTGAAACGCCGAGCTTTCTTGCAATGTAACCCATTTCATGGAAGCCTCCAGGCAAGAATGAGGGTTCGCCGAAGTCGGGGCGTCGCGTTGCTTGAAGCTTCCGGCGCGGTCTGTCGAGCAGCCGCAAAGGGAGCGAACATGGCCAACCTTAACGGTCGCGCGCGTCGTAAGAACACCTATGACGCCATCGTCGTGGGCAGCGGCATCACCGGCGGCATCGCGGCCAAGGAACTGACCCAGAAGGGGCTAAAGGTTCTGGTGCTCGAGCGCGGCCGGATGGTCCGCCACCTCGAGGATTACCCCACCGCGGTGCTCGATCCCTGGCAGACGAAATATCCGCTGGGACAGCTGCCGCCGGACGAGCTGGCCGCGCACTATCAGGTGCAGCGCCGCACCAACTACACGATGACGGAGTACACCCAGCACTTCTTCGTGCGGGACGACGAGAACCCGTACACCGAGGAAAACCGCTTCGACTGGATTCGTGGCTATCACGTTGGCGGCCGCTCCCTGACCTGGGGGCGTCAGAGCTATCGCCACAGCCCGATCGACTTCGAGGCCAACGCCCGCGAGGGGATCGCCGTCGACTGGCCGATCCGCTACGAGGAACTGGCCCCCTGGTACGAGCATGTCGAGCGCTTCATCGGCGTCTCCGGCCAGCCCGAGGGCCTGGCCCACTTCCCGGACGGCCACTACCAGCCGCCGATGGAAATGAACTGCGTCGAGAAGGCGTTCAAGAGCCGCTCCGAAGCGCGGTTCCCCGAGCGGCGCATCAGCATCGGTCGCACGGCTCACCTGACCGATCCGACCGAGGAGCAGATGGCGCTGGGCCGCACCAAATGCCAGTTCCGCAACATGTGCATCCGGGGCTGCCCGTTCGGCGGCTACTACAGCTCCAATTCCGGCGGGCTGGTGGCGGCCGAGCGCACTGGAAACCTGGTGATCCGTCCGAACTCGATCGTCACCGAGCTGATCTATGACGACAAGGCGGGCCGGGCCAGCGGCGTGCGGATCCTGGACGCCACGACCAATCAGGCAGAGGAGTTCTACGCCGACGTCGTGTTCCTGTGCGCCTCGACCCTGAACTCGGCGTGGATCATGATGAACTCCACCAGTTCGCGGTTCCCCAACGGCTTTGGCAACGGCAGCGACCAGCTGGGTCGCAACATCATGGACCACCACCTGGGCGTGGGCGCCAGCGGCGAGGCGCCTGAATTCGCCGACATGTACTATTCCGGTCGTCGTCCGAACGGCATCTACGTGCCGCGCTTCCGCAATCTCGGCGACGCGGCGACCAAGCGCTCCGACTATCTGCGCGGCTTCGGCTATCAGGGCGGCGCGGGCCGGTCCGGATGGGATCGAGATCTTGGCGCCCGCGCGAGCGGTCGGGGTTTCGGAGCCGGGCGCAAGGCCGCGCTCAGCCAGCCCGGGCCTTGGACCATGGGCCTTGGCGGCTTCGGCGAGATCCTGCCCTATGAGGACAATCGCATCACCCTGAACCGTGAGGTGACGGACAAGTTCGGCCTGCCGACCCTGTCGTTCAATGTCACGATGCGTGAGAACGAGATGGCCATGCGGCGCGACATGCAGACCGCGGCCGCCGAGATGCTGGAGGCGGCGGGCTTCAAGAACGTCAAGGGCCACGACGGCGGCTACGCGCCGGGCCTGGGCATCCACGAGATGGGCGCCGCCCGCATGGGCCGCGATCCCAAGACCTCGGTGCTGAACGCCCACAACCAGGTCCACGAGTGCAAGAACGTCTACGTCACCGACGGAGCCGCCATGACCTCGGCCTCGTGCGTGAACCCGTCCCTGACCTATATGGCCCTTACGGCCCGCGCCGCCGACCACGCGGTGCAGGCCCGCAAGCGGGGAGACCTGTGATGCTGAACCGACGCGACGCCATCCGGGGCCTGGCCCTGACCGTCGGCGCGGCGGCGACCGGCTGGGCCGGCCGCGCGGCCGCCGCGGTCGCGCCGCTGGGCTGGACTCCCAAGGCGCTGAGCGCCGACCAGGCGCGTCTCGTGGACGTGGTCGCCGAGCTGATCATCCCCGCGACGG
>NZ_DATFAV010000176.1:0-2909 GCF_035254145.1 Caulobacter sp. | reverse complement strand
ACTGGCCGATCAGGCCGGCGATGTCCTCGGCGTGGGAATAGTCGACCTTGGAGTTGTCGAAGTCGAACATGGCGTCCAGCTTCTTCACGGTCGCCGCGTCCCCGCCCAGCGTCTTGACCACCCCGCCCAGGTCCTGCGGCGCGAACCAGGAATATTGCCAGGCGTTGCCCTCGGTGTAGTCCGAGCCGTAGTTGATGGCCGTCGGGTTGAACGGCTCGCGATAGGCGCCGTCGGATTTGCGGGCGCGCAGGAAGCCGGTCTTGGCGTCGAAGCTGTTGCGCCAGTATCCGGCGCGCTTGTCGAAGGTCGTCGCCACGTCGGCCTGGCCCAGGTCGCGAGCCATGCGGGCGATGGTCCAGTCGTCATAGGCGTATTCGACCGTCTTGGAGGCCGCCTCCGGCTCCTTGTCGATCGGCACGTAGCCGAGCTTCATATAGTCGCCCAAGCCCCCGTACGGGGCGTAGGTGGCGCTCTTGACCATGGCGTCCAGAGCCGCCTCGCCGTCGTAGCCGCGGATCCCCTTCATCCAGGCGTCGGCGATGACCGGCACGGCGTGGTAGCCGATCATCGTCCAGGTCTCCTGGCCGTGGAACTGCCAGACCGGCAGGATCTGGTAGGGGCTCTGGCGCTGCGAAGCGATCAGCGAATTGACGACGTCGTTGGTGTAGTCCGCCGGCTGAACCAGGGTCAGCAGCGGATGCTCGGCCCGGAAGGTGTCCCACAGCGAGAAGGTCGAGTGGAAGGTGAAGGGCCGGCCGTCCAGCTTGCCCTCATGCACCTGGTCGTCGGGGCCGCGATAGCGTCCGTCGGCGTCGGCATAGACGCTGGGGGCCAGCAGCGTGTGGTAGAGCGCCGTGTAGAGGGTTTTCCGCATCAGGGCCGGGGCGGCGATGTCGACCATCCCCAGGGCCTTCTCCCAGGCCGCCTTGGCGCGGGCGCGCTGGGCGTCGAAGTCGAAGCCGGGCTCGTCGCTGGCGAGGTTGGCGATCGCCCCGTCCTCGCTGACCGAGGACAGCGCCACCTTCACCGTCAGCGGCCCGTCGATCTGGCCGAAGTCGAAGACGCCGACCAGGGCGCGGCCCTGGACCTGGGCGCGGTCGTTCGGCGTGCGGCCCGGCTGGGCGAAGCCCTTGTAGGGCACGTCCGTCTCGCGGTTGTGGAAGGCCTGGCCGACCAGCGGGCGGTCGAAGCGGATGGCGAAGAACAGCTTGCGGCCGGGCGCCCAGCCGCGCGTCTCGCGATAGCCGGTGACCGTGCCGTCGGGGGCCACCCGCAGCCGCGACCACAGCACCTTGCCCGGATAGTTGTAGATCGAGCTTCGGAGGTCGATCAGCACCTGGGCGTGGTCGCCCTTCTGGAAGGTGTAGCGGTGAAGGCCGGTGCGCAGGCCCGCCGTCAGCTCGGCCCGGACCCGGCTGTCGCTGAGGGTGACGGCGTAGTAGCCGGGCTGGGCGACCTCGGTGTCGTGGCTGTAGCGCGAGCGGTAGCCCGAGCCTGGCTTGTCGGCCTCGCCCGGCTCCAGCCTGGCCTCGCCGGCGACGGGGGTCAGCAGGATGTCGCCGAGGTCGGAGTGCCCGGCGCCCGAGAAGTGGGTGTGCGAGAAGCCCAGGATGGTCGGATCGCCGAACCGATAGCCGGCGGCGCGAGAATAGGCCTGCTTGAATGGCGGGATGTCGGTGTCGGGGCTCAGCTGCACCATGCCGAACGGGACCACCGCCCCGGGGAAGGTGTGCCCCTCGCCGCCCGTGCCGATGAAGGGATCGACGGCGTCGTAGGCGGAGATCTGGGCGTGGGCCGCCGTCGCCAGGATCGACAGGCTGGCGGTCAGGGCGAGAAGCAGACGCATCTAGGGGAACTCCGCGAATACGAGACCGCAACCTAGCAGCACGCCCGCCACTGTCATCCCGCCCCTCTCCCCGTCATTCCCGCCACAAGGGCGGGAATGACGGGGAGAGGGGGAGGAGATCGCTCTAACCGGCTCCGCCCAAAGCCCGCTCCACCGCCGCCAGGGCGTGCAGCGTCGTGGTGTCGAACACCGGGACCGGACTGTCCGCCTGGCCGATCAGCAGCATGATCTCGGTGCAGCCCAGGATGATCGCCCGCGCCCCACGCGCCACCAGCCGGGCGATCACCCCCCGGTAGGCCTCGCGCGAGGTGTCCAGCACGCGACCCGCGACCAGCTCCTCGTAGATGATCCGGTGCACCACGGCGCGGTCGTCGGCCTCGGGCGTTAGCACGGTCAGGCCGTGCTTCTTCTCCAACCGGCCGCGATAGAAGTCGTGCTCCATGGTGAAGGCCGTGCCCAGGAGGCCCACGGTCGAGACGCCGGCGGCCTTGATGGCCTCGCCGGTCGGATCGGCGATGTGCAGCAGCGGGATGTGGACCGCCGCCTCGATGGCGTCGGCCTCGCGGTGCATGGTGTTGGTGCAGAGGACCAGGAAGTCGGCCCCGCCGGCCTCCAGGGCCCGGGCCGCGTCGGCCAGGCGCCGCGACAGCTCGGGCCAGCGCCCCGCGTGCTGCAGGCGCTCGATCTCGGCGAAGTCGAACGACCACATCAGGGTCCGCGCCGAGGCCACGCCGCCCAGGCGGTCGCGCACGGCCTCGTTGATCAGCCGATAGTACTGGGCCGAGCTTTCCCAGCTCATGCCGCCGATCAATCCGATGAGCGCCTGCTCGGCCATGGGTCCCGCCTTTTCCGAGGGCGGGCCATAGCACGGCCGTCCACGCGTGACACGGCGCCGCCGCTTCACGCGGCTGGCCGCTGAAGAGATGGAAGGGGATGCGGAGCGCCGGACGTTCGTCCGGAGGTTTGGGTAGTGAGTACCGTTTCGACGAAGCCAGGACGCTCCGCGCGGTCGTTATCCGGTGAGCCCTCGACGCGCGGGGTCTTAACCCGCTTCCGAAAGAGG
>NZ_DATFAV010000175.1:0-10274 GCF_035254145.1 Caulobacter sp. | reverse complement strand
CCCGACGGCAACAATATCGAAGCCGTTCACCATGGCGATGCGCAGCGTAGCGCGCCGTCAGTGGTGATCGATTTCTAAGGATCCCGTGGAGGCCCATGGGTCCGCTTCGATCCTTCGCAGCCATTCGAAGCGGCGGCTTTTGAAACATTGGTCCGGCGAGCGATCCGGACAGATAAACACACTGCCTGGAAGCAATCTTTACGCACTTTTCCATGCTGCTCAATTTAGAGTAGCTTCGCGGTATGCTAGGGTTGCCGGCTTCAGTTGCGTTCTTCGAGGTACAGGCTTCGGCTCCGACGGCGACGGCGACGGCGACGGCAGCGCGAAGCGCGCAACCGCCAACCAGCAGCGCGGGGGAGCCTACGGTCGTCCTGGACGGTTTGACGGTGATGGCTCGGCGCGGGGCCGCGGGCTTCGCCCCGGATCGAGAGTTCTCGCCCGCTGAAATCGATGCGCTGGGCGCCGATGATATCGGTGACGTGGTTGGGAAACTGAACGCGGCCGTCGGCGGACAAACCCCTCCGGTCGTCATCATCAATGGGCAGCGTGTCGCCGATCCGGAAGCCTTACTGGTCTTTCCGCCGGACGCGCTCGCGCGCGTCGAGGTTCTGCCGCCCACGGCGACAGCGATCTATGGAGACGGTGATCCGACCCGGCGCGTGCTCAACGTCGTCTTGCTGCGGCGCTTCGACAGCTACGACGCCGCCGAAGGCGTGACGTCGTCGACGAGCGGCGGCTACCAGGCTCTCTCTGGCGAACTGAAGCGATCGCGGATCGTCGAGGCCGACACCAGCCAGCTTCGACTACAGGCCCGAGGCAATTCAGGGCTTAGCGCCTCGGATCGCCCGGACTACTTGCAAGACCATCCCGGCAGCGCCGCCCTTGACCTAAGACCCCAGGTCCGGCGCGTGGCCGCCGATCTGTCCCTGACCCGGAGCCTGGGAGACTGGCGCGGCGCGTTCCGAGGTGGCGTCCAGGCGCAGCGCAGTCGCTTTGTCGTCGGGGCGGATGGACGGTTCATCGCCAATCGCAACAGCAGCGCGGCGCTCAACGGCAAGGTCAGCCTGAGCGGCAACCTATTGAACTGGTCGGTGAGGTCGTCGCTGTCAGGATCGCTTTCGCGCTTCTCGACGGAGGGGGCGACACCGGTTCGATCCAATGAGCGATCGATGACCCTGGACACGTCGGTCAACCGCAATGTCCTGACGCTGCCGGCAGGTCCGGTCGCCTTGGATCTGTCAGGGCAGGTGTACAGGTCACGATCCCTGTCGGCCGGCGCTAATGCCAGGACGTCCTTGCACGGCCGAACCGGGACCGTCGGCGCCGACCTGTCGATCCCGCTGACCCGCGCGGTCACGCCGGGCGAGGGTGGCGGCCGGTTTGGACCCTCGTTTCTGAAACTCGGCGCGAGCCATCGCGCAGCCGACGCCGGCAGTGGCGACAACCTGACCCTCGGCGCGTTCTGGTCGCCCCTCAAGGTCGTCAGCCTCAATGGCGCCTGGGTCCATGCGACCGAGGCGCCCACCGACCTACAGCGCTTCGCCCCGCTCACCACCGGCCAGGCCATAGTCGTCCATGACTTCCGGACGGGGCGGTCGGTCACCGTGACGCCGTTGCTCGGCGGCAATGCGAGCCTGCGCTCGGCCACGCGCGACATGACGTCCCTCGGCGTCTCGGCCGGACCGTTCACGACGTGGCGTGTTCTTGCCGGCGCCAGCGTCCGTCAAGCACGGCTCGCGCGCGAAATCGGCGCGCTGCCAATGCCAACTTCGGACATCGAGGCCGCCTTTCCCGAGCGCTTCCGACGCGATGACGCTGGAGACCTGATCAGCATCGATCAGCGGCCGATCAACATCACCTCTAGCTCGACACGCTTGCTCACGGGCAACCTGTCGATATCGGCGCCGGCGGATTCAGCCCTTGTGGGATCGGGCGGGGCGCTGCAGCTGTCCTTGAGTTATTCCCTGCGCCTGAACGACACGACGGTCATCCGGGACGGCCTATCCAGAATGGATCGCCTCTCGGGCGATGCTGGCGGCGTCGCGCGACAGGAGTTTTTCATAGGTCTCGATGCGCGGCGCGACCGCATGACCCTGAACCTCGCCGGCCATCGGCAAAGCGGCTATCGCCTTCGGCAGATCAGCGGACAGGACGGTCCTGGCGATCTGGACATCGGAGCCTTTTCCATGATCGACCTGAAGCTGGGCTACATCGTCATCATGGCGGGACGCGGCGCCGAATCCGCGCGCCGCAATCAAGGCCTCACCGTCAATCTGGCCGTCGAAAACCTTCTGGATCGACGCCCGGAGGCCCACCTGACAGATGGCCGTGTTGCGCCAGGCTACGGGCGAGACGACCGTGACCCGGTTGGCCGGAGCGTGAAGCTAGAGCTGCTTCAACGCTTCTAGGCGCGAAAAATGCGGCGGCTCTCAGAAAGCGTCATTTTCTATATCTAAGGTTGTGTTTTCATATTAGTCAATCAAAGATATCGTCATTCGCTTTAGCTTCCAAGCTGAGCTGCTCTCTCTGTGGGCGAGTTGTTCGCCTGCTCAATCGGGAGTTCGTAAAATGCGCAAGATCGGTCTTTTCGCCGCCACGCTGGCTGCCGTCGTCGCCGTCGCTGGCGCTGCCTCGGCCGCGCCGAACGGTACGTTCACCATCAACAACAACAGCTCCGACACGGTGAACCGAGCCGCGAACTCCTTCAGCTCGTCCAGCATCCCGTTGTCGATCAACGCCTCGAGCAGCGACATCGGCTTCGCCTCGACCTCGGGCACCATGTCCGGCACGGTGATCTATACGAACGCCGCCGGCATCGGCTGTTCCTTCACCACGCTCGTGTACCTGTCGGGCGGCAGCTACACCTTCTCGCTGTCGGCCGCGCCGTATGGCGCCGGTTCGACCGCCACCTGCACCTACACCACCAGCTACCGGAACTCGTCGACCGGCGCTTTCTCCGCCAACTGGAACATGTCTGGCTTCTAGGTTGAAACCATCGGTAGCAATGCAACATTAAGACGTGGGGTCTCATCATGCGGCCCCACAGTTTAGTAGAGGCCGATCATGGAAATCTCCTCGTCTTCGCCTGTCGCGCCCCAACCTTTGACGCAGCAGGCCGCCGCGCCGCAGGCAGCCCCGTCGGAAGGCTTCAAGAACCAGGACCGGTTCAACGAACTGATCGGCAAGGTGAACAACAGCTCCGGTTCCTATTCGGAAAGCGAGCAGATGGACGCATGGACCGCCCTGCACGACATGGCTGTTTCGGGCGGCCTCGTGGGCATGGGTGCGGAGAACAACAAGCTCTACAATGAGAGCGGAAACTCGGCCATTTCGCAGAAAATCAAGCAGATCGGCCAGAGCTACACACTGGCGATGATGGCGGGGCAGCAGAGCGGCGGAGCGTCTGGCGCAAAACAAGCTGCTCTGAACTTTTTTGATAAGCAGAGCGCGTC
This sequence comes from Caulobacter sp., assembly GCF_035254145.1. Lineage (GTDB taxonomy): Bacteria > Pseudomonadota > Alphaproteobacteria > Caulobacterales > Caulobacteraceae > Caulobacter. Next base: position 6,822 of record NZ_DATFAV010000175.1, on the reverse strand, counting down.
CAACCAGGATGTCCTCTTCCGCGGCCGTATCAATGGCTCCGAGATGAGCGGCGCCAAGCCCTTCGCCGACGTCAACAGCTGGCGCGACTCGATGCTGGCCGGGATCAGGCTCGATCAGTTCATCGAGAAGTCCTCGGCCGGCGGAAACCAGAACGAGAAGGCCGCGGCCAACTCCAAGCTTGCCTCCGCGCTGAAGCTGTCGGAAGCCAAGACGCAAGACGCCAGCTGGATGCAGCAGATCGCCGACCTTCTTGGGCAGCGCGATCCGATCGAGGATAAAGTCGATCTGTCCGACGAGGCTAGGCGCGCCGTGGGCGCGCCCGCTTCGTCAAACCAATCGCCGAGCGCGCAGGGTTATGAATCTGGGTCGATTGCTTCGAAGCGAGTCTAGATCGACAGATCCGACGCGGGTGCGAAGGTCGCCCTGGCGAGAAGCGGTGCGCGGAGGTCTCCCTTCGGGGCTTCGCGAGAGTTCGATTGCCCACCCGTTGCAGACCACCAGCATGTCTGCTTCCGGCGCTGGCGACGGGTTTTGTCGATTGCAGTCTATTCCCGCCACAAGGGCGGGAATGACGGAACTAGGGTGAAAAGGGCTCCCCTACCGCCCCGCCTCCGTCCATCCGCCGCCCAGGGCCTGATAGAGCGCCACGGCGTTCTGCAGCCTGGCCTCGCGGACCTGCGACAGCGCAAGTTCCGTCGCCAGCAGGCCGCGCTGGGCGTCCAACTCCTCCAGATAGGCGACGTAGCCGGCCTGATAGCGCTTGCGGGCGTGGTCGAGGGCCGAGGCGGCGGCGGCGCGCTGGCGCAAGGCCGCGTCCTCCTGCTCGGCCAGGCGGCCGGTTCCCTCAAGCGCGCTCTCGACCTCGCTGAACGCGGTGAGCGCGGCCTTGCGATAGGCGAAGGCGGCCTGGTCGCGACGGGCGGCGGCGGCGTCGGACTGGGCGCGCAGGCGGCCGCCGTCGAAGATCGGCGCCAGGGCGCTCGCCCCAAGGGTCCAGACCGTCAGGGGATCCAGATGCTCGACGAACAGGCCGCCGCCAGCCGCCGACAGGCGCACCTGCGGCAGGAAGGCCGCGCGGGCGGCCGCCAGGCTGGCGTCGGACGCGGCGAGCGTCGCCTCGGCCTGGGCGATGTCCGGCCGGCGGGCCAGCAGCGACGCGGGCAGCGGCGCGCTGGGCTCCGGGATCACCAGGGCGCCTAGCGTTCCACGGGCCACGGCCTGCGACGTCCGACCGACCAGCAGGGTCAGGGCGCCCTCCTGGCGACGGATCGCCAGCTCCAGGGCCGGGACGCGCTGGGCGGCGGCTTCCAGCTCGCCCTCGGCCTGGCGCAGCTCGAGGTCGGAGGTCACGCCCTCGCGCGCCCGGCGACGAGCGCGGGCGGCGGCTTCCTGGCGCGAGACGAGCGTGGCGCGAGCGGTGGCCAGCTGGGCGTCGAGCGACAGCAGCGCCACATAGGAGCGCGCCACGGCGGCGGACACCGACAGGCGCGCGGCGTCGCGGGCGTCGCGGCTGGCCTGGAGACTGGCGCGGCCGGCGGCGTCGGCGGCGCGCAGGCGGCCCCACAGATCAACCTCGTAGGCGACCTGGACCTGCGGCTGCGCCGCGAGGGTGGTGCTGGGCTGGCCGAAGGCGTTGAGGTCGCGCTGCTTCTGCGCGCCGGCCGACAGGGTGATCGACGGCGCCAGGGCGGCGCTGGCGAGAAGGCTCTGAGCTTGGGCTTCGCGCACCCGCGCCTCGGCCGCGCCCAGGTCGGCGTTGTAGGCGAGGGCGGCGGTGACCAGGTCCGACAGGCGAGGATCGCCGAACGCCTTCCACCAGTCGGCGGCGGCGGCGTCTTCCGAGACGGTGGCGGACGCGCGCCATCCGGCCGGCGGCGCGACGGCGGCCATCGGCGGCGGCGAGGTCTTGGGCCCCGGCGTCGTGCAGGCCGTCAGGACGCCAAGGCCCGTCAGGCCGATCAGGGCGCGGCACATCAGCGGCGGCCCCTGGCGGTGTCGACCTGCGCCTGGACGGACATGCCCGGCCGCAGCCGGGCCAGGTCCGGCTGGCCGGCGTCGAGCACGATGCGCACCGGCAGGCGTTGGGCGATCTTGGTGAAGTTGCCCGTGGCGTTCTGCGGCGGAAGGATGCTGAACTCCGAGCCGGTGGCGGGGGAAACCTGCTCGACCCGGCCGGTGAAGCGCTGGTCGCCCAGGGCGTCGACCGTGACGCTGGCCGGCTGGCCCGGACGCATGCGGCCCGACTGGCGCTCCTTGAAGTTGGCGATCACCCAGCGCTGCGGCGGCACCAGGGAGACGAGCTGCGTGCCTGCGGTGACCCACTGGCCCTGGCGAACGCCCACCTGGCCCAGCTGGCCGTCGGCGGGGGCGGCGACGACGGTGTTGGCCAGGTCGATCTCGGCCAGGCGCAGCGCGGCCTTGGCGGCGGCGACGGCGGCGACCAGGCCCTCGCGCGACACCCCAACCGAGCGCACGTCCTGCCGGGCGATCTCGCGGCCGGCGCGGGCCGAGGACAGGGTCGCCTCGGCGGCGCGCAGGGCGGCGCGGGCCTGATCCCTTTCGCGAAGGGACACCGAGCCGTCGGTGGCGAGGTCGGCGACGCGGGCCATGTCGGCGCGGGCCCGCTCGACCTGGGCCTGGGCCGAGCCGATGTCGGCTTCCCGGGCGAGCAGGGCCGCCTCGCGCGAGGCGCGGGCCTGGGTCGAATTGGCCAGGTCCGCCTCGCGCGCCGCCAGGGTGGCGCGCGCCTGGTCCACGCGCTGGGCGTAGATGCGCTGGTCGATCGTGAACAGCGGCTGGCCCTGGCGCACGGTCTGGAAGTCCTGGGCCGTGACCCTGACGACATAGCCGCTGAGTTGGGGCGCCACGACTGTCACCTGGCCCCGCACATAGGCGTTGTCGGTCCGCTGCGTCGATCCGCCGAACGGGGGCAGCTTCCAGAAGAACAGGATCAGCAACACCACCGTCAGGGTGACGGCCGCGGCGATCAGGATGGCCTGGGCGCTGGGGGGCTTGGGCCTGGCCGGCGGCGGCGCGGCGGCGGCGGCGCGATCTTCCGGTTGGGGCGCGGGGCCAGTCGGCGGAGCGGGCGCGTCGGTCATGCGGTCTCTGGAGCTGGAGCGATGGGGGCGGCGGCCTTCATGCGGAGGGCGAGGCGCGCGAACAGGAAGCCGGCGTAGAGAAACTGCGCCAGGGCGATGACGCCGACCACCAGGAAGACGTCGTTGAAGGCCAGGATGTTGGCCTGCTGCGTCACCTGTTGGGTCAGGAGGGCGCTGGCGTCGGCGGCGCGCAACGCCGGATCGGCCTGGGTCGAGGCATAGACGCCGGCATAGCCTTGCAGCGTCGCCGCGACGGTCGGATCGGCGGCGGTCAGACGTTCGGCCAGACCGACGGCGTGCTGTTGCGTCCGCACCGTCTGCAACGTTCCCAGCATGGCCGCGCCGAACAGGCCGCCCAGGTTCTGGGCCACGCCGAACATCACCGAGAAGGTGATGATCGAGCCCAGGCCCCGGGTCAGCAACTGGCCGATGCCGAACATGAACGAGGGACCCAGGAACATGGCCGCGGCGAAGGCCAGCAGGGCCTGGCTGAAATAGAGCTCGCCGGGCCCGGTCTGGGGCGTGGACCGGGCGTCCAGGAAGGCGGCGAGAGCGATCAGCAGGATCGAGCCCAGGAACTGCGGCGCGAGGGTCTTCTGGTTCAGGGTCGCGGCGCTGATCACGATGCCGGCGGCCGTCGCGGCCAGCACGACGGCGTAGAGCGCGCGCTGCTGCTCCTGGGCGAAGCCCAGCGCCTGCATCAGGCCCGCCGCGCCGACGGTCTGCTCCGACAGGATGACGCGCACCAGGGCGACGTTCAGGCAGAAGCGCAGGAAGGTCCCGGTGGCGACCCAGCGGGTGTCGATCAGCGGGTCGGCGCGTCCATGCTCGATCAGGCTTCCGACCGCCAGCATGATCACGGCGGCGACTAGGCACCAGCCCAGCCACGGCGCTTCGAACCACCAGACGATGCGCCCCAGGCCCAGGACCGCGACGATCAGGCCAAGGCCCCCGCCCAGCAGGGCGAAGGTCAGGGCGTCGACCCCCTCGAACACGTGGATGCGGACGCCCTGGGGCAGGCGGAACAGCCAGACGGCGGCCAGGCAGGCGGCCGCGAGGCTGGCCTCCAGCGCATAGAGGCCGTGCCAGTAGGCCGCGTCCAGGAGACTGGTGGAGATCACCCGGGCCAGCGGCGATCCGAGCTGGGAGACCCCCACGCCCAGCACGAGGGCGCCGATGCGGAACGACGCGGGGAAGGCTTGCAGCATGTAGAACATGGCCAGGGCCGTCAGGGCCGCCGCGCCTACCCCGCTTATGGCCCGCAGGACCAGCGCCATGGCGAAGTTGTCCAGCGCCAGATGGGCGAAGGCCGCCACCGTGTAGAGGCTGAGGAACACCAGGGCGAACCGGCGGATGCCGAACTGCTGACGATATTTCACCAGCAGGAGGTTCATCGAGATGTTGGTCATCACGTAGACGGTGGTCAGCCAGGCGCCCTCCGTGGGGCTGAGGCCCAGCGAGCCCTGGATGGCCGGCAGATTGACCTGCACCAGGGCCGCGCCGAGCGAGCCCGTGACGCCGATCAGCAGGCTGATCAGACCGTGGATGATCCGGAAGCGAGTCGGAAAATACGGGGTCGACGGCGAGCCGGGCAGCATTGGCCGCTCGTGCGGAAGCCAGTCCGGGGTCTGTCCGATCTGTTGGCCGTGCTGCGGCATGGAGTCCCGATCGCGTGCCGAGGTCTTTTACAGCGCGCCGCCTGCACGGCAAGGTTTCGTCTCGGCCGAGCTCACACGTGAGCGCTGATCGCCCAAGCCCCCGGCGCTGTCGCCAAATCATGACCCCTGAATTGGCGTAACGATGCTATTTCGGTCGGATTGGCCCCCGAGGGGCCGCGCAGCGCGGGGGGACACGCATGAGCGCCACTGAAATCCGGACGCCGCCGATCGATCTGGCGTTCTTTCGAAACCTCGTCACGGTCATGGCCGTGGTCGAGATCGCGGGCTTCGTCCTGCAACTGGCCATGGGACGGTCGAGCTTCGGCGCGCCGCTGATCGTACATCTGCACGCGGTGACGTTCATGGGCTGGGTGGCGATCGTTGTCGCCCAGGCCTGGCTGGCGAGCGGCGGGGCCCTGCGCGTCCACCGCACGTTGGGCGGGCTGGCTCTGGTCTGGATGCTGGCGTTGGTGGTTCTGGGGCCGCTGGTGACGCTGGCGGCGGTCCGCGCCGGGCGCACGCCGTTCTTCTTCCAGCCACAGCACTTCGTGGTGGCCAATCCAGCCACCCTGCTGGGCGCGGTCGGCCTGTTCGCCGCCGCGCTCGCCCTGCGCCGTAGACGCGACTGGCACATGCGCCTGCAGGTCGGCGCGTTCACGATGCTGATGGGGCCGGGCCTTGGCCGCATTCTGCCGCTGCCCTTCCTCAAGCCCTATGCGTTCGAGGTCGCCGCCGGGGCGGCGGTGATCTTCCCGCTGATCGGCCTGGCGCGGGACTGGCGGGTCCGCGGGCGGCCGCATCCCGCCTGGTTCTGGACGATCGGCGTGCTGGCCGCGTCCCTGATCGGGGCGCGTGCCTTGGCCTTGTCGCCGGCCGGCGACGCGATCTACGCCGCCGTGGCCTCGGGAGCTCCCGCCGCCCAGGCGGACGGCCGCGCCTTCCCCAAGCCGCCCTTCTAGACCCGGATACAAAAAGGGCCGGCGATCGCTCGCCGGCCCTTGGAGCTCAACCCGCCGAGGCGGGCGCGGGACCTGCGACTACCAGATCTTCACACGATCTTCCGGCGCGACGTACAGCTTGTCGCCCGGCTTGACGTCGAAGGCCGAGTACCAGCCCGGCTGGTTCCGGATCGTGCCGTTGACGCGGTAGTAGCCCGGCGAGTGCGGATCGCTGGCGATCTGCTGCTTGAGGGCGTCGTCGCGCGACTTGCCGCGCCACACCTGGGCCCAGCCCAGATAGATGCGCTGGTCGCCGGTGTAGCCGTCCAGCACCGGGGCGGGCTTGCCCTGCAGCGAGACGTGATAGGCCTCGCGCGCCAGGGTCAGGCCGGCCATGTCGCCGATGTTCTCGCCCATGGTCAGTTTGCCGTTGACGTGCACGCCCGGGAACGGCTCGAACGCCGAGTACTGGGCGCCAAGCCGGTCGGCCTGGGCGTTGAACTTGGCGGCGTCCTCGGCCGTCCACCAGTCGCGCAGCACGCCGTCGCCGTCGGACTTGCGGCCCTGGTCGTCGAAGCCATGGCCGATTTCGTGGCCGATCACCCCGCCGATGCCGCCGTAGTTGATGGCGGGATCCGCGTCGGGGTGGAAGAACGGCGCCTGCAGGATGGCGGCCGGGAACACGATCTCGTTGTTGACCGAGTTGTAGTAGGCGTTGACCGTCTGCGGGGTCATGCCCCACTCGGTCTTCTCGACCGGCTGGTTCAGGCGAGCGACGTCGCGGCGATAGTCCCAGGCGCCGGCGCGGATGAAGTTGCCATAGGCGTCGCCGTCCTGGATCTGCAGCTTGGAATAGTCGCGCCAGTTGTCGGGATAGCCGATCTTGACCGTGAACTTGGCCAGCTTGTCCTGGGCCCTGGCCTTGGTCTCCGGACCCATCCAGTCGAGATTGTCGATCCGTGTCTTCAGCACCGTGCGGATGTCGCCGACCAGGGCCAGCATCTTGGCCTTGGACTCCGGCGGGAAGTAGGCGGCGACATACTCCTTGCCGACCGCCTCGCCCAGCATGGCGTTGACCTGGGCCACGGCCCGCTTCCAGCGCGGACGCTGCTCGGGCTGGCCCG
>NZ_DATFAV010000174.1:0-4963 GCF_035254145.1 Caulobacter sp. | reverse complement strand
AACCGGCGTCCGGGCCAAGGGCGGGAGGCGATAATGACCATCCTGGCGATCGAGCACGTGCAGCTGGCCATGCCGGCGGGCGGTGAGGACAGGGCGCGGGCCTTCTATCGCGACCTGCTGGGGATCGCCGAAACCCCCAAGCCGCCGCACCTGGCCGTGCGGGGCGGCTGCTGGTTCGAGGACGGAGCGGTCAAGATCCACCTGGGCGTCGAGGCCGATTTCCGCCCGGCGCGGAAGGCCCATCCGGCCCTGGTCGTCGACGACGCGCGCGCCCTGTCCGAACGGCTGAGAGCCGCGGGCGTCCAGGTGGTCGAGGACGAGCCGCTGGAGGGATGGGACCGCGTCTATGCCGACGATCCGTTCGGCAACCGCATCGAGCTGATGACGCCTCGGCCCTAACCCGCCCGCGCCGCCCGCCGCAGGGCCTGGGGCGGTTGGCCGAAGGCGCGGAGAAAGGCGCGGCGCATGCGTTCGGGATCGCCGAAGCCGGTTTCCAGCGCGACGTCCTCGACCTGCAACGGGCCGCTGTCGAGCAGGGCGCGGGCGGCCTCGACCCGCAGGCGCTCGACCGCCTTGGCCGGGGTGACGCCGGTCTCCTGGGTGAACAGGCGGGCGAAGTTGCGAGGGCTCATGGCGGCGCGGTCGGCCAATTGCTCGACGCTCAGCGGCTCGGCCAGGTTCTGGCGGGCCCAGGAGAGCAGGGCGTCGAAGCGGCCGGGCCGCAGGTCGATCAGCGCCGAGTGCTGCGACTGGCCGCCGGGGCGGTGGTGATAGACCACCAGCTGCTGGGCCGTGCGGCGGGCCACGGCCTCGCCCTCGTCGGCGCCAATCAGGGCCAAAGAGAGGTCGATCCCGGCGGTGATGCCGGCCGAGCTCCAGACATTGCCGTCCTGGATCCAGATGCGGTCGGGCTCCAGGCGGATGTTCGGATAGCGACGCTGGAAGTCCTTGGTGCGGCTCCAGTGAGTGGTGGCGCGCTTGCCGTCCAGCAGGCCCGCCTCGGCCAGGACGTAGCTGCCCGAGCAGACGCTGGCCACGCGCCGCGCCTCGCGCCCGGCGGCGCGGACGAAGGCCAGGGTCTCCGGACAGGTGGCCGGCGCCTTCACCCCGTCGCCGCCCGAGACGATCAGGGTGTCGAGGCGCGGCGCGTCGGCCAGGGCGGCGGTCTGCAGCGCCGCGCCGGAGGAGCTTACCGCCAGTCCGCCGGCCAGGGACAGGAAGTGTAGCGAATAGGCCCCCGGCGCCAGGCGGCCGGCGATCTCGAACGCGGCGATCGGCCCGGTGGCGTCCAGCAGCTGGAAGCCGGGATAGACGAGAAAGCCGATCGCGCGGGGCATGCCGGGAGCCTTGGCTGAATCCGTGGGAACTATGTCATTTCCGCCAGAGGCTAATCGAACCATGTTCTCGCCGTCAATCATGACGGAGACCATCGCATGAGCCAGCCTCTCGCCATCGTGATCGCCCTGTTTCCGGGCGTGACCCAGCTCGACTTCACCGGGCCGCACCAGATCCTGTGCCGCCTGCCCGGCGCCAAGGTCACCGTGGCCAGCCTGGCCGGCGGCGAGATCGAGGCCGACGGCCTGGTCTTCGCCCATCTGCCGAAGCTCTCGGACATCGACCATTGCGACGTGCTGATCGTGCCCGGCGGCTTTGGGACCACCGAGGCCATGGGCGACCGCGACTTCATCGCGGAGATCCGCCGCCTGGCCGACGAGGCCCGCTATGTCTGCTCGGTCTGCACCGGCTCCCTGGTGCTGGGCGCGGCGGGCCTGCTGAAGGGCAAGCGGGCGGCCTGCCACTGGGCCTGGCGCGACCAGCTGGCGTTGTTCGGCGCCATTCCGGACCCGTCGCGAGTGGCGCGGGACGGGCGCTATGTCACTGGCGGCGGGGTGACGGCGGGGATCGACTTCGCCCTGACCCTGGTGGCCGAACTGGCCGGCGAGGACATGGCCCAGACCATCCAGCTGGCGGTCGAGTACGCGCCAGCCCCGCCGTTCGACGCCGGGCGGCCGGAGACGGCGCCGGAGGCGGTGCTGCGGCGGGTCTCGGCGCTGTACGGCAAGGCGATGGACGAACGGGTCGCCGCGGCGAAGCAGGCGGCGGAGGCGATGTAGATCCTCCCCCGCATCACGGGGGAGCAACTTATTCGTGGATCACCCCACCTTCACGCCGGTCATCGAGATCGCCGCGAAGACGTCGTCGTTGAAGAAGCCGACCGGCTCGCCGGGCTGCTGCGCGCCCAGCACATAGAGCAGCGGCAGGTAGTGCTCGGCGCTGTTGATCGAGGCTTCGGCGTCGGGACCCAGCGCGCGCCAGTCGATCAGCGGGTCGTGGTCGCCGGCCAGGATCAGGGCCTTGGCGCGTTCGTTGAAGCGCTCGGCCCAGGGCGGGGCCTCGGGGCGGCGGAAGTCGGCGGCGCGCAGGTTGTGGACAATGTCGCCGCTGCCCATGATCAGCACGCCCTCGTCGCGCAGGGCCGCCAGACGCCGGCCGGCCTCGTAGTGCCAGCGATCCGGGCGGCCGCGATCGAGGCTCAGCTGCACCACGGGCACGTCGGCGGCCGGATACATCGGGCCCAGCACGCCCCAGGCCCCGTGGTCGAGGCCGCGCGTCGGGTGCTGGACGACCGGATCGGGCGACAGCAGTTCGGCGACCCGCGCCGCCAGGGCCGGATCGCCCGGCGCGGGGTATTGGACATCGAACAAGGCCTGCGGGAAGCCGCCGAAATCGTGGATCGTCTCGGGCGCGGGCGAGGCGCTGACGGCCGAGGCGCCGCGCGTCTCCCAGTGGGCGCTGATCATCAGCACGGCCTTCGGACGCGGCAGCTCCGCGCCCAGCCGGGCCCAGTCGCGGCTCCAGGGATTGTCCTCGATGGCGTTCATCGGCGAGCCGTGGCCGACGAACAGGACGGGCATGCGGGACATGACGTCACCTATTAGAAACAAGAGTAGTTACAGATAGTCGGCGCGGCGCCTTATCGCAAGGTCAGGCGGCGGTGACGGCTTTCCCGGGACGGACGGCTTTGGTATGGCGGCGGCCGTGACCGACCCGCTTTCCCAGATTCCGCCGGGCGAGACTTCTGTCTCGGCTACGCCGCCGGAGCCTCACGGCTTCCAGCCCGGCAAGGAGGCCGTGCGTGGCGGGGCCTTGGATTTCCTGCGCTTTCTCGCCTCGCTGCTGATCGTCGTCTACCACTATGGCGCCGAAAGCCCGATGCGGATCGAGCGTTTCGGCCAGGTGTTCTCGCGCGGGTTCCTGGCGACGGACTTCTTCCTGATGCTGTCGGGCTATGTGCTGGGCCGGGCCTATGGCGGCTCGGTGATCCGGGGGCATATCAGCACCCCAAGGTTCTGGGCGCGCCGGGCCGCGCGGGTCTGGCCGGGGCACCTGGTGGTGCTGGCCATGCTGGCGGTGCTGGTGCTCGTCCTCAACACGGTCGGCACCGACGCCCACAAGCCCAGCCGCTTCGCCTGGGACCAGCTGGTGACCCAGGCCCTGCTGATCCACGCCTGGGGCTTCCCCAGCGACGGCTGGAACCTGCCCAGCTGGTCGCTGTCGGCGCTGATCGTCTGCTACGCCCTGTTCCCGTTCTTCTGGCGGGTGGTCAGCAAGGTGCGTCACGCCTGGCTGCTGCCGATCGCGGCGGCGGTGATCCTCGGCGTGTTCGAGATCATCGCCCGCAAGGTCTTTCACCACGCCCTGCCCGACCTGCAGTTCCAGTTCGGCGTCGTGCGGGCCCTGCCGCTGTTCATCCTGGGCGTCTGCCTGGCCCGCGTGGTCGACATGCGCTGGCCGTCCGAGACCGCCGCCAAGGCCCTGCTGTGGGGCGGGATCGCCCTGCTGGTCGTCACCCAGCCGCTCGACCGCTACGCCCTGCCGGACCCCTGGCTGTTCGACGCCCCCTCGCTGCTGGCCATCGCCATGATCGTGCTGGGCGCCGGCCGCCTGCCGGTCAAGCATCCGCGGGGTTGGATCGAGGAGGGCGCCAAGCTGTCCTTCGCCCTGTTCATCACCCACATCTTCGTCGGCGTGATCTACTGGAGCGCGGTTCACAAGCTGATCGAGACCGTGCCGATCGGCATCGGCTGGCAGTGGCTGATGTGGCTGGCCGGCTTCCCCGTCGCCTACGGCGCGGCGTGGCTGTTCCACACCTATATCGACCAGCCGATCCAGGATCGGCTCCAGCCTCTGCTCCGAAAGTCATCATGACCCGTCACATCCCCCTCCAAGGCGTCGAGAATTTCCGCGATTTCGGCGACTACGCCGCGGGGGCGGGGCGGCTGAAGAAGGGCGTCCTGTTCCGCGCCGCCCACCAGGCCGAGGCCACCGACCAGGACCTGGAGGCCATGGCGGCCCTGGGCATCGTCACCCTCGTGGACCTGCGCCGGCCCAACGAGCGCGAGCGTTCGCCCTCGCGGCGCTGGACGGGCTTCTCGGCCCAGGTGATCGACAACGACCTGGGCATGACCGGCGAGGATCCCTGGCACACCTTCCTGAAGAGCTCGGACCTCTCGGTGGGATCGGTCCACGACTACATGGACGCCTATTACCGCCGCGCGCCGTTCAAGGAGCGGCACCTGGATCTCTTCGCCCGCTATTTCCAGGCGGTGGCCAAGGGGGAGGGCGCGGTGCTGATCCACTGCGCGGCGGGCAAGGACCGCACCGGCATCCTGGCGGCCCTGACCCACCATGTCGCCGGCGTGGCCGACGAGGACGTCATCGACGACTACCTGCTGACCAACGATCCCGGCCGCTTCGAGCGGCGCGGAGCGATGTTCATGGATCACATCGAAGAGATCACCGGCCGGCGCCCGACCGAGGCGGCGATGCGCGCGGCCATGGGCGTCGAGGCCCGCTACCTGGCCGCCGCCTTCGACGAGATGAAGCGCGAGTTCGGCTCGCTGGACGGCTATCTGGAGCGGGCGGTCGGGCTGGACGCGAACACCCGCGAGCAGGTGCGGGC
>NZ_DATFAV010000173.1:0-13755 GCF_035254145.1 Caulobacter sp. | reverse complement strand
GGCCAGCTGAACCCAAGCCGAACTTGCCCCCTCAGTCGCTCCGCGACAGCTCCCCCGCATCGCGGGGGAGCATCTTTCACCTAGTCACCCGATCGCCCGCATCACCGCCGCCGCGAAGGCCGCGCCCTTGTCGTGGGCGTGCTCCAGGAACAGGTCGGGCTCGATGACCTCCAGCTCCATCAGCTGCGGCGTGTGGTCGAGGCCCCGGATCAGATCGACGCGGGCGTAGGTCAGGTTTCCCGGCGCGGCGTCCAGCACCATCCGCGCCGCGCGCAGCGCTTCCGGCTCGGGCGCGATCTCGCTGACCTGGCCGCCGAACTGCGGCTGGACGCGGAAGTCGCCCTCGACCGCCACCTTGGCGACGGCGTGGCTGAAATGGCCGTCGAAATAGAACAGCGACAGCTCGCCTTCCTCGCCCACCGCGGGCAGGAACGGCTGGATCAGGGCCGGGCCCGTCGGGCCGCCCGCCAGCGAACCGTGGCGCTTGACGCGGATGGTGTCCTGCGAGCCGGCCGAGATCTGCGGCTTGACCACCACCTCGTCGACCCCGAACGCGTCGAACGCGGCCTCCACCGTCTCAGTCGTCAGCCGGTCGTGAGCGAGGGTCGGGACGACCGGAGCACCCTTGCCGGCCAGCTCGACCAGATAGGTCTTGGTCGAGTTCCAGCGCATCACCGCGGCGGGATTGGCCACCCGCGTCCCATCGGTCTCCAGCCGGTCGAGCAGGGCGAACCAATCGGCCTGGCGATGGTGATAACCCCAGGCCAGGGACGGCATGACCAGGCGCGCCCGGCCGCGTTCGATGGGATCCGTCCAGGGCTGGGCCCCGACCAGCAGGCCATGGGCGCGGAGCGGAGCGGCCAGGCGCTCGAACAGCGGCGTCCAGCTGGTGGCGAACCGTGGTTCGTCTCGGGCGGGAACCAGGATCAGGACGTCGACCATCGGCTTGCTCACGCTTGCTAGAACATCGTGCGGTTAGAGTGTCGTAGCCTCGCGAGCAAGGCTCGCGTTGCCTTGCCGCGCCACTTCCTTTAATCGCCGTGTTGTCCGGGTCCTTGGCCCAGCTCTTTCAAAGGTTTGCATCGCCCCATGACCGCGCTCTACGACGTCGCCGCCATCGGCAACGCCATCGTCGACGTCATCGCCCAATGCGACGACGCCTTCCTGGAGCGCGAGGGCCTGGTGAAGGGCTCCATGGCCCTGATCGACCCGGCGCGGGCGGCCAGCCTGTACGACGCGATGTCAGCGGGCATCGAGGCCTCGGGCGGCAGCGCCGCCAACACCGTGGCCGGCGTCGCCAGCTTCGGCGGCAAGGCCGCCTTCATCGGCAAGGTCGCCGACGACCAGCTGGGTCGGGTGTTCCGCCACGACATGAACGCGATCGGCTGCCTGTTCACGACCCCGCCCCTGGCCGAAGGCCCCGCCACCGCTCAGAGCCTGATCAACGTCACGTCCGACGCCCAGCGCACCATGTCGACCTATCTGGGCGCCTGCGTGGAGCTGAACCCGGCCGACGTCGATCCGCAGATCATCGAGGGCGCCCAGTATTCCTATCTCGAAGGCTACCTGTTCGATCCGCCGGAAGCCCGCCGCGCCTTCGCCAAGGCCGCCGCGCTCAGCCACGGCGCCGGCCGCAAGATCTCGATGACCCTCAGCGACAGCTTCATGGTCGATCGTCATCGTTCGGCGCTGCTGGGCTTCATCGAAACCCAGTGCGACATCGTCTTCGCCAACGAGAGCGAGGTCTGCTCGCTGTTCGAGACCACCGACTTCGACGCCGCCGTGAAGGCCCTGGCCGCCCGCTGCGAGATCGCCGCCGTGACCCGCAGCGAAAAGGGCTCGGTGGTCGCCTCGGGCGCGCTCATTCACGAAATCTCGGCCTATCCCGTGGAAAAAGTCGTGGACACGACCGGCGCGGGCGACCAATACGCGGCGGGTTTCCTCTATGGCCTCAGCCAAGGCCGCTCGCTGCCGGTCTGCGGTCAGCTGGGCAGCCTGGCGGCGGCCGAGGTCATCGACCACTATGGTCCGCGCCCGCAGGTTTCCCTGCGCGAGCTGGCCGAGAAGAACGGACTTTAGGATTTCAGATGGCCCGCACCGCTGAAGTGGTCCGCGAGACGAAGGAGACCCAGATCCGGGTCTGGATCGATCTCGACGGGACCGGCGCCTCGACGATCTCCACCGGCATCGGTTTCTACGACCATATGCTGGAGAGCTTCGCGCGCCACGGCGGCTTCGACCTGAAGGTCGAGACCAAGGGCGACCTGCACATCGACATGCACCACACGGTCGAGGACACCGGCATCGTGCTGGGCCTGGCGATCAACAAAGCGCTGGACGGCTTCAAGGGCGTCCGCCGCTTTGGCCATGCCTACATCCCGATGGACGAGACCCTGACGCGCTGCGCGATCGACCTGTCCAACCGGCCCTATCTGGTCTGGAAGGTCGACTTCAAGCGGCCCAAGGTCGGCGAGATGGACACCGAGCTCTTCAAGGAGTTCCACCACGCGTTCGCGATGAACTGCGGGGCGTGCGTCCACCTGGAGACCCTGTACGGCGACAATACCCACCACGTGGCCGAAAGCGGCTTCAAGGCCCTGGCCCGGGCGCTGCGTCAGGCGGTCGAGATCGACCCCAAGACCGGCGGTCAGGCTCCGTCCACCAAGGGCGTGCTGTAAGGAAACTCCATGCAGACCGTCGCCCTGATCGACTACGGGTCGGGCAACCTGCGTTCGGCCGAGAAGGCCCTGCGTGAGGCGGCCCGTCGCCGCGCGCTCGACGCCGACATCGTCGTCACCGCCGATCCCGACCTTGTCGCCGGGGCCGATCGCGTCTTCCTGCCCGGTGTCGGGGCCTTCGCCTCGTGCCGCGCGGGGTTGGACGCCACCGGCGTCTACGAAGCGATGAACGCCGCCGTGCACGGCCGAGGCGTCCCGTTCATGGGCATCTGTGTCGGCCACCAGCTCCTGGCCACCGAGGGCCTGGAGTTCGGCGTCACGCCCGGCCTCGACTGGATCAAGGGCCAGGTGAAGAAGCTCGAGCCCAACGATCCGCGCCTGACCATCCCGCACATGGGCTGGAACGCGATCAGCTTCGTCCGCGCTCATCCCCTGTTCGCGGGGATCGAGGACGGCGCCCACATGTACTACGCCAACTCCTTCGCCCTGACGCCGGCCGATCCGGACGACGTGGTGGCGACCTCCGACCACGGCGGGCCATTCACGGCGGCGGTGGCCAAGGACAATGTCGCGGGCGTACAGTTCCACCCCGAAAAATCACAAGCCTCAGGGCTCGCCCTGCTCGCCAACTTCCTGGAATGGCGCCCATGATCCTCTATCCCGCCATCGACCTGAAGGACGGCCAGTGCGTGCGCCTGCTGCACGGCGACATGGAGAAGGCCACGGTCTTCAACAATTCGCCCGCCGACCAGGCCCAGCGCTTCGTCAAGGACGGCTTCTCGTGGCTGCACGTCGTTGATCTGAACGGCGCCATCGAGGGCAAGTCGGTCAATACCGCCGCCGTGGAGTCGATCCTGGAGTCGATCTCGATCCCAGTGCAGCTGGGCGGCGGCATCCGCACGCTGGAAGGCGTCGAGGCCTGGATCGAGGCGGGCGTATCGCGCGTCATCCTCGGCACCGTGGCCGTACACGACCCCGAACTGGTCAAGAAGGCCGCCCGCCTGTGGCCCGAGCAGATCGCCGTGGCCGTCGACGTCCGTGACGGCAAGGTCGCGGTGGACGGCTGGACGGGCCTGTCGGACCTCTCCGCCATCGATCTGTCCCGTCGCTTCGAAGACGCGGGCGTCGCCGCCCTGATCATCACCGACATCAGCCGTGACGGCGCCCTCACGGGGGTCAATGTCGAGGGCGTGGGCGAGCTGGCCGACGCGGTCTCCATTCCCGTCATCGCCTCGGGCGGCGTCGCCTCCGTGGCCGACATCGAGCGGCTGAAGGCCCGTCCCGGTGTCGAGATCGCCGGCGCGATCCTCGGCCGCTCGCTCTACGCCGGCACGATCCGTCCGGCCGAAGCCCTGATCGCGGCGGCCGCCTGATGCTGAAGACCCGGATCATTCCCTGCCTCGACGTGAAGGACGGGCGGGTGGTCAAGGGGGTCAACTTCGTCTCCCTGCGCGACGCCGGCGACCCGGTGGAGCAGGCCAGGGCCTATGACGCCGCCGGCGCCGACGAGCTGATGTTCCTGGACATCACCGCCTCCAGCGAAGGCCGCGGCCTGATCCTGGACGTGATCTCGCGCACCGCCGAGGTCTGTTTCATGCCCGTTTCGGTGGGCGGCGGCGTGCGGCAGGTCTCGGACATGCGCCGCCTCTTGCTGGCCGGCGCCGACAAGGTCTCGGTCAACACCGCCGCTGTCGAGAATCCCGACCTGATCGCCGCCGGCGCTGATGCTTTTGGAGCTCAGTGCGTGGTCGTGGCCATCGACGCCAAGGCGCGGCCGGACGGCTCGGGCTGGAACGTCTGGACCTATGGCGGCCGCCAGGACACCGGGATCGACGTGGTCGAGTGGGCCGCCAAGGTGGTGGAGCGCGGCGCGGGCGAGATCCTGCTGACCTCGATGGATCGCGACGGCGCCAAGATCGGCTACGACATCCCTCTGCTGCGGGCCGTTACCGGGACGGTCAACGTGCCGGTGATCGCCTCGGGCGGGGCCGGCAAGACCGAGCACCTGGTGGAAGCCGCCCGCGACGGTCACGCCGCCGCCGTGCTGGCCGCCTCGATCTTCCACTTCGGCGAGATCTCGATCGGCGAGGCCAAGCAGGCCATGGCCGCCGCCGGCATCCCGGTGCGCCTCGACGGCCTGAAGGAAGTCGCATGAGCCAGCGCCTGACCGATGTCATGCAGCGCCTCGCCGCGACGATCGAGAGCCGCAAGGGCGGCGATCCGTCGGCGTCCTACACCGCCAAGCTGCTGAACGATCCGGCGCTCGCGGCCAAGAAGCTGGGCGAGGAAGCCGTCGAGACGGTGATAGCCGCCGTGGCTCTCAAATCGCAGGAGGGGGGACCCGACGCCCTGGCGGCCGAAAGCGCCGACCTCCTCTACCATTGGCTTGCCCTGATGGCCGCCTCGGGCGTCTCGCTGGACGCCGTGGCCGAGAAGCTGGAGGCCCGCGAGGGGACTTCAGGCATCGCCGAGAAGGCGTCTCGGAAGGGCTGAGGCCAGAAACCCTCTCTCATGGAGAGGGGGCTTCCTCACACCCGCCGCTTCAGCGCCACGTAGAGCGCCCCCTCGCCGCCGTGGCGCTGGTCGGCCATCGACACGCCGGCGATCATTTCGCGTAGCGACGGATCGGCCAGCCATTCGGGCGTTCGCTGCTTCAGCACCCCCTGCCCCACCTTGCCCTTGCCGGTGATGACGAGCACGGCCCGGTGACCCTGACCGTACGACCGGCGGATGAAGGCTTCCAGCGTGGCGCGGGCCTGGTCCTGGTCGAGGCCGTGCATGTCCAGCCGCGCGCCGATCGGGTCGCGCTCCTTGACGATCCGCAGCTTGCGATTGGGCTCGATGTGGCCCGCCGGGCCCTTGAGCGGCTTCGGCGCGGGCGCCTTCAAGTCTTCTGGATGCAGCCGCAGCGGCGCGATCGAGACCAGACGGGTGGGCGGCTCGGCCGGAAGCGCGGTGTCCATCTTCAGCGACGGCCGGATCCGCGCCTTGCTGCGCATCTTCTCCGGCTTGGCCGGGTTGCGCGGCGTCACGGTCGAGGCCACGAGCCGCCAGAGGCGCCGATCGTCTTCCGGGCCGGGCGGCGGCTTCTTGCTCACGTTACGGCTGCGGCGCGAGCCGGTAGAGGCGCAGGGCGTGGCGCACGCGGCCAGCCTCGGCCCCGGCGGCCGGGCCCGAGCCCAGATAGAGATCCGCCCGGACATCGCCCTTGATCGCTCCGCCGGTGTCCAGCGCCATGGCCAGGCGCCGATAGGCCGGGAAGGCGCCCGACAGCGCCGGGGCGCTGGCGTCCAGCCAGTAGAGGTCCCCATAGGCGTGGCGGCTGGGATCGACGGCGATGGCGCGGCCAGGGGGCAGCGACACGCCCGCCGAGCCCACCGGCTCCTTGCCGTCGTCCTCGGCCATCTTGAAGAACACGTAGCGCGGGTTCAGGCGCATGATCGCATCGGCCTCGGGCCCGCGATGATCGGCCAGCCAGGTTCGGATCGCATCGCCCGAGGTGTTGTTGTCCGGCAGCAGGCCCTTGTCGCGCATGGCGTTGGCGACGCCGACGAACGGCCGGCCGTTGGTCCCGGCGAACACGGCCCGGACGCGCCGTCCGTCGGGCAGCGTCAGCACGCCCGATCCCTGGATCTGCAGGAAGAACAGCTCCTCGGGTCGCATCCAGGCGAGCGGCTTGTCGGTCGGAACCGTCTCGATCTCCGCCCGGTCGGGATAGGGAACGAAGGTGGCGCCTTCGACGTGGCCAGTGATCTTCTTGCCGATCAGGGCCGGCTCGAACGGGCCGAGGTCCAGCACGACCAGATCGCCGGGCAGGCCGCGCACGGGCGCGGCGAATTCGGCGTTGCGCGACATCCGCGCTTCGTACTGGGGGGCGAAATAGGCGGTCAGCAGGCCCTCGTCGCCGACCGGCTCCGGACGGAAATTGCTTTCGAAGAAGGCCCGCGCGGCGACCTCGTCCTGGGTCGGCGCCGCCCGAGCCCGGTCGCAGGCCTTGGCCATGGACGGGTCCTTCGACACGCCGCATCCCGACCGGAAAGCCTGCAGCGCCGCCAGATGATCCTCCTGCGCCCAGCCCGGCAGGTCCGAGAAGGACAAGGTCCCAGGCCGCGGCGTCGAGGGCGCCGGCGGGGGCGCGGGGGCGGATGGGGCGGGCGCCGCCGACGGCGGCGGGATGGGCGGCGGCGGCGTGATCACGCTGGCGCAGGCGCTCAGCAGCAGCGCCGCCAGGGCCAGCGGCGCGAGAGAGGCGTGCGCGCGGCGGAACATCAGGCCTCGGCGGCGGCGACGAACGACAACAGCCAGTTCGGATTGGCGCTCTTGACCTCGCGCTCGAACGTCCAGAGCTCGGCCGTGCGACGATCGTCGACACCTTCGCCGCGCTCGTCCTTGGTGCGGGTGCGCACCTCGGCCAGGATCCGCACCACCGCCTTGGCGACATCGCCGGTCACGTCGATGCTCTCCAGGTCCAGGCGCGGGGGTGTCAGGAACTCCACCTTCTCGGTGCGCCCGGCGGCTTCGCGCGCGGCCATGGCGTGCTCGAAGTTGCTCATCACCTGGGGCGCCAGCAACGGCGTCAGGGTCTCGCGATCGCCCTGGGCGTAGGCCGTGACGATCTGCTCATAGGCCGTCCGGGCGCCCGCCAGGAACTTGGTCGGATCGAAATCGGGCTGGCGGGCCTTGAGCGACGCCAGGCCTTCCGAACGCAGGACGGGGTGAGCGGATTCGCTCGCGGCCGGACCCGGGGTCCCGCCGGGCGCGGCGGACACGTCCTCGGGCTGGCGACCGACGCGCCGGCCCAGGGTGGCGTAGAGCTGGTAGAGAACGACAGCGGCGACCGCGGCGAGAAACAGGATCTGGAGCACTTCTGGGTCCGGCGACGGGCTTTCTAGGGCCCTGGAGCTTTAGGATCGTAGCCTGCTTGTCGGTGTTGGAAAACTTGATCCGTACCGGGCGGGCTGCGGGTATCACGCCTATATAGGCGAGACGCGCTCTCCCGTCAGGCGCCTGGCGTTGCGCCAGGCTGGCCCTCATGGTAGCAGCCCCCACCTTCTCAAGGCGTTTCAGGCGCCGATCACGGATTTTATCCTAATGACCGACACGACCGCCCCCGAGGCGATTTCGGAAGAGAACGCCGCGCAATCGGGCATCCGTATCCTGGCCCAGTTCGTCCGTGACTTCTCGTTCGAGAACCCCCTGGCCCCCGACAGCCTGCGCGCTGGCGCCGCCCAGCCCGCGATCGACATGGGCGTCGAGATGAACGCCCGCGGCCGCCCCGACGGCCTGTTCGAGGTGGACCTGAAGCTCTCGGCCCGCGCCCTGCGCGACGAGCAGGCCGTGTTCCACGTCGAAGTGGTTTATGGCGGCCTGTTCCACATCGCCGGCGTGCCGGAGGAAGACCTGGAGCCCGTGCTGCTGATCGAGTGCCCGCGCTTCCTGTTCCCGTACGCCCGCCGCCTGATCTCGGACGTGACGGCCGAAGGCGGCTTCCCGCCCTTCCTGATCGACCCGATCGACTTCGCCGGCGTCTACGCCGCGCGCAAGGCCCAGGCCGAAGGCGTCCAGGTCGGCAACGCCTGATTTCTGAGCCGTAGTGGTTTCGAGAGGGGGTCCGGCCGAAAGGTCGGGCCCTTTCTTTTTGAGCCATTTCACCTGTCATCCCGGCCAAGCACGGCGGAGACCCGGGATGACAGTTCTCAAGGCCTACGGCTGCAGACGATACCCGCCCATCTCGGTGATCAGGATCCGTGCCACGGTCGGATCGGGCTCGATCTTCTGGCGCAGGCGATAGACGTGGGTCTCCAGTGTGTGGGTGGTGACCCCCGCATTGTAACCCCAGACCTCGGTCAGCAGCTCCTCGCGCGACACCGGCTTGGAGCCGGCGCGGTAGAGGTACTTGAGGATATTGGTTTCCTTCTCGGTCAGCCGCACCTTCTTCTGCTTCTCGTCGACCAGCAGCTTGGCGGACGGGCGGAACTCGTACGGACCGATCCGGAACAGGGCGTCCTCCGAGGCCTCGTAGCTGCGCAGCTGGGCGCGGATGCGGGCCAGCAGCACGCCGAAGCGGAAGGGCTTGGTGACATAGTCGTTGGCCCCGGACTCCAGGCCCAGGATGGTGTCGCTGTCGCTGGCGGCGGCCGTCAGCATGATCACCGGGGCGGTGACCCCGTTCTTGCGCATCAGGCGGCAGGCTTCGCGGCCGTCCATGTCGGGCAGGTCGACGTCCAGCAGGATCAGGTCGGGCTTGATCTCGCGCGCCATCCGACCGCCCTCGCCGGCGCTGGCGGCCTCGGCGACCGCGAACTCCTCGTGCAGGGCGAGCTGCTCGGCCAGGGCGCCGCGCAGGTCGTCATCGTCGTCGATCAGCAGAAGGGTCTTGCGTTGCGCCATAAGGGGAAACATGCACCGCTGCGGCCCTCGGGGACAACCCCGGCCGCCGTCTTAAGTCCAGGAGTCGACGTCGCCATGCTGTTCCGAGCCCACGCCGACGGCCGTTTCGAGCTGGAAGGGCGGACCCTGCGCTGCGCGATCGGCAAGGCCGGGACGATCGAGGCGGACGACAAGCGCGAAGGCGACAGCAAGAGCCCGCTCGGGACCTGGCGCCTGCGCGAGGTTTGGTATCGGCCCGACGTCTATCCGGACGGCCCCCGGACCACCCTGCCCGTTCGCGCGACCCGGCCCGATGACGGCTGGTGCGACGCGCCGGACGATCCGAACTACAACCGCCCGGTCGCCCTGCCCTATCCGGCCAGCGCCGAGCGGATGTGGCGCGACGACGCCGTCTACGATCTGGTGGTGATCCTGGGTCACAACGACGACCCGCCGGTTCCGGGGATGGGCTCGGCGATCTTCATGCATCTGGCGCGGGAAGGCTATCCCGGCACCGAGGGCTGCGTGGCCCTGGCGCGGGCGGACCTGGAGGCGGTGCTGGCCGTGGCCAACCCCGGGGACGCGGTGGAGATCGTGGCGGATTAAGTCGCGGCGCTAACGGAGATATCCTCCTAACGCCGCCTTCCTCGCCCTTGTGGCGAGGACCCATGGTTCGGCTTGGCGCGGCGATGATTGGAGGCCGCCGCCGACGTGGATGAACACGAGGTACTCAAAACCTGCGGAGCGCTGGGCCCCAGGCACAAGGCCTGGGGAGGCAGGAAATTTAGGGGCGAAGTTCCGAAACTTCACAGCTAACCGTAGTTCCGCCCCCCAAACAGCGCCGACCCTACCCGCACCGAGGTCGCGCCCTGCGCGATGGCGATCTCGAAGTCGTCGCTCATCCCCATCGACAGCTTTTCGACGCCGTTGCGTTCGGCGATCGAGCGCAGCAGGGCGAAGTGCGGCGCGGGATCGGCGTCGACGGGCGGAATGCACATCAGCCCTTCGACGCTCAGCCCGTACTGGCCCCGGCAGGCGGCGATGAAGGCGTCCGCTTGGCCCGGCGTGACCCCCGCCTTCTGCGGCTCCTCGCCGGTATTGACCTGGACATAGAGGCGCAGGGCCTTGCCGGCCCGCTGGATTTCGTCGGCCAGGACGCGGGCCAGCTTTTCACGGTCGACCGTTTCGATCACGTCGAAGAAGCCGACCGCTTCACGGGCCTTATTGGTCTGAAGGGGGCCAATCAGGCGCAGCTCCAGCCCCTCGCGGCGATCGCCCCAGCGTTCCATCGCCTCCTGGACGCGGTTTTCGCCGAACACTTTCTGTCCCGCGGCCAGCACGGGCGCGATATGCTCCCAGGGCTGGGTCTTTGACACCGCCACCAGGGTCACCACGCCGGCCGGCCGGCCCGCGCTGGCCTCGGCGGCGGCGATGCGGGCGCGGATGTCGGCGAGGGCTTTGGACATGGGAGGATGGCCTTGCAGGGCGTCAGCGAACTGGAGGTCTTGTCTAGGACGGCGGCGGCCTTTCCGCCAAGGTCCGTGCGCGGCCGGATCCTGCCCAATCTGCTGTTCTTCACCGATCCCGCGCGGGTCGCCGCGCCGGAGGCCGTCGTCGAGCGCCTGCCGCGCGGCGCGGGGATCGTGTTCCGGGCGTTCGGCGCGGCCGACGCGGTCGAGCAGGGCCGGCGCCTGCGGGCCATCGCCGACGCGCGCGGCCTGACGCTGCTGGTCGGCGCCCACCCCGCCCTGGCCGAGGGGATCGGCGCGGACGGCCTGCACATGCCTGAGCGCCTGGCCGGAGACATCCCCCGCCTGAGAGCCGAGCACGGCCGCTATCTGATCACCGCCGCCGCCCATGATCTTGGCGCGGTCCAGGCGGCCGAGCGCGCGGGGGCCGATGCGGTGGTCGTGTCGCCGGTCTTCGCCAGCAACAGCCCTTCGGCCGGGCGGCCCCTGGGCGTCGCGGGTTTGAAATCACTCGTCGCGGCGACGGCCTTGCCAGTCTACGCGCTGGGCGGCGTGCGCGCGGACACGGCTGGTCAGCTCGCGGGCGGAGGGATTGTCGGGATCGCGGCGGTCGAAGCGCTCGCCAGCTAATTTGGCGGGCCGAGCCGGCGTTAGAACTTGAAAGCGGTTTCCAGCCGAACGCGCGGCGCCGGCTCGGGCTGCTGGGCCTTGCGGGCGGCCAGGGCCGGGTTGGACTCGCCCAGGCTGACGGCGCCGCCGACGCGGATCGAGGGGGTCAGCTTGAAATAGGCGCCGGCCTGAACGTCCTGCATCTGCATGTCGCGGCTGGCGGGCTGGTCGAGGTCCAGCTTCAGACCCCAGCGGCCCTTCTTGGCGTCCCAGCGCAGGGTGCGCTTGTCGTCCATCGGATACTGGACGCCGGCGGCGGCGCTGGTGAAGTCGTTCTTGACGCTGAAGTCGGGGGCCACGGCATGCGGTTTGGCCTGGGCGAACGCGGTCGCCGCCGATCCCGTCAGGATCAGCGCGGCAGCCCCCGCCAAGAAGAAACGCTTCGCGACCATCGCTACTCGCCGCCTGTACTCGGTTGTCCCCGCCCATCTCATATAAGACGAGCCCCTGTGAATTGCGATTAAAGGCTTGGCCGGAACGCGGTCAACCAGCCTTTGGTCGCACTTCGGGCTGAATTGGACGATTCAATCGACTCGTGTGGCGAGGAGGTCACGCGATTCCTGTTTTGAGGCGGCGTAGCCATGCTATAGACCGGCTCCCGGCCGCGGGGGCGAGCCTGGCAGCGCGAACAGCGTCGGCGAGATATTGGAGCGAGGTACTATGGCGTTTGAGCGTGGGTCTGTGATGCGCGGCGTCGCCGCGGGCGTCCTGGCTCTGTCCATGCTGGGCGTTTCGGCCTGCAGCAGCAACAAGCCCCCCAAGACATTTTCCACGCAAAACGATGAGCCGGGCCTGAACCCGTTCAAGCGTTTCGGCGGCGGCAAGGCCCCGGCTAGCGAAGGCTCGATCGGCGTCAACGGCTATCTGTGGCGCGCCAGCCTCGACACCCTCGCCTTCATGCCCCTGGCCTCGGCCGATCCGTACGGCGGCGTGATCATCACCGACTGGTACGTGAACCCCGAGACCCCGGCCGAGCGCTTCAAGGCCACGGTCTATATCCTGGACACCCGCCTGCGCGCGGACGGCCTGAACGTCACGGTGTTCAAGCAGACCAAGGACATCAACGGCAATTGGGTCGACGCGCCCGTCGCCGACCAGACCTCCACCGACATCGAAAACGCGATCCTGACCCGCGCCCGTCAGCTTCGCCTTTCGAACATCAAGGGCTAAGGCCCAAAGGGGTCCTCTTCCGAGCGAAGGGGGCCCTGAACTCCTATTTCTCTGCGCGCTCCGGCCGCGAAACCGCATACCTTGTCGCGGGCGCGCCTTCGGGGCGCTGCTTCGCATTCAAGACCTGGTTTCCGATGGCCCGCTACAATCCCAAAGACACCGAGCCCAAGTGGCGTGACGCCTGGGCGAAGGCCGACGTCTTCAAGACCGGCGAGATCAACGACGGCCGTCCGAAATACTACGTCCTCGAGATGTTCCCGTATCCGTCGGGCCGCATCCACATGGGCCACGTGCGCAACTACGCCATGGGCGACGTGGTGGCCCGCTACAAGCGCGCCCAGGGCTTCAACGTCCTGCACCCGATGGGCTGGGACGCCTTCGGCATGCCGGCCGAGAACGCGGCCATGGAGCGCGGCGTCCACCCCAAGGGCTGGACCTACGACAACATCGCCGCCATGCGCGAGCAGCTGAAGTCGCTGGGCATCTCGGTCGACTGGTCGCGCGAGTTCGCCACCTGCGACCCGGAATATTATGGCAAGCAGCAGGCTTGGTTCCTGCGCCTGCTGAAGCGCGACCTGGTCTATCGCAAGGAAGCCTCGGTCAACTGGGACCCGGTCGACATGACCGTCCTGGCCAACGAACAGGTCATCGACGGCAAGGGCTGGCGCTCGGGCGCGACGGTCGAGAAGCGCAAGCTGACCCAGTGGTTCCTGCGCATCACCGACTACGCCGACGCCCTGATCGACGGGCTGAAGACCCTGGACCGCTGGCCCGACAAGGTTCGCCTGATGCAGGAGAACTGGATCGGCCGCTCCAAGGGCCTGCGCTTCAAGTTCCAATTTGACGGCGAGGCCCCCGACGGCATGGCCGACGGGCTGGAGGTCTACACCACCCGTCCCGACACCCTGTTCGGCGCCAGCTTCGTCGGCATCGCGCCCGAGCACCCGCTGGCCGAACGCCTGGGCATCGAGAACCCCGAGGTTCAGCAGTTCATCGCCGACTGCCGCAAGGGCGGCACCTCGGAAGCCGAGATCGAGAGCGCCGAGAAGCTGGGCTACGACACCGGCATGCGGGTCAAGCACCCGCTGGACCCGTCGATCACCCTGCCGGTCTGGATCGCCAACTTCATCCTGATGGACTACGGCACCGGCGCGATCTTCGCCTGCCCGGCCCACGACCAACGCGACCTGGACTTCGCCCGCAAGTACGGCCTGCCGGTCAAGCCGGTGGTGCTGCCCAACGGCGAGGATCCGGCGACCTTCCAGGTCGGCAAGGAGGCCTATGTCGGCCCCGGCAGGATCTTTAATTCCGAGTTCCTGGACGGCATGGACGTCGAGGCCGCCAAGGCCGAGGCCGTGGCCCGCATCGAGGCGGCCGGCCAGGGCCAGGGCGCGACGGTC
>NZ_DATFAV010000172.1:0-15602 GCF_035254145.1 Caulobacter sp. | reverse complement strand
CCCGGCCGCCCGACCATCGTGCTGACCGGCGATGTCGAGCGGCTGCACCGGCAGGGCGTCAGCGGCGTCACCGTGGTGGAAAAGCCCCTGCTGGACGACACCCTGGGCCGCGAGCTTTCGGTCCTGCTGGCCAAGCACTGACGGGCGCCTAGCCCCCCCGAACCGACAGGGTCATGCGGACCAGGGCCGCCAGGTTGTCGGCCTGCATCTTGGTCATCAGCTTGGCGCGGTAGATCTCGACGGTGCGCGGGCTGATGCCCAGCTCGCGGGCGATGACCTTGTTGGCGTGACCGGCCACGACGCCGTCCAGCACCTGACGCTCGCGTTCGGACAGGCTCTCGATCCGTTTGATCACGGCCGCGTCGTCGGTGGACACCGGCGCGGCTTCGGTCGACTTGAAGGCGCGCTGCAGGGTGTCGAGCATGCGCGACTCCGAGAACGGCTTCTCCAGGAAGTCGACCACGCCAGAGCGCATCGCCTCGACAGCCATCGGAATGTCGCCGTGGCCGGTGATCATCACGATCGGCATCTTCACCTTCAGGGCCGCCAGGCGCGCGACCAGGTCCTGGCCGCTCATCTCGGGCATGCGTACGTCGGTGATGATCACGCCGGGCTTGGCGGTCGGCAGGGCCTCCAGGAAAGCCGGGGCGCTGGCGTAGGTCATCACCTCGAAGTCGGCCGACTCCAGCAGGAAGGCCAGGGATTCGCGGGCGCTTTCGTCGTCGTCGACCACATGCACGACGGGGGCGTCACTCATCGACGATATCCTTTTGGTCGGCCGGCTGTTCGGCGGGCGGAAGGGTGAAGCGGAACAGGGCGCCGCCGGCCGGATTGGCCTCGGCCCAGATGCGCCCGCCGTGCGCCTCGATGATCGAGCGCGAGATCGACAGGCCCACCCCCATGCCCTGCGGCTTGGTGGTCATGAACGGCTGGAACAGGCGCTCGAGCACCTCGGCGGCGATGCCGGGTCCGGTGTCGGCGACGCTGACCAGCGACCAGCCTTCCTCGGTCAGGCCCGTGCTGATCAAGAGGCCGCGCTTCTTGGGATCCTGGGCCTGCATGGCGTCGATGCCGTTGCGGATCAGGTTCAGCAGCACCTGCTGGACCTGCACGCGATCGGCGAACACGGCGTCGGCCTTGGCGTCGAGATTGAGGCGGACGTCGACCTGGCGCTCCTTCTCGCCGATCAGGGCCAGGGCGCTGGCCTCCTCGATCAGCTTGGACAGGCTCTCGACATCGCGCTCGCTGGCGCCGCGGCGGACGAAGTCGCGCATGCGGTGGATCACCTCGCCCGCGCGCAGGGCCTGGGCGGCGGCGCGATCGATGGCGTCGCGGACCTTGGTCTGGTCGGCCTCGCGGCCCCGGTCCATCAGCCGGCGCGATCCGGTCAAGAGGTTGGCGATCGCCGACAGCGGCTGGTTCAGCTCATGCGCCAGCGTCGAGGCCATCTCGCCCATGGCGGTCAGGCGCGAGACGTGGACCAGCTCGTTCTGCAGCTCCTGCAGGCGGGTCTCCGTCTCCTGGCTCTCGGTCAGGTCGCGGATGAAGCCGGTGAACGAGGGCGTTCGACCCTTGGTTTCGCCGACCGCCAGCTCCATGGGGAAGGTCGAGCCGTCCTTGCGCGAGCCGACCACCACGCGGCCCGAGCCGATGATCCGCGGCTCGCCGGTGCGGGCGTAGCGTTCCAGAAAGCCGTCGTGCGCCGACTGGTAGGGCTCGGGCATCAGCAGGCTGACATTGCGGCCCAGCACCTCCTCGGACTTCCAGCCGAACATCCGCTCGGCGGCCGGGCTGAACGAGGTCATCAGGCCGTCGCGATCGATCACAACGACAGCGTCGGGCACGGTGTCGAGGATCGAGCGCAGGTGGTCGTTGACCGCCGCCGCCCGGCGACGCGCGGCGTGGAACCAGCCGCCGCCCAGCGCCATGCCAAAGCCCACCGACAGGAAGATCGCCGCGCACAGGCCGCTGACCAGATCGAATGGAATGTCGCGCGTCACCCACCACACCGCGCCCCAGGCGAAGGTGGTGGCGAAGATCCCCGGCCCCAGCCCGCCCAGGGCGGCGCTGATCAGCACCGCCGGCACGAACAGCAGGAACGAGGAGGGCGCGGTGAAGGCTTCCGGCAGGTACAGCCGCGCCACCGCCGTCGCCATCACGGCCGCGAAGGCCGCCAGATAGGCGGCGGGACTGGGATCGCTGAACAGGGTCGAGGACAGGCCTCGGGCGGGTCTCATCTGCGCCCAAACTCCGACGGAAACGCAGCCCTTATAGCCGAGAGCGTTTGAGGCAGGTCAAGGCGAGCGCGCTTAGCCATGCTCAAGCTTGGGCTTTCAACCAAGGGAGGCGCTCCATGTCTGACGGGCAAACGGCTTATCTCGGTATGGTGATCGCGGCGTTCGCGGCGTTCGCCGTGGTCCTGTTCGTGACGCATATTCGCGTGAACCTGAAGTAGGGCTCTCGTCAAAAATCCCTCTCCCTATGGGAGAGGGACTTTCGCGCGCGGGGCCACAGAACCCTTTTCCTGTACGGAAGCCTCGCCGCCCAGGCGTAGCACCTGGGCGCAGACGGCCGCCGGGGCGGGACGGTGGCTGATCAGCACCAGGCCTTGGCCGGTGCGGGCCAGACGGCGACGCAGGCCCTCGACCACGCGGGCCTCGGTCGCCGGATCCAGTCCCTCGGTCGGCTCGTCCAGCAGCAGCCAGGGGGCGTCGCGCAGATAGGCGCGGGCCAGGGCCAGCCGTCGGCGCTCGCCGCCGGACAGCCGCTCGCCGTCATCGCCCAGATAGGCCGAAAATCCGCCCGGGGCGGCGCGGACACGTTCGGCCAGGGCGGCGTCCTCGAGCACGGTCCACAGGTCCTGGTCGGTGGCGCGCGGCGCGGCCAGGCGCAGGTTCTCGCCCACGGTCCCGGCGATCAGGCCCGCGTCCTGCGGCAGCCAGGCGAAAGCGGCGCGCGAGGCCTGGGCGGGTTCGGCCCGCAGGCCCAGCAGGGTCTCGATCAGAGTGGTCTTGCCGCAGCCCGACGGTCCGACGATCGCCAGTCGCGCGCCGGGCGCCAGGGTCTGTCCCAGCAGGGTCAAGGCGGGCGGCGAGGGCGGGACCTTGGCCGGCGCGGCGGGCGCATGGCGCAGGATCTCGTCCAGCCGCGACCGCGCCTGGCGGGCGGAGCCGTCCTGGTCGAAGGCCTGGGCCAGGCTGGCCAGGGCCTCGACGCTCATCGCCGCGGCCAGACCCGAAAGGGCGGCCAGCGGCGCGCCAGCCGGGGCGGCGGCGGCCATGGCGGCGGCGACCGCGCCGCCCAGGATCGCCGCCTGGCTGGCCAGGACCAGGCCCTGGGCGCGGGCGGCCGACAGGCGGGCGGCGTCCAGCTCGGTGGCGCGCTGGTTCAGGGTCTCGCCGGCCCAGGCCTCCAGCCCATAGGCGCGCAGTTCGGCCGAGGCGGCGACCAGGGCCGCGGCGCTGTCCTTCAGGGTTCCGATCCGGGTCTGGACGGCCGCGCGGGCCGGGGTCGAGAAGCGCTTGGCCAAGGCGCGAGCGGCCAGGATGGCCGCGCCGGCGCCGGCCAGGATGATCAGGGCCGGCGCCCAGCCCGCGAAGGCGGTCAAAACCAGGCCCGCCGCCACGCCCGCGCCGGCGCTCCACGGAGCGGAGAGCCGCACGAAACGGGTCTCGACCGCGTCGACGTCCTGCACCAGGCGCGCGGAGGCCTCGCCCCGCGACAGGGCCAGGGACTGTGCGGGCGGAGCCGCGGCCAGGCTGGCGAACACGGCGGGACGGATGGCCGCCAGGGCCCGCAGGGCGGCCGCGTGGCCAGCCAGCCGCTCGCCGTAGCGGGCGGCGGTGCGCAGGATGGCCAGGAGGCGGATGGCGGCGCTGGGCAGCAGCACGTTGAAGGCCTGGGCGGCGGCCAGGCTGATCCCGCCGGCGATGGCGCTGGCGACGATGAACCAGCCCGACAGGCCCAGCAGCAGGGTCGAGGCCGCCCCCACCACGACCGCGCTCAGCATCGCCAGGCGCAGGCTGTCGGCCCGTTCGCGCTTCTGGGCGCGGATGAGGGCGTCTAGGGGGCTAGGTAGGGATGACATTACGCGTCGGCTCCCAACAATATCGCCATTGAAAGCATGAGCTCGAACAAGGCGTTGCTCACAGCCGCACCACCTTGTCGGCCAGGGCCGCGACGGCTTCGGCGTGGGTGGCGATCAGGGTCGTGCGCCCCTTGGCGGCGGCGCGGATGGCGACCAGCATGTCGGCCTCGGCGGCGGCGTCCAGGTTGGCGGTCGGCTCGTCCAGCAGCAGGATCGGCGCGGGCTTGAGCAGGGCGCGGGCCAGGGACAGGCGGCGGCGCTCGCCGCCCGACAGGCCGCTGCCGCGCTCGTCGAGCACGAAGTCCAGTCCGCCCGGCCGCTCGGCCAGGGCGGGGCCAAGGCCGGCCTGCTGGGCGGCGGCCTCGATTTCGGCCCGGGGGGCGTCGCGACGCGAGAGGGCGATGTTGTCGGCGATCGAGGCCGGCAGGATCAGGGGCGACTGCCCCGCCCAGGCGATGTCGGTCGAGAGGTCGGGGCGGGGGGCGCCGTCGATCAGGATCTGGCCCTCGCTGAGCGGCGCAAGGCCGAGCAGCAGGTTCAGGATCGAGCTCTTGCCCGCGCCGCTGGCGCCCACCAGGGCGACGATCGCGCCCGCGGGGATGTCGAGGTCAAAGCCGGCGACGGCCGGGGCGTCGGCCTCCGGATAGCGCACCGCGACGCCGTCGAAGCGGATCGCCGGGGCGGCGGCCAGGGGCGCGACGACCGGAGCGGCCTGCGGCGGCTCGAAGGTCGAGAGGCGCGCCGCCGCGGCTTCGGCGGCCTGGCGGTCGTGATAGGCCGCGGCCAGTCGGCGCATCGGCGCGTAGACCTCCGGCGCCAGGGCCAGCACGAAGAAGGCTCGCTTCAGATCCAGCTGCTCGGGAACCGGGAAGGGCAGCAGGCGCAGCAGGTTGAAGCCGCAATAGACCGCCACCAGCGCCACCGACAGGGCCGCGAAGAACTCCAGCGCCGCCGAGGAGATGAACGCCACGCGCAGCACCCGCAGGGTGCGCTCGGCCAGGTCCGAGGCCGAGCGGCCCAGGGCGGCGGCGGTGGTCCCTTCGGCCTGGAAGGCCAGGACCACGGGCAGGGCGCGCACGCGGTCGAGAAACAGGCCCGACAGCCGCTCCAGCGCCTGGAACTGGGCGCGGGCCTGCGCCGCGGCGGCGGTCCCGGCCAGGATCATGGCGGCGACGAACGGGATCAGGGTGGCCAAGAGGATCGCCGCGCAGATCGGGCTGGCGATCGCGGCGGCGGCGATCATCAGCAGCGGCAGGGCGCCGGCGGCCAGGCGGGTGGGTAGGAAGCGGGCGAAATAGCCGTCCATGGCCTCGACGCCCTCGACC
Source organism: Caulobacter sp. (assembly GCF_035254145.1). Classification (GTDB taxonomy): domain Bacteria; phylum Pseudomonadota; class Alphaproteobacteria; order Caulobacterales; family Caulobacteraceae; genus Caulobacter. The sequence goes on along the minus strand of NZ_DATFAV010000172.1, from coordinate 10,190 downwards.
AGGGCGGTGGTCGCCTCGCCGGCCGAGCGGCGCGGACCCTCGGACCGGCCGAACACCGCGCGGGTCAGCTCGGCGCGCAGCCCGGCCTTGGCGCTGGCGGCGGCCTGCGCCCCGGCCTCGGCGGCGGCGTAGGCCAGCAGGGCCCGCAGCAGCATGGCGGCGGCGACGCCCAGCAGGCAGGCCGACAGCACCAGCGGGCCACGATGATTGGCGATCGCGTCGGCGCCGAACGCCAGGCCGGCGGCGAAGCCGATCGCGGCCAAGCCGTCCAGCAGGCCCAGTCCTTGGGCGCGGCGCATGGCGGGGCCGGCGGCCTTGTCCCGCTGCTTCAGCCAAGCCTTGGATACGCGAGAATGATCTGACGCTACTATGCCGGAACCCATCGGTTGAGTGTAGGCTGACATCCGCCCCGATCCTTGACGACGATCAAGGTTCTGGGCGACGGGTCGATCTAGGGCAAGGCCCTCGGTCGGCGTGCTTATCGACCGTTCGTCTCGGAGTTGTCCATGGACCCCACGGTTATCGACCTCTCGCGACTCCAGTTCGCGCTTACCGCCCTCTACCACTTCCTGTTCGTGCCCCTGACGCTGGGGCTCTCCTTCATGCTGGTCATCATGGAGAGCATCTACGTCATGACCAAGCGCCCGATCTGGCGCACGGTCACGCGCTTCTGGGGCGTGCTGTTCGGGATCAACTTCGCGCTGGGCGTGGCCACGGGCATCACCATGGAGTTCCAGTTCGGCATGAACTGGTCCTACTACTCCCACTATGTCGGCGACATCTTCGGCGCCCCGCTGGCGATCGAAGGGCTGATGGCCTTCTTCCTGGAGGCGACCTTCGTCGGGCTGATGTTCTTCGGCTGGGACAAGCTCTCGCGCGTCGGCCACCTGGCGGTGACCTTCCTGGTGGCCTTGGGCACCAACCTGTCGGCCCTGTGGATCCTGGTCGCCAACGGCTGGATGCAGAACCCGATCGGCGCGGCCTTCAACCCCGACACCATGCGCATGGAGGTCTCCAGTTTCCGCGACGTGCTGTTCAACCCCGTCGCTCAGGCCAAGTTCGTGCACACGGTCAGCGCCGGCTATGTGATCGCCTCGGTGTTCGTTCTGGGGATCTCGGCCTTCTACCTCCTGAAGGGCAGGTATGTCGGCGTCGCCAAGCGCTCGATGACCGTCGCGGCCGCCTTCGGCCTGGCCTCGTCGCTGTCGGTCGTGGTGCTGGGCGACGAGAGCGGCTACGCCCTGACCGACAACCAGAAAATGAAGCTCGCCGCGCTCGAGGCGATGTGGAACACCGAGCCCGCGCCGGCCGGCCTGACCGCCTTCGGGATCCCGGACCTCAAGGCGCGCGAGACCCGCTACGAGGTCAAGGTTCCCTATGTCCTGGGCCTGATCGCCACCCGCAGCTTCGACAAGCCCGTCGAGGGCATCTTCCAGCTGGTCGCCAAGGCCCAGACCCGCATCGAGTCCGGCGTCGTCGCCTATGGCGCGGTCGAGACGCTGAAGGCCAATCCGTCCGACGGCGCCGCCCGCGCCACCTTCGAGCAACACCGTCGCGACCTGGGCTACGCCCTGCTGCTCAAGCGCTATGTCGACGACCCGCGCCAGGCCACGCCGGACCTGATCCAGAAGGCGGCCTGGGACTCGGTGCCCAACGTGCCGCTGATGTTCTGGGCCTTCCGGATCATGGCCGGCATCGGCTTCCTGATGATCGCCCTGTTCGCCACGGCCTTCCTGCTGGTCACCCTGCGCAAGCACGACACCAAGTGGTTCCTGATCCTGGCCGTGGCGGCCATTCCGCTGCCGTGGATCTCGACCGAGCTGGGCTGGGTGCTGGCCGAGGTGGGACGTCAGCCCTGGGCGGTGGACGGGGTGCTGCCGACCTTCCTGGGCGCCTCGAGCCTCACCGTGCCGCAGTTGCTGACCAGCATCGCGGTCTTCACCCTGCTGTACGGCGGCCTGGCCGTGGTCGAGGTCGGGCTGATCCTGCGGGCCATCAAGAAAGGCCCGTTCGCCCAGCACGACCCCGTCCCGGACGGCGAGTCGCCCACGCCCGAACCGGCCGCGGCTTAAGGAGAGCACAGTCATGGAACTTCCCGTCGACTTCGCCACCCTCCGCGTCATCTGGTGGGCCCTGGTCGGGATCCTGCTGATCGGCTTCGCCTTGACCGACGGCTTCGACATGGGCGTGGGGGCCCTGCTGCCCTTTGTCGCCAAGGACGACGCCGAGCGGCGCATGGTCATCAACACCGTCGGCGCCACCTGGGAAGGCAACCAGGTGTGGTTCATCCTGGGCGGTGGCGCGATCTTCGCGGCCTGGCCGTTCGTCTACGCCATCAGCTTCTCGGGCTTCTATCTGGCCATGTTCGTGGTGCTGGCGGCGATGATCCTGCGGCCGGTCAGCTTCAAGTACCGCTCCAAGCGGCCCAATCCGCGCTGGCGCTCGTTCTGGGACTGGGGCCTGTTCATCGGCGGCTTCGTGCCGGTGCTGTGCTTCGGCGTGGCCCTGGGCAACGTGCTGCAGGGCGCGCCCTTCCGCCTGAACGACGATCTGCGCGCCTTCTACGAGGGCAGCTTCATCGGCCTCTTCTCGCCGTTCGCCCTGCTGTGCGGCCTGTTGTCGGTGGCGATGCTGGTGCTGCACGGCGCGGCCTGGATCACCATCAAGGCCGAAGAGGGACCGGTCACCGACCGCGCCCGCCTGTTCGGCGAGATCGCGGGCCTGGCCAGCATCGTGCTGTTCGCGGCCGGCGGCTTCTGGGTGGCGTTCGGCGGGCTGGGTTTCCGGATCGAGGGCCTGGCCGATGCGGCTGGCGCCTCCAACCCGCTGCGCGGGGCCGCCGCCGTGCGGGCTCCCGGAGCCTGGCTGGACAATTACGGCCGCCATGGCTGGATGATGATCGCGCCGGTGCTGGGCTTCGCCGGCGCGGCCCTGGCCCTGGTCGGCATGCGCTGGAACAAGGCCTGGATGGCGTTTGGCGGCTCGTCGCTGTCGACGGTGGGGATCATCGGGACCGTGGGCCTGTCGATGTTCCCGTTCATCCTGCCCAGCTCGGCCGATCCGCGTTCCAGCCTGACGGTGTGGAACGCCTCGTCCAGCCATCTGACCCTTTTCGTGATGCTGGTGGTGACGGTGATCTTCCTGCCGCTGGTCCTGCTCTACACCGCCTGGGTCTACCAGGTTCTGTGGGGCCGCAGCACGACCGCCGCCCTGACCACCAACCCCGACCTGTACTGAAGAGGAAGCGACCATGTGGTACTTCACCTGGATCCTGGGGCTGGGCCTGGCTGTCGCCTTCGGCGTGCTGAACGGCGTCTGGTACGAGTTCAACCTGTCCGACGACGGCGACGAGGGCTTGTCGGAGCCTTAGCTATAAAGGCTGTCATCCCGGGCAAGCGCAGCGCAGACTCGGGATGACAGTTTTGACGTCCGCGACATTTGGGCGCGGCCGGAACGGGTTTGGCTTAACGCTTGCTAAAGACGGCCCAGGCTTATCTGGCAAGGTGTTCCGGAGCGCGTCGAACGCCGCTCCGGTCAAGGCTTTCGTTCCCGGGGACCGCTCATGACCGACAATACCGCGCCTGCTCTGGAGCTGATCTCGTTCTGCATCGGCGAGCAGGAGTTCTGCATCGACGTCAAGACCGTTCGCGAGATCCGTGGCTGGACCCCGGCCACCCCGATCCCGCACGCTCCGGCCTATATGCGCGGCGTCATCAACCTGCGCGGCGCGATCATGCCGGTCATCGATCTGCGCAACCGCCTGGGCCTGGGCGTCACCATCCCCGAGACCCGTCACGTCATCGTCGTCGTCGAGTGTCAGGACCGCCTGGCCGGCATCCTCGTGGACGCGGTGTCGGAGACCTTCACCGTGCCGCGCGACAGCCTGCAGCCGGCCCCGGACGTCGGCGTGGAAGAGCTGCGCTACATCCAGGCCATCATCTCGATGGAAAACCGCCTGATCACCTATCTGCGCATGGACGACGTGTTCCCGGCGCATGTGAGCGAGGCGGCTTAAGCGTAAGACGCTCCCCCGTCATAAGGGGGAGCTGTCGGCGAAGCCGACCGAGGGGGGCAATGCGGCGTTCGCCCAGTTCGCCCCCTCCAGCCCTCCGGGGCGCCTCCCCGTTTGGCCGGGGGAGGATCTTTTAGACATTCACCCCTTGCGAACGATCCGCGCCGCCGCGGCGTGGAAGCCGGCCTCGGCCTCGGCCGCGTCGGCCACGGCGGCGTGGCGGTCGCGGGCGACGCCCATGTTGCTCTCGGCGTAGCTCTGCGAGACCTTGCGGGCCTCCTGGGCGCGCAGGGCGGCGTTGGAGGCGGCGGCCTCGTGCCAGTCGGCCAGCTGCTCGGCGGTGACGCCGGCGGCGGCGTCCGGATGCGGCGCGACCTCGCCGAAGCCGATGGCCACGAAGCCGTGGATCACCCCGCCATAGTCCTCCTCGGACAGCAGGAAGGTGATCTGACGCTCCTCGGCCTGGCCGGTATAGGTGTCGGTGGCCGGGTCGAACTCGCGCAGCACCAGGATGTCGCCGACCTTGAACTCACGATCGTTGCGGCGGATCTCGAAGCGCTTCTGCCCCGAGCGGACGGCGGCGAAGTACTTGGGCCAGGTCTTCAGTTCGTGGCGGTGCATGGTCGGGAGACTTTTCTTGGAAACGGGGAGGCGGGGTTCTGGCGGGCGAACCCTAGCGTAAGGTTAATGGCTCAAACATATCCCCAAACCCACGCAGCGTGAGTGGGGCCGTGGCTACTCGTCGATACACACCCGGACGATCTCCGCCCGCAGCTCCGGCAGGCCCAGGCCCTTCTCGGACGAGGTGGCCAGCACGCGGGGGAAGGCGGCGGGGCGTTTGGCGATGGCCTTCAGGGTGTCGGCGACGACCTTGTCGACCTCGGCCGGCTTGATCTTGTCGGCCTTGGTCAGGACGATCTGGTAGCTGACCGCCGCCTCGTCCAGGGCGTCCAGCGCCTCCAGGTCGACGGTCTTGAGGCCGTGGCGGGCGTCGATCAGCACATAGACGCGCTTGAGGTTGGCTCTTCCGCGCAGGTATGCGCGACCCAGGTCCTGGAACTTGTCGGCGATCGAGCGCGAGACGCGGGCGAAGCCGTAGCCAGGCAGGTCGACCAGCCGCAGCTTCTCGGCCAGCAGGAAGAAGTTGATCTCGCGCGTGCGGCCCGGCTCGTTCGAGGCGCGGGCCAGGTACTTCTGGTTCACCAGGCCGTTGATCAGGCTGGACTTGCCGACGTTGGAGCGACCGGCGAAGGCCACTTCGGGCAGGTCGGGCGCGGGCATGGCGTCCATGCGCACCGCGCCCATGATGAACGAGACCGGCTGGGCGAAGAACACCCGCGCCGTCTCGATTTCCTCTTCGGTGAAAAGAGGGGGTGTGAAGATCGGGTCTTCGCTCATCAGGTCGCGCTAACGGGCTTGCCCTGCAGGCGAGCGATGATCTTGTCGATCGGGTTCTCGACCTTATAGCGGCGCATGATGATGTACTGCTGGACGATGGTCAGGACGTTGCTCCAGCACCAGTAGATCACCAGGCCCACCGCGAACTGCGACAGGGTGAAGGTGAAGATGATCGGGAACAGCTGGAAGATGCGCTGCTGGATGGGGTCGCCGGCCGGCGGGTTCATCGCCGTCGTCAGCCACATGGTGAAGCCGTACAGCAGCGGCCAGACGCCGATGTGCAGCGGACCGCCCAGGAAGCCGCCGATCAGCGGGGCCGTGGCCGGATCCCAGGGGATCGCGCCGAACAGGTTGAACAGCGTCGACGGATCGCGGGCCGACAGGTCCTGGATCCAGCCGAAGAACGGCGCGTGGCGCATTTCGATGGTGACGGTCAGCACCTTGTACAGCGAGTAGAAGACCGGGATCTGGATCAGCATCGGAAGGCAGCCCATCATCGGGTTGATCTTCTCCTTCTGATACAGCTGCATCATCTCCTGCTGCTGCTTGGTCGGGTCGTCCTTGTGCTTGGCCTTCAGCTTCTCGACCTCGGGCTGGATCTTCTTGATCTTGGCCATGCTCTCATAGCTCTTGTCCGCCATCGGATAGAGGATGAGCTTGAGCACGACGGTCAGCAGCATGATGGCCAGGCCGAAGTTGCCGACCAGGCGATAGAAGATCTCCAGGATGTTGAAGATCGGGCGCGTGAAGAAGCGGAACATGCCCCAGTCGACGGCGTCGTCGAAGCGCGGGATCTGCGCCTTGGCGTTGCTCCAGAACTCCCACCAGGCCGGGGGCTTGCCGCCGCCGTACTGGTATTTGCGCAGCAGCGGCACGGTCTTGGCGCCGGCGAACAGGCGGGTGGTCTGGGTCAGGGTCGCGCCCGGGTTCAGAGCCTGGGTCGGGCCGACGAAGTTGACGTCGTAGACATCGGTCCCGGCCACGTTGGTCACGCGGTACTGGGCCTTGATCGTCTCGTTCTGGCCGGGGATCAGGGCGGCCAGCCAGTACTTGTCGGTGATCCCGGCCCAGCCGCCGACCGAGTCGAAGGTCGTGAGCGGCTTGTCCTTCTTCCACTTGCCGTACTTGGCCAGCTCCAGCTTCTGGTCCTTGCCCGAGCCCAGGACGCCGATCGCGCCTTCGTGGACGATCTGGGTCTTGCCCAGGTGGTCGGTGATGCCCTGGCGCTGGACGGTGGCGTAGGGGGCCAGCTGGAAGGCGGCCGTCCCGTTGTTCTTGACGCTGTCGGTCACCGAGAACATCGCCTGGTCGTCGACGGCGATGACGCGGGTGAAGGTCAGGCCCATGCCGTTGTCATAGGTCAGGGTCACCGGCGAATTGGGACGCAGCACCTGGCCCGGCGCGGCGGTCCACACGGTGCGGCTGTCGGGCAGGCCCGGCAGGTTGGCGCCGGCCCAGCCGAAATCGGCGAACCAGGCGTGCTCGGCCCCTTCCGGACGGAAGAGCTCGACCGGCGGCGAGTTCTTGTCGATCGTCTCGGCGTACTTGCGCAGCAAGAGGTCGTCGATGCGGCCGCCCTTCAGGGCGATCGAGCCCGACAGGGCCGGGGTGTCGACGACGATGCGCGGGCTCTGGGCCTTGGCCGCGTCGCGCGACAGGCGCAGCGGCGCGGGATTGCCGTTGGCGTCCAGGGTCACGCCCTGCTGGGCCGCGACCTGCTGCTCGGCCGCCTTCTTGGCCCGCATCTCGGCCTCGGCCTTCTTCTGCTGCGGACCCAGGATGAAGAACTGGTACCCGATCAGGATCACGAACGCGCTGACGATGAACATCAGCGTGTTTTTGTTGTCGTTCTGCATGGAGCGCTTAACCGGAAACTGTGGGATCGGGTTGTTGGGAAGAAACGGCGACGGCGGGTTCGCCGGACGACGGCTTGGAGACTCTGGTCCCCCCGCGATCGTGCTCGGCGGCGAGGCTTATCAGCGCGGTTTTGACATCGTCAAGCAAACGCCCCCATTCGCGCATCGTGGTTCCGCCGCGCGCGATGAACACATAGTCGTGTGAAGGGCGCGCATGAAGGGGCAGGACCAGCCTGGCGGCCTCGCGCAGGCGGCGCTTGGCGCGGTTGCGCTCGACGGCGCCGCCGATCTTCTTGGTGGCGGTGAAACCGACCCGGACCACCGGATCCTCGTCGGGCCGCTTGCGCATCTGGACGAAGACCGCGCCGCGCGACAGGGCCGGGGCCTTGGCGGCCAGCAGGAAGTCGGGGCGTTTCTTCAGGCGCTCGAACTTCAGGGGTTGCTGGGCGTCAGGCATGAAAAAAGCCGCCTTTCCGGCGAGAACCTGAAGCCAGGTCTGTGGAAAAGGCGGCTTTGATCATGATCTCGCCTCCCGAAGGAGGAAGAGCAATTAGGCGGTCAGGCGCTTGCGGCCCTTGGCGCGGCGACGCGCGACGACCTTTTGGCCATTCTTGGTGGCCATACGCGCGCGGTAGCCGTGACGGCGGGCACGCACGAGCTTCGACGGCTGGAAGGTGCGCTTCACGACGTGGCTCCGAAATGCAAAACGTTGGACGCGGAGCCGAGGGCCTCGCGAGTGAGGGGCGGTGGATAAAAGAACGGGCGGTGGATGTCAACCTGAGTCGACTGTGGAAGCTGTCATCCCGGACGCGGCGCGGCGAAGATCCGGGACCGCGGCGAGCGCGGCGCTTTCGACGGTCCCGGCTCGGCGCGCTTCGCGCTTGGCCGGGATGACAGTTTCTAAGGAACGATCACCGCCTTGCCCACCACCTTGCGCTGGCTCAGCAGCTCGAACGCCTCTCGCCAGCGCTCCAGCGGAACCTCCGCATGCACGTGCGGCCGGATCACGCCTTCGTTCGCCATCTTCCACACGGCCTCGGTGTTCTCGCGTCCTCGCTCGGGGAACTGCCGCCCGTACTCGCCGGCGCGCACGCCGACGACCGAGAAGCCCTTGATCAGCGGCATGTTGGCCGAGATGGTCGGGATCCGCCCCGAGGTGAAGCCGATCACCAGCAGCCGCCCGTCGAAGGCGATGCAGCGGACGCTCTCGTCGAACACGTCGCCGCCCACCGGGTCGTAGATCACGTCGGCCCCGCGGCCGCCGGTGATCGCCTTCACCTGTTCGCGGAAGCCGCCGGTCACGTTGACGACGGCGTCGGGGGCGTAGAGCGCCTGGATCCTGGCCAGCTTGTCGTCGGAGGCCGAGGCCGCGATGACCCGCGCGCCCAGGGCCTTGGCCAGGTCCACGGCCGCCAGCCCGACCCCGCCGGCCGCGCCATGCACCAGCACCCACTCGCCCGGCTCCAGCCGCGCGCGGCGCACCAGGGCGACATAGGCGCTGAGATAGGCCGCGCCATAGGCCGCGCCCTCGGCGAAGGATAGCCGGTCGGGCTTGGGCCTGAGCGCCTCGGCCGACAGCACGGCGTATTCGGCGAAGCCGCCCAGCCGCGCCCCGCCGACCACGGCCTGGCCGACCGACAGGCCGGTGACGCCCTCGCCCAGCGCCACGACCTCGCCGGCCAGGTCGAGGCCGGGCGTGAAGGGCAGGGGCGGCTTCAGCTGGTACTCGCCGCGCGTCATCAGGAGGTCGGGGAAGTTGACGCTGGCCGCGCGGACGCGGACCAGCGCCTCGCCGGGACCGGGGGAGGGCGTCGGGACGTCGCGGACCGCGCAGCCGGCGAAGTCGGGGGCGAGCGCCTCGACGACAAGGGCGCGCATGGTGGGGGCAGGCGCGGTCATGCCCCCTTCCCCCTTTGATGGGGGAAGGGCTGGGGATGGGGGTGACAGCGGTTCAGGATGTGGCTCGATCGCGCGAAATCGTCCGGCGGGGTCACCCCCAACCCCGCCCTTCCCCCATCAAAGGGGGAAGGGAGAAGATTGGGGACCACTAGTCGACCCACTGGTCGAACGCTTCTCGGACCAATCCTGCGATCTCTCGGCAAGCAGCATCCGCTGCTGGGATCGCCCCCGTGAAGGCGGTGAAGCCGTGCGCGAGGCTGTCGTAACAACGGTAACGGATGGGTACGCCAGCCTGATCAAGCCGCTTGGCGTAGGCCTCGCCCTGGTCGACCAGGGGATCGAAGCCGGCGGTGGCGATAACAGCGGGCGCCAGGCCCGACAGGTCCTGGGTCTTGTCGGGCGACAGGCGCGGATCGGCCGGGTCGGCGTCGGCGCTCATATAGTGGCCCATGAACCAGTCCATGGTCGCCCGGGTCAGCGGATAGGCGTCGGCGTAGGTGGTCATGGACGGCGTCTCGCTGGCGACGTCCACGGCCGGATAGATCAGGATCTGCACGGCCGGTTGCGGCTCGCCGTGGCGCTTCATCTCCTGGGCGACGATGGCGGCGAAGTTGCCGCCCATGCTGTCGCCGCCGATGGCCGGCGGCAGCGGCGCGGCGCCGAAGCGGGCGGTGTTGTCGCGGGCCCAGCGATAGGCGGCCAGCACGTCCTCGAGGCCGGCCGGGAACTTGTGCTCGGGGGCCAGGCGATAGTCGATCGAGATCACCGCCGTGCGGCAGATCCGCGCCAGGACCGAACAGAAGGCGTGGCAGCTCTCCAGGTCCCCGATCACCCCGCCGCCCATGTGGGCGTAGACGATCAAGGGCGCGGCGCCGTCCTGGTTGTCGGGGCGATAGGCGCGGCAGGGGACCGGGCCGTTGGGACCCTCGACCGACAGGCTCTCGGTGCGCACGCCCGGCTCCAGCGGCCCCTGCACGGCGGCCAGGCCCCTGGCGCTGCCGGCCACGGCCTCGGCCGGCGACAGG